>NZ_JBFBBN010000022.1:0-139501 GCF_040682715.1 Amycolatopsis sp. NPDC051128 | reverse complement strand
ATTGTGGCGTTGGGTGCGTCCAGTGCACCCAATGTGGCGTTGGGTGCGTCAGACGCAACCAACGCCACATTGGGGCGCTTGACCCCGGCCGTGAACGGGACATTTCCGGCGCAAGTGAGCTGAGTGTCAAGAGTTCGGCGCGCTGTCGTGGTCGCGTTACCTGCTCCTCACCAGGGGTGAGTTTCGGTGGCCGATGGTCATGGGCGTGACCGTGATGAGCGTCGAAGTCACTCCCCTTCCCGAACCGTCCCGGCCCCCGCTGACGGCGGTGCCGCCGCTCCGGCGGGCGCGGCGCCTCGCCGTGCTCGGCGACTCCACCGCCGTCGGGCTGGGCGACCCGCTGCCGCGGCGGGGCGGCTGGCGTGGCGTCGGCCCGCTGGTCGCGGCCGCGCTCGAGGTCGAGGCCGGCGGCTACCTGAACCCGGCGTTCGCCGGCGCCCGGATGCGGTGCGTGCTCACCGAACAGGTGCCCGCCGCGGTGGCGCACCGGCCCGACGTGGCGTTGCTGGTGGCCGGCATGAACGACACGCTCCGCCCCGACTTCGACGCGGCGCGCGTCGCCGCCGACCTCACCGAGGTGATCCACCGGCTCCGGGAGGCCGGCACCACCGTCCTGCCGGTCCGGTTCCACGACCACAGCAAGGTTTTCCGCCTCCCGCCGTCGCTCAAGCGCGCGCTCAGCGCCCGCGTCGCCGAGCTGAACGCGGCCATCGGCGAGGTCGTCGCCCGCGAAGGCGTGCCCTGCCTGGACCTCGAACGGCTGCCCGGCGCGTACGACCTGGCGTCGTGGAGCGTCGACCGGCTGCACCCGTCCGAGCGGGGGCACCGCATGCTCGCGAGCGGTTTCACCGGGCTGCTCGCCGAAGCCGGGTTCGACGTCCCGGAGCCGGTGAGCCTCACCTGCGGCGGCGGCGTCGCGCCGAGCACCACGGGGCACGTGGGGTGGCTGGTGCTCAAGGGCATCCCGTGGCTGTGGCGCCGCGGCCGCGAGTTCCTGCCCTACGCCGCGGTGATCATGTGGCACTCGTTCCGCGAGCGGACCCGCTGAGGGAGCACGCCGTGGATGTCCGACAGCACCGCCCCGTTCATCCGTCCACCATCGGGCCCGGGCCGCGCCCCGGGCGAGTGAGTTCGCCCAGGGCGCAACCGGGCTACCCGACGGTGAGCGGCAGCTCCCGCACGCCCGTCATGTTCGGGTTGACCTGGAACTTCGGTGGCTCGCCGGGAATCGTGCGCAGCGCCGGGTAGCGATCGAACAGGATGTTCAGCGCCACCCGGCCCTCCAGCCGGGCGAGCGGCGCCCCGATGCAGAAGTGGATCCCGCGGCCGAAGGCCAGGTGCGGGTTCGGGTCACGCAGCGGGTCGAAGCGGTCCGGGTCGGTGAAGACGCGCTCGTCCCGGTTGGCCGCCGCCACCCAGACCATCAGCATCTGGTCGGCCGGCACGGTGACGCCGTCGAGTTCCACCTCCCGCATGGTCGTGCGGGCCACCGCGGCGAACGGCGTGAGGTACCGCAGCGACTCCTCGATCGCCGGCGGCACCAGCGACCGGTCCGCGCGCACCCGCTCGGCCCATTCCGGGTGCGTGTCGAGGCACAGCACCGAGTTGCCGAGCAGCATCGTGGTGGTGATGTGCCCGGCCAGCAGCAGGATGTTCGCGAAGTTGACGACCTCGTTGCGGGACAGCCGTTCGCCGTCCAGCTCGGCTTCGACCAGCTTCGTCAGCAGGTCTTCGCGTGGCCGCTTCCGCCGCTCGTCGACGTGCTCGCCGAGGTAGTCCGTGAGCGCTTTCTGGCCCTCCAGGGACTTCTTGATCGCCTCGTCCTGCTTTTCGTCCTTCTGCACCAGCGAAAGCTGCTCGGAGGACTCGAACATCTTGTCCACCCAGCCCTTGAACAGGTGCCGGTCGCTCGCCGGGACGCCCAGCAGCTCGGCGATGACGATCACCGGCAGCGGGTAGGCCAGGTCGGCCACCAGCTCCAGCCGGTCTCCGGTGGTGACCGCGTCGAGCATCTCGTGGGTGATCGCGGCGATCCTCGGTTCGAGGTCCGCCACCACCTTCGGGGTGAACGCGCGGCTGACGAGCTTGCGCATCTTGTTGTGCAGCGGCGGGTCCAGCTGCAGCAGGTTGCCGGCCGACATCGCTTCGAGGTCGGCGTCCGGCATCATGTCCTTCGGCACCAGCCGGGTGGTGTCGGAGGAGTACGTCGCCGGGTCGCGGAGGATCTCCTCGATCTCCGGGTGTCCGTAGACGTTCCACATCCCCAGTTCCGCGGCGTACTCGACCCGCTTCTCCGGTTGCTTCCCCCGCAGCCAGAACTGGGAGGCGTGGAGTCCCCAGGTGTCGGCGAGTGTGGTGGTCATTTCCGCCCCTTTCCCCTGTGTGGCCCCGGGTTCAGCCGGGTGCCCTGGTGGGATCGTGTGTGTAGATCCCGTTCCGAAAGCCCGAGACGAGCTCCTCGAGCGCCGAACTCAGTTCCGCCGCCACCTCCGCGACCGCCACGGGATCGGGCTCCCCGGGCGGCTCGAACGCGGCGCGGATCAGGTGCGCGAGGACATCCGCCTTCTCCGTCAGGGGGATGCCCTCGAAATCGTCCGAAACCGTGTCGCCGAGGTAGAACCCGAGCGTCGCGGCGTGGAGCGCGTAGCTCACGTGCGGGACGTCCGCGCGGATCAGGCGGTGCCGGAGCAGCACGTTCTCGAACCGTGCGCCCAACTCGTCCTGCTGCTTCTTCAGGGCGAGGTCGCCGAGCGAGCCGAATATTTCGGCGTTGCCGCGCAGCATCGCCATCACCAGCGGACGGCGATGGGTGATGAGGAACGACTCCGGGATCATCCGGTGCGGGAGGATCATCGCCGGGTCGGCCTTGATCGCGGCCAGCATCTCATCGGTCAGGTCGGCCGACTCCCGCATCATCAGTGCCTGGAACAGCAGTTCCTTGTTGCGCCAGTGCAGGTAAACGGTGCCCTTGCCGATGCCGACCGCGCGCGCGATGTCGTCGATGGCCACCTTCCGGTAGCCCATGCGCAGCAGCAGCTCGCCCGCCGCGTCCAGGATCCGGTCGGCGCGCTCGCGGTTGGGATGGCTCATGCGTCTCCACCTGTGGTTTCGTTGAGCATTTGACTGGTTGACCCGAATCGCTATTTCGGTCAATCAGTCAACACGACGGTAGCGCTGATCGGGGGGCCAGGGCAAGCGGTTCTGTCGGTGGCGTCGGTTAACGTCATCTCTGTGGGACAGGACGAGCTCTTCACCGTGAACGCCGACGTGGCCCCGCCACCGGAGCGGACGACGTCGAACGCGGCGGAGCCGCAGGCGGACCCGGCGAGCTCCCCGCTGGCCGTGCGGATGCGGCCGCGTTCGCTCGGCGAGGTCGTCGGCCAGCAGCACCTCCTGCGCGAGGGGGCGCCGCTGCGGCGGCTGGTCGAGGGCGCCGCGCCGGCGTCGGTGCTGCTCTACGGCCCGCCCGGCACGGGCAAGACGACGCTGGCCAACCTGGTTTCGATCGCGACCGGCCGCCGGTTCGCCGCGATGTCGGCGCTCTCGGCGGGCGTCAAGGAGGTGCGCGGGGTCATCGAAGAGGCGCGCCGCCGCCGCCAGTACAACGCCGAGAACACGGTGCTGTTCATCGACGAGGTGCACCGGTTCTCCAAGACCCAGCAGGACGCGCTGCTCGGCGCGGTCGAGGACCGCACCGTGCTGCTGGTCGCGGCGACCACCGAGAACCCGTCTTTTTCGATCGTGGCCCCGCTGCTGTCGCGGTCGCTCGTGCTGCAGCTCCGCCCGCTGACCGACGACGACATCACGGAGCTGATCGAGCGCGCGCTGGCCGACGAACGCGGCCTCGGGGGCGAGCTGACGCTGACCGAGGACGCGCGCGCCCACCTGGTCCGGCTCGCGGGCGGGGACGCCCGTCGCGCGCTGACCGCCCTCGAAGCGGCGGCCGACGCCGCGTCGGCCACCGAGGCGAAGACGATCGACCTGGCCACCGTCGAGTCCACTGTGGACAAGGCGGCGGTGCGCTACGACCGCGACGGCGACCAGCACTACGACGTGATCAGCGCGTTCATCAAGTCCATCCGCGGGTCCGACGTGGACGCCGCGCTGCACTACCTGGCCCGGATGATCGAGGCGGGGGAGGACCCGCGGTTCCTCGCGCGGCGGCTGGTCGTGCACGCCAGCGAGGACATCGGGATGGCCGACCCGACGGCGCTGCAGTCGGCGGTCGCGGCCGCGCACGCGGTGCAGTTCATCGGCATGCCGGAGGGCAGGCTGGCGCTGGCGCAGGCGACCGTGCACCTGGCCACCGCGCCGAAGTCGAACGCGGTGATCAAGGGCATCGACGCGGCGCTGGCGGACGTCCGGGCCGGGCTGGCGGGCGCGGTGCCGCCGCCGCTGCGCGACGGGCACTACGCGGGGGCCAAGAAGCTCGGCAACGCGCAGGGCTACCGCTACCCGCACAACGTGCCCGAGGGCGTGCTGGCGCAGCAGTACCCGCCGGACGAACTGGTCGGCAAGGACTACTACGAGCCGACCCAGCGGGGCGCCGAGCGGCCGCTCGCCGAGCGCGTCCCGAAACTGCGCCGCACGATCCGCGGCCAGTGACGTGATCAGCGCGTGAAGGGGAGATTCCGTCGCGTCGAACGCCGTTCGCCCGATCTCGGGGCGCGCATGGCAAGATTATCGGGTTCCGTAAACTTTCCACCTTGAGGCGGCCCAGGGGAGGGCCGCGGCGACGGCAGGAGGCCCACCCGTGCCCGCGACGCTGCAGTGCATCGTCCTGGACTGCCCGGAACCGGTCGTGCTCGCCCGCTTCTACCAGGTGCTGCTCGGCGGCGAGGTGGACCGGCCGGACCCGCGGTGGCGGGTCGACGAGGACTGGTCCACCCTCCACGTGGACGGCATGGTCCTCGGGTTCCAGCGGGTGCCCGACCACCGGCCGCCGCACTGGCCCGACCCGGCGTTCCCGCAGCAGTTCCACCTCGACTTCGAGGTCGACGACTTCCGGGAGTCGCACGACCAGGTCCTGGCGAACGGCGGCCGGCTGCTCGACCCCGACCTCGGCGGCCGGGGCTGGCGCGTCTACGCCGACCCGGCCGGTCACCCGTTCTGCCTGCTGGGCGACTACTGACCAGAGCGCACTGACCGGACTGCGGGGCGGCCCCTTGTTCGGCACGATGGGGCCATGAGCGTCGCGTTTCTCGGCACCGGAATCATGGGCGCGCCGATGGCCGCCAACATCGCGAAGGCGGGCCTCGACGTCCGGGTCTGGAACCGGACCCGGGAGAAGGCCGAGCCCCTCGCCGACGTCGCGACGGTGGCGGATTCGGCCGCCGCGGCGGCGGACGGCGCGGACATCCTGGTGACGATGCTCGCCGACGGGCCTGCCGTCGCTTCGGCGTTCGAAGCCGCTTCGCCCGCTTCGGGCACGTTGTGGCTGCAGATGAGCACGGTCGGGCTCGACTGGACGGACCGCCTGGCCGCGGCCGCCGGCCAGGCGGGCGTGGTGTTCGTCGACGCGCCGGTGCTCGGCACGCGGCAGCCCGCGGAGCAGGCCCAGCTGCAGGTGCTGGCGTCCGGGCCGGAGGAGGCGCGCCCCGCCGCCACGCCGGTGTTCGACGCGGTCGCCCTGCGCACGCGCTGGCTCGGGCCGGCCGGCCAGGGCAGCCGCCTGAAGCTGGTGATGAACGCCTGGGTGCTGGCCCTGACCAACGCCACGGCCGAGAGTCTCGGCCTGGCCCAGGCGCTGGGCCTGGACCCGGCGCTGTTCCTGGAGGCGATCGAGGGCGGCGGTCTCGACGTCGGTTACGCGCACCTCAAGGGCGGCGCGATGCTGTCCGGCGAGTACCCGCCCGCGTTCCCCGCGGGCCTGGCGGCGAAGGACGCGCGTCTGGTGGTGGAGGCCGCCGGCGAAGACGTCGACCTCGCGGGCGCCCGGGCCGCGCTCGCGCACCTGGAGGCCGTGGTGGCGGCCGGCCACGGCGACGAGGACATGGCCGCGCTCTACCGCGCGGTCGTGAAGTCCTCCTAGCCCGCGGCCCCAAACGCCCCAATGTGGCGTTGGGTGCGTTGGATGCACCGAACGCGGCTTTGGGTGCGTCAGACGCACCGAACGCCACATTGGGTGCGTTGGACGCAACCAACGCGGCGTTGGGTGCGTCAGACGCACCGAACGCCACATTGGGTGCGTTGGACGCAACCAACGCCACTTTGGGGCGCTAACCCGGCAGGAGTGTCACGAGCCGGTCCACGCCCAGCGCGCTGGTCAGGAGGCGTTCCTTCGCGTTGCCCAGGAGCTTCTGCGTCCACGGCGTGAAGCCGCCGTCGCCGACCTCGGCGAGCTCGCCGCCGAAGGACGCGTACACCTTGAAGCAGAGGCCCTCGTAGTACCCGCCTCGGCCGCCTTCGCGGTCCGGGAACGGGCGGACCGGCACGTCCGGCACCGTGTCGAGCAGGCCCTCGAACCGGGGGTCGAGCACGGTCACGCCCAGTTCGACCGCGGACGCGCCCAGCGCCTGGCAGGCCGCGGCCATCAGCCGGGCGTGCTCGGCCAGGTGCTGCCGCTCGAAGGCCAGGTCGCCGGAGTCCCGGCCGGCCGTGACCGCGCCGAACAGCGAGAAGTGCGCGAACAGCCCCGCCGGGACCTGCTGGGCCCGCACCACGCGCTGCACCGTGGCCAGGCGCACGACGTCCTCCGACGAGCGCCGGACCGCCGCCTCCAGGGCCAGGCCGGTGGTGGAGTCAGCGGCGACCTCGGTGCCGCGGCCGGTCGGCACCACCCGGTGCTGGGCCACCCCGGCCACCGCCGAATGGGTGCCGAGCGGGACGAGTGGCGAGAGGGTCACCAGGTCGAAGCCCGTGGCTGTGCCGAGCACGATGTCTTCGACCCGGCGCAGCAGGGCCAACGGCAGTGGGCTCGGCGCCGCGAACCGGTCGGTGCGGTGCCGCCGCAGGACGTCGGGGCCGGCCAGCCGGGCCGCGCGACGGCGCGCGATCTCCAGTTGCACCGTGGTCAGGTCGGCGCCGGACAGCGCCGCGAGCACGTCGGCCGCGGTCCCGCCCGGCCCGGCGAGGACCCTCCGGCCGGGTCCGGCATCGTGTTCCATCGCCCAGGTGTACCGCCCCGCGACGGCCACGGGCGAGCCGTTTTCGGGGCGCGGCGGGGTGACACGGTCGGGCACCCGGCCAGGCGGTAACCTCACCTCCACCCAAGTTTCGTGAACCGAGGAGGGCCCGTGTCGGCAGGGCAGATCGCCGCGTTGATCGCCGCAGGAGCATTCGTGGTGCTGGTCGTCCTGCTGGCGATCCCGCTGATCAAGCTCGGCAAGACGCTGGACGCGGCCACCGAAGCGATCGAGCGCACCAACAGCAACACCGACCCGCTGCTGATCGGCGCGAACCAGACGATCACGCACGTGAACGCCCAGCTCGAGCGGGTCGACGGGATCACGTCGAACGCCCAGGCTGTCACCGGGAACGTCTCCGCGCTGACGTCGGTGTTCACCGCGACCCTCGGCGGCCCGCTGGTCAAGACCGCGGCGCTGTCCTACGGGCTCAGCAAGGCGATCAAGGCGCGCAAGAAGAAGACCGCCTTGAAGGCCGCGAAGAAGGCCGCCAAGTGAAGCGGCTGTTCTGGCTCGGCGTCGGCGTCGTCACGGGGGTCGTGCTGTCGCGCAAGGCCGCCGAAACCGCTCGTCAGGCCACTCCCGCCGGGTTAGCATCGAACCTGGGCGACGCCGTGCGCGAGCTGGCGGGCGCCGTGGGTTCGTTCGGCGCCGAGGTGCGCGCGGGCATGAACGAGCGGGAACAGGAGCTGCACGACATGGTCGAGGAGCGGACGGGCGTGGTGACGCCGCAGGCTTCGGGCCGGCACGCCGCCGACCGGCGCCCCGTCCGGCGAGCTCGCCGGGCGGAGCGCTGACCGGTCGCGCCCGCGCGAGCCGGAGCCGCCCCGCCGCCGTCATCCCGTTCTTCGCCACCAGCACAAGGACCTGACCCGTGGACACACACGAAATCACCGACCGTTTCCTGCGCCATTTCGAGAGCAAGAGCCACACGCGCGTGCCCAGCGCGCCGCTGATCCTCGACGACCCGAACCTGCTGTTCGTCAACGCCGGCATGGTGCAGTTCAAGCCGTACTTCCTCGGTGAGGCGCCGCCGCCGTACCCGCGCGCGACCTCCGTGCAGAAGTGCGTGCGCACGCCGGACATCGACGAGGTCGGCAAGACCACCCGGCACAACACGTTCTTCCAGATGGCCGGCAACTTCTCCTTCGGCGACTACTTCAAGGAAGGCGCCATCGAGGCGGCCTGGGAGCTGATCACCAAGCCCCAGAGCGAAGGCGGCTACGGCCTCGACCCGGACCGGATCTGGGCGACCGTCTACGAAGACGACGCCGAGGCGGCCGGCCTGTGGCGCAAGCTCACCGGCCTGCCCGGCGAGCGGATCCAGGCGCGCGACATGGTCGACAACTTCTGGTCGATGGGCATCCCCGGCCCCTGCGGCCCGTGCTCGGAGATCTACTACGACCGCGGGCCCGAGTACGGCCGCGAGGGCGGCCCGGTCGTCGACGAGGACCGCTACATCGAGATCTGGAACCTCGTGTTCATGCAGAACATCCGGGGTGAGGGCAGCGGCAAGAAGGACTTCCCGATCCTCGGCGAGCTGCCCGCGAAGAACATCGACACCGGCATGGGCGTCGAGCGCGTCGCGACGATCCTGCAGGGCGTCGAGAACGTCTACGAGACGGACCTGGTGCGCCCGGTCATCGGCCGCGCGGAGGAGTTCTCCGGCCGCCGCTACGGCGCGAACCACGCCGACGACGTCCGCTTCCGCGTGATCGCCGACCACGCCCGCACCGGCGTCCTGCTGATCGGCGACGGCGTCACCCCGGGCAACGACGGCCGTGGCTACGTGCTGCGCCGCCTGCTGCGCCGCATCGTCCGCTCCACGCGCCTGCTGGGCGTGCAGGAGCCGGTGCTGCAGGAGTTCGCGAAGGTCGTGCGCGACACGATGGGCCCGACCTACCCCGAGCTGGTCGACGGCTTCGACCGGATCAACGAGGTCGTCCGGATCGAAGAGGACGCGTTCCTCTCGACCCTGACCAGCGGTTCGCGCATCTTCGACATGGCCGCCGAGGAGACCAAGCGCGGCGGCGGCGACGTGCTGGCCGGCGACAAGGCGTTCCAGCTGCACGACACTTACGGCTTCCCGATCGACCTGACCCTCGAGATGGCGGCCGAGCAGGGCCTGACCGTCGACGAGGACGGCTTCCGGACGCTGATGAACGAGCAGCGCACCCGGGCGAAGGCGGACGCGGCGTCGCGCAAGACCGGCCACGGCGACCTCTCGGAGTACCGGAAGGTCCTGGAGCAGCACGGCGAGACCGAGTTCCTCGGCTACACCGACCTGCAGTCCGAGGCGAAGGTCGTCGCGCTGCTCGAAGACGGGCAGCCGGTGCGCAGCGTCGCCGCGGGCAAGAAGGCGGAGCTGGTGCTCGACCGGACGCCGTTCTACGCCGAGAGCGGTGGCCAGGTCGCCGACACCGGCGTGCTGCTCGGCGACGGTGTCGAGCTCAAGGTCCTCGACGTGCAGAAGATCGTCCCGGGCCTGTTCGTGCACCGCGTCGAGGTCACCGACGGCGAGGTGGGCCTGGACACGAAGCTCACCGGCTCGGTCGACGCGCACCGCCGCCTGTCCATCGAGCGCTCGCACTCCGCGACGCACCTGGTGCACGCGGCCGTCCGCGGCGCGTACGGCAAGCGCGCGGCGCAGGCGGGCTCGCTGAACTCGCCGGGCCGGATGCGGTTCGACTTCACCACCCCCGGGTCGGTGTCGGCGGACGTGCTGACCGAGGTCGAGCAGGAGGTCAACGACTACCTGCAGACCAACGTCGAGGTCCGGAGCTTCACCACGACCAAGGACAAGGCCCTCGAGCTCGGCGCGGTCGCGCTGTTCGGCGAGAAGTACGGCAACGACGTCCGCGTGGTCGACATGGGCGAGTACTCCCGCGAGCTCTGCGGTGGCACGCACGTGGACCGGATCGGCCAGCTCGGCCTGGTCAAGCTGGTCTCCGACGCGTCCATCGGCTCGGGCGTGCACCGCGTCGAGGCGCTGGTCGGCACCGACGCGCTCAAGTACGTCCGCAAGGAGCAACTGCTGGTCTCGCAGCTGGCGAACACCTTCAAGGTCCCGTCGGACCAGCTGCCCGGCCGCATCGAGGACGTGCTGACCCGGCTGAAGAACGCCGAGAAGGAGATCGCCCAGCTCAAGACCCAGCAGGTGCTGGGCTCGGCGGGCGCGCTCGCGGGCAAGGCGGCGGACGTCAACGGCGTCTCGGTCGTGGCCGAGGTCGTCCCGGACGTCGACGGCAACGGCCTGCGCGCGCTCGCGTCGGACATCCGCGGCCGGCTCGGCTCGCGGCCCGGTGTCGTGGCGCTGTTCTCGCCGGCCGGCGACAAGCTCAGCTTCGTCGTCGCGACGACGAAGGCGGCTCAGGACCAGGGCATCGCGGCGGGCAAGCTGGTCCCGTCGTTCGCCGGCGCGATCGGCGGCCGCGGTGGCGGCAAGCCCGACATGGCCCAGGGCGGTGGCACGAACCCGGCCGGCGCGGCCGACGCGGTGACGGCCCTGCGCGCGGCGATTGCCGGCATTGGTTAACCGCGGAAACCGCGGCCCGGACCGGCCCGGCGCGGGCGATCCGGGCCGGGGCCGGCGGCTCGCCGTGGATGTCGGATCCGTCCGGGTCGGTGTGGCGCTGAGCGATCCGGCCCCCGTGCTCGCCTCGCCATTGGTTACCCTCTCCCGCGATGCGACCGACGACAGTGATCTGGACCAGCTGGCCGCCCTCGTCACCGAGCACGAGGTGGTCGAGGTGATCGTGGGCCTGCCGAGAACGCTCGCCAACCGCCAGGGACCGGCGGCCGATGCGGCGATCGCGTACGCTGAACGTCTGGCCGGGCGCGTCGCGCCCGTGCCGGTCCGGCTGGGCGACGAGCGGCTGACCACGGTCACCGCATCCCGCATCCTCTCCCAGCGCGGGGTCAAAGGCCGCAAGCAGCGCGCGGTGGTCGACCAGGCCGCCGCCGTCGAGATCCTGCAGGCCTGGATCGACGCCGCCGCTGCGCACCGCGCCCGGGAGGGAGACCGATGAACGACGAGCAGCCACCTGAGCGTCAAGGCGGACGCAGACGCCTGCGCGAACCGGGACCGGCCACCCCGCCGCCGTCCCGGCCCGCGCCGCGCCGCGCCGACCCACGCGATCCCCGTGCCGCCGAGCCCCGGCGCGCCCAGCCCCCGAGCGGGCCGCACGAGCTGCCACAGCCGTCCCGGCGCGCGCCGGCGAACAGCGGCCCGCACGAACTGCCGCAGCCGGCGCGCCGGCCCCGGCCCGAACCGCCGGGCCACGACCCGCGTCGCGAAGCCCCGCCGTCCGGTCGCCGCCGTCGTCTCGAGCCACCGGACGTGCTGCCCCCGGCCGACGACGACTTCGACCCGCAGGCCCAGCGGGGCGCGCCGGCCCGCGCCGCCCGGGCGCGCCACGGCCTCGACGAGGGCTCCGAGGTCGAGCCCCCGGCCCCCCGCCGCCGCCGGGCGCTGCCGGAGCCGGACGAGGTCGCCGAACCGCCGCGCCGCCGCCCGGCCCCGGAATCACCCGCCGCCGCGCCGCCGCCCGTCCGGCGGACCGTCCCGCCGGGTGACCGCGCTACCGGCGTGCCCGAACCCGGCGTCGAGCCGCCGCGGCGACGGCGTCCGCCGCCCCCGCCGGTACGCGAGGAACCGCCCACCGACGTCCTGCCCGCGCTGGCGCCGCCGCCCCCGGCCGAGCCGCCCCGCGCGCCGCACGAAGAGCCTGGGAGCGACGGCTTCTTCGCCGAGGACGACGCATACGCGGAGTACGACGAGTACGACGACGACTACGAGGACTACGACGAGTCCCAGTACGACGACGAGTACGACGACTACGAAGAAGAAGAGCCGAAGAAGCCGAAGAAGAAGGGCAAGCGCGCCCTCGGGTGGATCGCCGCGGTCGTGGTGATCGCCCTGCTCGCGGGCGGCGCCTGGTACGGCTTCAACAAGATCTTCGGCTACGAGGACTTCGAGGGCGCCGGTGACGGGGACGTGCTGTTCCAGGTCGACGACGGCGACTCGGCGTCGGCGATCGGCGCGAAGCTCGCCACGGCGGGCGTCGTCGCGAGCGGCAAGGCGTTCGTCAAGGCCGGCGAGGACAACCCGAAGCTGGCCAAGATCCAGCACGGCTTCTACGTGATGAAGGCGCGCATGTCCGGGGCCAGCGCGGTCGACCGGATCGTCTCGCCCGGCGCGCGCGTCGGGCAGCTGGAGGTCCGGCCGTACACGCAGTTCGACGACATCACCCAGCCCGACGGCAAGATCACGCCCGGCGTGTACAGCCTGATGGCGAAGGCGTCGTGCGCGCAGCTCAACGGCAAGAGCACCTGCGTGTCCGCGGACGACCTGCGCAAGGCCGTCGACGCGGCGGACCTGAAGACGCTCGGCGTGCCGGACTGGGCGATCGAGCCGGCGAACAAGGCCGACCGCAAGGACCGCAGGCTGGAGGGCCTGATCGCGCCGGGCCTCTACGACGTCCGGCCGGGGGCGACCGCGCCGGAGATCATCGGCCAGCTGGTGCGCAGCTCGGCCGAAGCGATCCAGAACGCCGGCCTGAGCCCGCAGTCGACCGGCCCGGAGAAGACGCCGTACGAAACGCTGATCATCGCCTCGATCATCGAACGCGAAGCGGTGAAGGCCGACTTCGGCAAGCTTTCGCGGGTGATCTACAACCGGCTGGCGATCAACATGCGGCTGCAGATGGACTCCACGGTCAACTACGTGCTGGACCGGCCGACGTTGCTGACCAACGAAGGCGACCGCGTCAAGTCCGGGGCGTACAACACGTACAAGAACGCCGGGCTGCCGCCGACGCCGATCTCGGTGCCGAGCGCGGACGCGATCCAGGCCGCGGTGCACCCGGTGGCGGGGGACTGGGTGTACTTCGTCAAGTGCGAGAAGAACGGCCTGTCCTGCTTCGCGGTCACCAACGACGAGCACAACAAGAACCGGGAGCTGGCCAGGGGGCGCGGTGTCATCTGAGCCACGCAAGGCCGCGGTGCTGGGCAAGCCGGTGGCGCACTCGCTGTCCCCGGTGCTGCACGGCGCCGCGTTCGCCGCGCTCGGCCTGACCGGCTGGACGTACCAGCGGATCGAGGCGAGCGCCGAGGAGCTCCCGGGGCTGGTCGACGGCCTCGGCCCGGAATGGGCCGGGTTGTCGGTCACCATGCCGGGCAAGCGCGCGGCCCTGGACCACGCGGACGAGGTGACGCCCCGCGCGGCCGCGGTCGGCGCGGCCAACACGCTGGTCCGCACCGCGAAGGGCTGGCTCGCGGACTGCACCGACGTCGACGGCGTCACCGGGGCGCTGCGCGCGGCGGGCGGCTACGAGCCGTCGGCCACCGGCACCGCCGTCGTGCTCGGCGCGGGCGGAACGGCGGCGGCGGCGGTCGTCGGGCTCGCCACGCTCGGCGTGCGGCGGGTGCGCCTGGTCGTCCGGGAACCCGCCCGGGCCGGGGAAACGCTCGACGCGGCGAAGCGCGCTTCGCTCGACGTCGACGTCCTGCGCTGGTCCGAAACGGACTTCGCGGCCTTGGGGTCCGCGGCGGTGCTGGTGAACACGGTGCCGCCGGACGCGGTCGTCCCGCACGTGGCCGAGCTCGCGGCGATCCCGCACGTCCTGGACGTCATCTACCACCCGTGGCCGACGCCGCTCGCCGAAGCGGTCGCGGCGCGCGGGGGCCGGCTCGCGACCGGGCTGGACATGCTGCTGCACCAGGCGTTCGGCCAGGCCGAGCACTTCACCGGCCACCCCGCGCCGCGGGCGGCGATGCGCGACGCGCTGCGCGCGGCGACCGGGGACCTGCTGCCGCTGCCGATCACCTGAAAATCGCTTGCGCGGATCGATAATCTGGTCGACTGCCTAAGTGAAGGGGGTCTTCACCGAGATGACCAGTCAAGAAGCGTTGAGCGAAGACGAGATCCAGGCGATCTCGGTCGGCGGGGCGCAGCAGCTCAACTCGACCGTCACGCTCGCCGACTACGACCCGGAGTGGCCGGAACTCTTCGAGCGCGAGGCCGAGCGGATCCGGGGCGTGCTGGGGGAGCGGGTGCTCGTCCTCGAACACGTCGGTTCGACGTCGGTGCCGGGGCTGTGCGCCAAGCCGATCATCGACATCCTCCTGGAGGTGCCGGACTCCGACGACGAGGACGCCTACGTCCCGGCGCTGGAGGCGGCGGGCTACCGGCTCGTCATCCGCGAGCCGGACTGGGAGAAGCACCGCTGCTTCAAGGGCCCGGACACGAACATCAACCTGCACGTGTACTCACCGGGCAACGGCCAGACCGAGCGCTACCGGCTCCTGCGCGACCGGATGCTGGCGCACCCGGAAGAGCGGGACCTCTACGCGGCGAAGAAACGCGAACTGGCCGCGAAGGAGTGGAAGTACATCCAGAACTACGCCGACGCCAAGACCGACGTGATCGAAGAGATCCTCGGCCGGGCGCGGGCGGCGCAGTACGACGCGTTCAGCGAGGCCTACGCCGAACACGCGGAGAAATCCGTCACCAACTCCCGCTACGACCGGCCCGCGATCGTCGACCTGGCCGGCGACGTCGAAGGCCTGAGCGTGCTGGACGTCGGGTGCGCGGCCGGGCACCTCAGCGCGCTCCTGGCCGGGCGCGGCGCGGACGTCCTCGGCGTGGACGTCAGCGCGGGCATGGTCGCCGTGGCGCGGCGGAAGTTCGGCGACGTCGCCCGGTTCGAGGTCGCGGACGTCACCCGGCCCCTCGACATCGAGGACGGCTCGATCGACGTGATCACCGCGTCGCTCGTCCTGCACTACCTGAAGGACTGGGGGCCGACACTGGCCGAGTTCCGCCGCGTCCTGAAGCCCGGCGGAGCACTCGTGTTCTCCGTGCACCACCCCAGTGAAGACTGGCGGTGGTTCGGGAAGGAGAACTACTTCGAGGTCGAGCTGCTGGAAGACGAGTTCCCGCCCGGGCAGCGGGTGCGCTTCTACCGGCGCCCGCTGAGCTGGACGTTCCAGGCGGTCCGCGACGCCGGGTCCGCCGTCGACCGGCTGGTCGAGCCGATGCCGCTGCCCGAGGCGGCCGAGGCCGACCCGAAGTGGGCCGCCAACCTGCGGACGAAGCCGCGGTTCCTGTACTTCCGGGCGGTCAGTCCCGCGTAGCGAGGTCATGGACGAGGTCGACGATCTCCCGGCTGACCGGGCGGAACACCCGCAGCCGGGAGAGCGCGGCCACCCGCGCGAGCAGCGAGCTTGACGTCGGAGCCGTCGACGACCTCGCGCATGAGGCCGATCGACGCTTCCCGGGCGGCCGAGGAACGTCGGCCGTTCACCCGGCAGAACGACGCCTCGGACCACCACCTGGTCCGGGTGGACGTGCTCGTCGGGTTACCGTGAACCATGCGGATCGCGATTCTCGACGACTACCAGAACGTCGCCCTCACCTTCGGTGACTGGGACTCGCTCAAGGCCGACATCACGGTCTTCACCGAGCCCTTGGACGACGTCGTCAAGCAGTTGCAGGGCTTCGAAGCGGTGGTCGCCATGCGCGAGCGCACCCGCTTCCCGGCCGCGGTGCTCGACCGGCTGCCCGACCTGAAGCTGCTGGTCAGCACGGGCAAGCGCAACGCGGCCATCGACGTGGCGGCCGCGCGGCGCAACGGCGTCGTCGTGTCCGCCACCGGCTACATCGGCCAGCCCACCGCCGAACACACCTGGGCGCTGATCCTCGCCGCGTCGCGGAACCTGCCGCAGGAGTTCCGGTCCATGCGCGAGGGCGGCTGGCAGACGACCGTCGGCACCATGCTGCACGGCAAGACACTCGGCCTGCTCGGCCTCGGCAGGCTAGGCGCGGGCGCGGCGAAGATCGGGCAGGTCTTCGGGATGGAGACCATCGCCTGGAGCCAGAACCTGACGCAGGAGAAGGCGGACCCGCACGGCGTCACCGCGGTGTCCAAGGAGGAGCTGTTCGCCCGCTCGGACGTGCTGTCGGTCCACCTGGTGCTCAGCGAACGCACCCGCGGTCTCGTCGGCGCGCCGGAACTCGCCGCGATGAAGCCGGACGCGTTGCTGGTCAACACCTCCCGCGGCCCGATCGTCGACGAAGCCGCGCTGGTGGACGCGTTGCGGCGCAAGGAGATCCGCGCGGCCGCGCTGGACGTCTACGACACCGAGCCGTTGCCCGCCGACCATCCACTGAGGACGCTCGACAACGCGGTCCTGACGCCGCACATCGGGTTCGTCGCGCGAGAGGTCTACGAGATCTTCTACGGCGACGCGGTCGAGGACATCGCGGCCTACCAGGCGGGGGAACCGATCCGCGTCATGACGGAGTAGTGGGGTGCGGCCCGCCGGGGCCCGAGGTCCCCGCACCGGCCCGGCGGCGGGCGCGCACTCGTAGATGACATCATCCGGCCGCCGGCGGTGGCAGGGTCTTTGGACCCTGTCCGCGCAGGGCCGTTGGGCCCGGCGCCCCCGGTCGGCGATTTTCCGTCTTCAGGCGCTCAGTTCCGCCAGCACGGCGTCGGTGTAGCGCGGCCAGACCTCGGCGGCCCACGGGCCGAACGCGCGGTCGGTCAGCGCGACGCAGGCCGCGCCCGCGTCCGGGTCGACCCAGAGGAACGTGCCCGACTGGCCGAAGTGCCCGAAGGTCCGCGGCGAGCTGGCCGAGCCGGTCCAGTGCGGGCTCTTGTGGTCGCGGATCTCGAAGCCGAGACCCCAGTCGTTGGGCTTCTGGTGGCCGAAGCCGGGCAGCACCCCGGAAAGCCCGGGGAACACGACGTTCGTCGCCTCGGCGACGGTCGCCGGGTCCAGCAGCTTGGGGGCCTGCAGCTCGGCGGCGAAGGCGGCCAGGTCGTCCACAGTGGACACCGCGCCGGACGCGGGTGAGCCGTCGAGGGCGGTGCTCGTCATGCCGAGCGGCGCGAACAGCGCTTCGGCCTGGTACTGCGCGAACGGGATGCCCGAGTGCTCGGCCAGCGCGTCGGCGAGCTGCTCGAACCCGGCGTTGGAGTAGAGCCGCCGCGTGCCGGGCTCGGCCATCACCTTGTGCGCGTCGAAGGCGAGCCCGGAGGTGTGCGCCAGCAGGTGCCGCACGGTCGAGCCGCCGGGCCCGGCCGGGGTGTCGAGCTCGACCACGCCTTCCTCGACGGCGATGAGCGCGGCGTAGGCGGTGAGCGGCTTGCTGACCGAGGCCAGCCGGAACTTCCGCGCGGTGTCACCGTGGCTGCCCACGACGCCCCCGGCGGCGGACACGACGGCCGTGGCGGCGTTGTCCACCGGCCACTCGTCGATCAGGCGCACGCTCTCCATGCGCCCAGCCTACGAAACGCCGCGAAGGCCTCCGCACCGGTGTCGGGGACCGGTGCGAAGGCCTTCGCGGAAGGGTGCTCAGGCGTCGAGGTCGGTGGCGACCAGCTGGGCGACCGCTTCCACGGCCTCCTCCGCGCCCTCGCCCTCGGCGCTGATGACGACCTCGTCGCCGTACCCGGCGGCGAGGGTCATCAGGTTGAGCACGCTGCCGGCGGCCACCGGGTCCCCGCCGGCCTTCGCGATCCGCACCGCGACGGGCTGGGCCGCGGCCGCCTTCGCCACCAGCGCGGCCGGCCTGGCGTGCAGGCCCACCTTGCTGGCCACGGCGACGCGTTTCTCCGGCATGTTCGTCCTCTCGCTGCAAAGGGGGTGGGTTAAGTGGGTGCCGATGTTACTTCGCGGCGGTCCGCTCGAGGTCCGCCTCGATCGAGTCGTCCTCGCGGCCCGGCGTGCGCAGGTTGAACTTCGTGATCGCGAAGCGGAAGACCACGTAGTAGATCACCGCGTAGACGAGGCCGATCGGGACGAGCAGCCACGGCTTCTGCGCCGCCGGGGCGCCCAGGTTCAGCAGGAAGTCGATGCCACCCGCGGAGAAGTTGAAGCTCTGGTGGATGCCCAGCGCGTTGCAGATCGCCAGCGAGGTGCCGGTCATGATCGCGTGGAACAGGTACAGCGGCCACGCGACGAACATGAACGAGAACTCGATCGGCTCGGTGACACCGGTGAGGAACGAGGTCAGCGCCGCGGAGATCATCACACCGCCGACGATCTTCTTCTGCGCCGGCCGGGCGGTCTGCCAGATCGCCAGCGCCGCGGCGGGCAGCGCGAACATGAAGATCGGGAAGAAGCCCGTGGTGAAGGCGCCCGCCGACGTCTTGCCCGCGACGAAGTTGTTGATGTCGCCGCCGTCGAAGATGAACCAGATGGGGACGTTCAGCAGCTGGTGCAGACCGACCGGGATGAGCAGGCGGTTCAGTGCGCCGTAGATGCCGCCGCCGACGATCGGGGAGGCGGTTACCGCGTCACCGACGGCTTCGATGCCGCTGTTGACCCAGTGGAAGACCAGGCCGAAGAGCACGCCGAGGATCACCATGACACCGGCGGTGATGATCGGGACGAACCGGCGGCCACCGAAGAACGCCAGGTAGGCGGGCAGCTTGATGCGGTGGTACCGCTGCCACAGCAGTGCCGCCACGATGCCGACCACGACACCGGCGAGCACCGAGTACGGCCACTTGATCGGCGCGAGCTCGAACCCACCGGGCTTGTAATTGGGCAGCGTGTCGAGTGGGGCGAACACCTGGATGACGCTGGTGAAGACGAAGAAGCCGACGACCGCCGCGACGGCGGTCGAGCCGTCACCCTTCTTGGCGAAGCCGACGGCGATGCCGACCGCGAACAGCAGCGGCAGCCAGTTGAACAGCGTGCCGCCGGCGGCGCCCAGCACCGCAGCGACCTTGTTCCAGCCGAGGCCCTTCGCCCCGAGCATGTCGTCCTGGCCGAACCTGAGCAGGATGCCGGCCGCCGGCAGCACGGCGATGGGGAGCATGAGGCTGCGGCCGAAGCGCTGAAGGCCGGCGAGGCCTCCGCCGCTCTTCTTCGCCCCCTCCGCGGTGGTGGTGCTCATCTGGATCCTCCATAGTGGGGTGGTTGACCGGGTTCCGGGGTGTTCCGGTCCAACTGCATGGTCACCTGGTAGTGATCTCCCCGGTACCAGGACGTGATGTCTTCGATGGGGTCGCCGTTGGCGCTGGAGACCCGCCGGAACACGAGCAGTGGGCTGCCGGCACGCATGCCGAGCAGCCGGGCCGTCTCGCGGTCCGCGCCTTCGGCCCAGACCGTCTGCCACGCCCGGTCGGGACGCACACCGTACGTCTCGGCCAGTTGCGCGTAAATGGACTGGGTCAGGTCGAGCTCGAGCAGGCCGGGGGCCCGGCCCGCGTGGTACCAGCCGCGCTCGACGGCCAGTGGCACGCCGTCGGCGTGGCGCAGCCGCACCAGGTGGTGCGCGCGGGCGCCTTCGGCCAGGCTGAGCGCGTGCGCCGAGGCGGTCGGCGGGACCTCGGTGGCGGCCGACACCACCGAGGTCGTCGGGGTCAGCCCCCGCCTCCGCATGTCGTCGGTGAACGACATCAGGTAGAGCTGCAGCTCCATCCGCCGGGCCGCGGTGAACGTGCCTTTGCCGCGGACCCTGGCGAGCAGGCCTTCCTCGACCAGCTTCCCGATCGCCGACCGGACCGTGAGCCGCGACACGCCGTAGCGCTGCGCCAGCTCGCGTTCCGACGGGATCGGCGCGCCCGGCGGGAGTTCGCGCTCCACCGTGCGGCGGAGGATTTCCCGCAGCTGGGCGTGCTTGGGCGTGGGCCCGTTGACGACCTGGTCGGGCGGCGGGACATGCGCGGCCGCGCTCATCGGCGTCACCCTCCTCGTTCTGGCGTTCACCGGGACCGGTGCTCGCGTCCGGCCCGGAACATTGGTACGTTCCGGTCTAGACCAATGATCTGATGGGGCAGGATGCTCCGCCGTGCGGACGGGTGTCAACCACCGTTATCCGTTCGTGGCCCGCGGCGGGGTGCCGGCCGACGAACGGCGTAGTACAGGTGGACACGCGGTTCGCGTCAGGTTGGGAACAAACAGCGAGCAAGGAGACCGCGATGGCGGATGACAGGCCCGAAAAGATCCTCGCGGCACTCGGCGGCGCGGGCAATCTCACCGAAGTCGAGGGCTGCATCACACGGCTGCGCTGCGAAGTCGAGGACATGAGCCTCGTCGACGAGGCGGCGCTGAAGAAGGCCGGCGCGATGGGCGTGGTCAAGATGGGGTCGTCGGCCCTGCAGGTGATCGTCGGGCCGGAGGCGGACACGATCGCCAGCGACATCGAGGACCTGCTGTGAGCCTGGAGATCCTCAGCCCGGTCGCCGGGCGGGTGGTGCCGATCACCGAGGTCCCGGACCCGGTGTTCGCGCAGGCCATGGTGGGGCCGGGCATCGCGGTCCAGCCCGCGGGCGAGCGGGCGGACGCGGTCGCGCCGGTCGACGGCACGGTCGCGACGCTGCACCCGCACGCGTACGTCATCGCGACCGACGACGGCAAGGCCGTGCTCGTCCACCTCGGGATCGACACGGTCAAGGAGAAGGGCGAGGGTTTCACGCTGCACGTCGTCAAGGGCGAGCAGGTGCGGGCCGGCCAGCCGATCGTCAGCTGGGACCCGGCGGCGGTGACCGCGGCGGGCTACTCGGCGATCGTCCCGGTGGTCGCGCTGGACGCTTCGGCGGACGTTCTGTCCGGTTTGGACACCGGCCACGACGTCGAAGCCGGGGCGCGGCTGTTCGGCTGGGACGCCTGAGCCGGCTTTGTCGCACGCGAACGGGCCCTTGTGGCGGATCGCCGTCCACAAGGGCCCGTTCGCGCACCCCGGCTCGTCAGCCGGTGACGACCTTGCCGTTCTCCACCTTGACCGGCACCGACGGCAGCGGCTTGTTCGCCGGACCCTGCTTGACCTCCCCGGTGAGCGCGTTGAACACCGAGCCGTGGCAAGGGCAGACGAGGTCGGCGCCCTTCGGCGTGACCGTGCAGCCCTGGTGTGTGCAGATCGCGCTGAACGCGGCGGCGGCCGATTCGGACGTCCGGGCCACGATCACGTCGGAGCCGTCCGGGGCCTTGGCCGCCTTCGCCTCCCCGACCGGGACGTCGGCGAGCGCGACCAGCGGCGTCCCGGCGGCGATCGGCGCCTGCGCGGTGCCCGACTTCGAGTCGGACTCGGATCCGCAGGCGGCGAGCGCGACGGTGCCGACGGCGACACCGGCGACGGCGGCACCGGTGGTCAGGACGGTGCGGCGGGAGTGCAGTTCGGCAGTCATGCCCTTCTATACGGGATCGTCACCGTTCCGGTTCAAACCGCCACCGCGGCGGGTGAACCGGAACGCCCCCTGCTCCGTGTATGTACGAGAGTGGGTGTGGAGCGGAGGAACGATCATGGTGGGTTGGATTCTGCGCGTCGTCGTGGCGGCGGCGCTGCTCGGTTCGGCAGGGGTGCACTACTTCCTGTGGACGGAGAACTACCCGGGCATCGTCGGCCCGTTGTTCCTGCTGGACGCGATCGCCGGGCTGGTGCTCGCGATCGCCGTCCTGGCCTGGCGGCACTGGCTGCCGGCGCTGGGCGCGGCCGGCTTCGGGGCGCTGACGCTCGGGGCGTACGTGCTGGCCGCGACGGTCGGGTTCGCCGGCAACCACGACCAGTTCAACAGCCAGCCCGAGTACTGGGGCGTCATCACCGAGGCGGTCTGCATCGTCGGCGGCGTGGCGCTGATGTTCGTGAAGGACCGGCGTCGCACCACGGTCTAGGGCCACGGGCGTGAAAGAAGCCGCCGAAGACGCGCTGATGCGCGCGCTGCACGAGGAGCACGCGGCCGCGCTGTGGTCGTACGCGCTGCACCTGACCTCCGGCGACCGGATCCGGGCCGAGGACGTCGTCCAGGAGACGCTGCTGCGGGCCTGGCGGTCGTCGTCGGTGCTGGACCAGTCGCAGGGCTCGGCGCGGGCGTGGCTGTTCACGGTGGCGCGGCGGATCGCCATCGACGGCTGGCGGTCGGCGACGTCCCGCTCGGAGGTGGTGACCGACCAGCCGCCGGAGCGGGCCGTCGGCGACGGCACCGACCGGGCGGTGCAGGGCTGGCTGGTCGCCGAGGCGCTCGCCGAGCTGTCGGAACGGCACCGGGAGGTACTGGTGTTGTGCTACTTCCAGGGCTATTCCGTCGCCGACGCGGCGATCCGGCTCGGGGTGGCCGAGGGGACCGTCAAGTCGCGGACGCACTACGCGTTGCGCGCGCTCCGCCTGGTGCTCGAGGAGAGGGGGGTGACCCAGTGAGCGAAGACCCGTTCGCGACGTTCGACGCCGCGTACGTGCTCGGGGCGCTCTCCCCCGACGACCGGCAGCGCTTCGAGCAGCACCTGCGCGAGTGCGAGCGGTGCGCGGCCTCGGTGCGCGAGCTGGCCGGGCTGCCCGGGCTGCTGGCCAGGGCCGAACCGCCGCCGCCGGCGGTCGACGCCGGTCCGCCGCCGCCGGAGCTGCTGCCTTCGGTGCTTCGCCGCGTCCGGCGCGGCCGCCGGATCCGGTTCGCGGTGACCACGGTGTCGGCCGCGGTCGCGGTGTCGGCGTGCGTGGCACTGGGCGTGGTGGCGACCTGGCCGGCGCCTGCGCCGCCGCCGTCGGTGGCGATGACGGCGCTGGGCCAGTTCCCGGTCCGCGCGGACGCCCGCCTGGACGCGTTCGCGTGGGGCACGCAGGTGGACATGTCGTGCAGCTACACGGGCGGCCGCAGCGGCGGCGAGTACGTCCTGGTGGCGATCACCCGCGGCGGCGCCGAGACGGTCCTGGCGTCCTGGAAGGCGATCCCGGACAACACGGCGCGCCTCGTGGTCGGCACGGCGCTCAAGACGTCGGACCTGGCGGCGCTCGAAGTCCGCTTGGGCAGCGGACGGGCACTGCTCAGGCTGACACTGTGAGGCGGTGGCTCATCCGGGCCGCAGGGGGTTCCGGATGAGCCACCACCACCTTGCCTCGCCCACCCACCCCGCAAACTCCCCCTCCAGTCACGTGAGATGCCTCTCCAGTCACGCGAGTTGCGCCTCCAGTCACGTGAGTTGCGCCTCCAGTCACGTGAGTTGCGCCTCCAGTCACGCGTGATGCCTCTCCAGTCACGCGAGCCGACCCTTCAGGGCGGGTGTCGACCCTCCAGGTACGTGTGTCGTCCGTGCAGGTACGCGAGCCGACCCTCCGGGTACGCGAGCCGACCCTCCGGGTACGCGAGCCGACCTTCCAGGTACGCGAGCCGACCCTCCGGGTACGCGAGTCGTCCGGCCGGGTAGGCGAGCCGACCGTCCGGGTACGCGAGCCGACCTCCCGGACACGCGAGCCGGCCGGAGACCGCCCTCTTCGCGTGCCTCGGCGGCATCACGTCGCCCACAGGTGTGAAACCCGGCCCGGAACGCAGCGAACGGTCCGTTCGCGACGCCCGCTGTTTGCCCTGCTCAGGCCCACCGCAGCAGGCTGGACCCATGACCCCGACGACCTTGCTCCTCACCACCGCGGCGGCCGCCGGAGCCGCCACCGCACCGCCCACGGCGTGGGCCCTCAACCGCGCGGCGGCACCGATCCCGGTACCGGCCACCGCCGTCCTGGCCGCCCTCGGCGTGGCCGCCGCCGCGGCGCGCTGGCTCGCCGGCGGCTGGCCGGGCTGGTGGTTGCCCGTGCCCGTGCTCCTCACCGTCGTCGCCGCTCCGCTCGCCCTCGCCGATCTGCGCCACCTCCGCTTGCCCGACGTGCTCACCCTGCCCGCCTACCCGCTCTTCGGCGCCGCGGTCGGGGCGGCCGCTCTGGGTGGCGGTGGTCCGTCGCTCGCCGTGCGCGCGGCCGCCGGTGCCCTCCTGTTCGGTGGCGCGCACGCGCTGGTCCACCGCGCCGTGCCGGGCAGTCTCGGCGCGGGCGACGTGAAGCTGTCCGGCAGTCTCGGCGCGGTCCTGGGCGCGGCGGGCTGGCCCGCCCTCGCACTCGCGGCCGTCCTGGCGGCGCTCCTGAGCCTCGCCGTCGCGGTCGTGCGGAAGAGCCACCGCGTACCCCACGGACCCGCCCTGCTCACCGCCACCTGGCTGTGCGCCCTCTTCCCGGGTGCGCCGTGACCCGGAACACTCTTCGGGGTCGCCCGGCCCCCGTGAAAGGATTGAGCACATGTTGCGCTGGATCACCGCAGGTGAATCGCACGGGCCCGCGCTGGCCGCCGTTCTCGAAGGCATGCCCGCCGGTGTGGGCGTCACCACCGCCGACGTCAGCGAGCAGCTGGCCCGGCGCCGCCTCGGCTTCGGCCGCAGCCCGCGGATGGGCTTCGAGACCGACCACATCGAGTTTCTCGGCGGCGTGCGCCACGGCCTCACCCAGGGCGGCCCGGTCGCGGTGCAGATCGAGAACGCCGAGTGGCCCAAGTGGGAGCAGGTGATGGCGCCCGACCCGGTCGACCCGCAGGTGCTCGAAGGTCTCGCGCGCAACGAACCGCTCACCCGGCCCCGCCCGGGCCACGCCGACCTGCCAGGGATGCAGAAGTACGGCTTCGACGAGGCCCGCCCGGTACTGGAGCGGGCGAGCGCGCGGGAGACCGCGTCGCGGACCGCGCTGGGCACCGTCGCCCGGAACTACCTGCGGCAGCTGCTCGGGATCGAGATCCTCAGCCACGTCGTTTCGATCGGCGGCGCGGACGCGCCCGCGGGCCCGCTGCCGGTCGCCGCCGACCTGGCCGCCATCGACGAGAGCCCGGTGCGCGCGTTCGGCCAGGCGGGCACCGACGCGATGGTCGCCGAGGTCGACGCCGTGCGGAAGGCGGGCGACACCGTCGGCGGCGTGATCGAGGTCCTCGCCTACGGCCTCCCGCCGGGCCTCGGCTCCCACGTCCACTGGGATCGCCGGCTCGACGCGCGGCTGGCCGGCGCGCTGATGGGCGTCCAGGCGATGAAGGGCGTCGAGGTCGGGGACGGCTTCACCACCGCCCGCCGCTGGGGCAGCCAGGCGCACGACGAGATCGACCGCGGCTCGGGCCCGATCGGCGTCACCCGCCGGTCCAACCGCGCCGGCGGCCTCGAGGGTGGCATCACCAACGGTGAGCCGCTGCGGGTGCGCGTCGCGATGAAGCCGATCTCGACCGTCCCCAAAGCACTGTCCACAGTGGACGTCAAGACCGGCGAGCCCGCGGTCGCCATCCACCAGCGCTCCGACGTCTGCGCGGTGCCGCGCGCCGGGGTCGTACTGGAGTCGGTGGTGGCGCTCGTCCTCGCCGACGCCGCGCTGGAGAAGTTCGGCGGCGACTCCCTCACCGAGAGCAAGCGCAACGCCGAGGCGTACCTCAAGGCCCTCGAGGAGCGGTGGTGAGCCCTCGCGCGGTGATCATCGGGCCGCCCGGCTCGGGCAAGAGCACGGTCGGGCCGCTGCTGGCGGACGCGCTCGGCGTCGTGTTCCGGGACAGTGACGACGACATCGTCGCGCGCGCCGGGCGCAGCATCTCCGACATCTTCGCCGAGGACGGCGAACCCGCCTTCCGCGCGCTGGAAGAGGAAGCGGTCGCCACCGCGCTGGCGGAGCACGACGGCGTGCTCTCTCTCGGCGGCGGCGCGCCGCTCAGCCCCGGCACGCGGGCGCGGCTGGCCGGGCACACCGTCGTGTTCCTCAACGTGGGCCTGGCCGCCGGCGTGCGGCGCACCGGCCTGTCGAACGCGCGGCCGTTGCTGGCCGGGGTGAACCCCCGCGCCACCTTCAAGACACTGCTCGACGAGCGGGTGCCCGTCTACCGCGAGGTCGCCACCGTCGAGATCGTCACCGACGACCGGACGCCCGCCGCGATCGTCGCGAACATCGTGGCGGAGCTCGCCGTTCCCGCCGAAGCCAAGGAGTGAGTCACCCCGTGTCCGATCCGGCGCAGCCCGACCCGGTGCGCATCCCGGTCGCCACCGCCCACCCCTACGACGTCGTGGTCGGGCGCGGCCTGCTCGGCGACCTCACCGCGCACCTGGCCGGCGCCTCGAAGATCGCGCTGATCCACCCGCCGACGCTGACCGCCACGGCCGAGGCCATCCGCGACGAGCTGAACGCGGCCGGCCTCGACGCGCACCGCGTCGAGATCCCGGACGCCGAGGACGGCAAGGCGCTGACCGTCGCCGGCTTCTGCTGGGAGGTGCTCGGCCGGATCGGGCTGGACCGCCGCGGGGCCGTGGTGGGTCTCGGCGGCGGCGCCGTCACCGATCTCGCCGGATTCGTCGCCGGCACGTGGATGCGCGGGGTCCGGCTGGTCAACGTGCCGACCACGCTGCTCGGCATGGTCGACGCCGCGGTCGGCGGCAAGACCGGCATCAACACCGAGGCCGGCAAGAACCTCGTCGGGGTGTTCCACGAGCCGAGCGCGGTGTTCGCCGACCTCACGACGCTGGAAACGCTGCCGAAGAACGAGCTCGTCGCCGGCATGGCCGAGGTCGTGAAGACCGGCTTCATCGCCGATCCGCGGATCCTCGAGCTGATCGAGGCCGACCCGGCCGAGGCGCTCGACGCGTCCGGGGACGTGCTGGCCGAGCTGGTCCGCCGGTCGATCCAGGTCAAGGCCGACGTCGTGGCGGCCGACCTGCGGGAGTCCGACCTGCGGGAGATCCTCAACTACGGCCACACCCTCGGCCACGCGATCGAGCGCCGCGAGCGGTACCGGTGGCGGCACGGCGCCGCGGTGAGCGTCGGCCTGGTGTTCGCCGCCGAGCTGGCGCGGCTGGCGGGGCGGCTCGACGACGCCACGGCCGAACGCCACGCGTCCGTGCTGAAGCTGCTCGGCCTGCCGACGACGTACGACGCCGACGCGCTGCCCCAGCTGCTGGAGACCATGAAGGGCGACAAGAAGACCCGATCGGGGGTGCTGCGGTTCGTCGTCCTCGACGGCCTCGGCAAGCCCGGCCGGCTCGAGGGCCCGGACCCGGTGCTGCTCGCGGCCGCGTACTCGGCGATCGCGGCCGGCTCCCCGGCGAACGGCGGGAGCGTGCTGCTGTGAAGGCGTTCGTGTTCAACGGCCCGAACCTGGGGCGGCTCGGCAAGCGCGAACCGTCGGTCTACGGCTCGACCACCCACGACGACCTCGCGGCGCTGTGCGTCAAAACCGGCGCCGAGCTGGGGATCGAGGTCGAGGTCCGGCAGACCGACCACGAAGGCGAGCTGGTCGGCTGGCTGCACGAAGCCGCCGACGGCGGTCACCCGGTGGTCCTCAACGCCGGCGCGTGGACGCACTACTCGATCGCGGTGCGCGACGCCGCGGCGCAGCTCACCGCGCCGCTGATCGAGCTGCACATCTCGAACGTGCACAAGCGGGAGGCGTTCCGGCACCACAGCGTGCTGTCGGACATCGCGACGGCCGTGATCGCGGGCCTCGGCGTGGACGGCTACCCGCTCGCGCTGCGCTGGCTCGCCGCGCACCCGGGATGACGCTGCCGGCGCTGACCACGGCGCGGCTGCGGCTGCGGCAGCTGGCCGAGGCCGACCGCGAGGACGTCGTGAAGGTGTTCTCCGACCCGGAGATGAGCCGGTTCTTCGCGGCCGACTTCGCCGACCCGGCCGCGGCGAACGCGATGGTCGACCGGCGGCTGGACTACCGCGGGCCGGCCGGCCAGGGCCACTGGGTGATCGAGCGCGACGGTGAGGTCGTCGGCGTGGCGCACCTGCGGCCGTCGTGGGAGCTGCCGGGCGGCGTGCCCGAGCTGGGCTACTACGTCGCGAGCGCGCACGCCGGGCAGGGCCTGGCGACCGAGGCCGCCCGCGCGCTGCTGGACCACGGGCTCGGCGCGCTCGGGCTCCCGGCGATCTGGGCGCTGGTCCACGAGCGGAACGCGGCGAGCCGCAAGATCGCCGGGCGGCTGGGGTTCCTCGACGTCGGCAGCGGCGTCCACTACGGCGACCTGCACCGCGTGCTGGTCGCGCTGCCCGCCCGCCACGGGCGGCCGCACCACGTCGAACTGTGGGTGCCGGATCTGGCCGAGGCCGAGCGGAGCTGGGGCTGGCTGCTTGGCGAGCTCGGCTGGCGGGAGTTCCAGCGCTGGCCCGCGGGGGTCAGCTGGCGGCTCGGCGGAACCTACCTCGTGGTCGAGGCCTCGCCGGCACTGAGCGCGGCGGACCACGAGCGCACGCGGCCGGGCCTGAACCACCTGGCGCTGCACGTGGGCACCCGAGCAGGGGTCGACGACCTGGCGGCCCGGGCGAGCGGGCACGGCTGGCGGCCGCTGTTCGCCGACCGCTACCCCCACGCGGGCGGGGACGCCCACTACGCGGCCTACCTCGAGAACGAAGCCGGGTTCGAGGTCGAGCTGGTCGCGGTGGAAGGGCCACCGGCTCAGGCGTGACGCGGCCATCCCCGGGTCGCCGAGCCGGCCGCTGCGGAAGGGCCGCTGGCTCAGGTGTGACGCGGTGTGCCCGGTTGTCGAGCTGGTCGCGGTGGAAGGGCCACCGGCCCAGGTGTGACCCGGCCATCCCGGGTCGTCGGGCCCTGTGACACAACGTACTGAGGCCGGACCCGGCCGTCCGGATCGCGGCCTGCGGCTGCCCAGCCGAGCGCGATCGAGGGACCGTCGACCGGGCACGCCGTTACTCCGACTGGCCGGGTCTGGCTACACTCCGATGTCGTGCGCCCGTTTCGTCGTGGGGGTCGGCGACCCGCTCGTGCCTTGTCCGCCAGTGTCCTGGCGGCGCTCCTGGTCGCGGGCTGCACCGAGGGTTACGCCCAGCCGCAGGCGGCGGGGGAGCGGCCCGCCATCGCCGGCGGGGAGACCGCCGCGCCGCCGCGGCCCGTTGATGTCAAGCTCGCTTCGGGTGACCCCCGGCAGAGCGGTGGTGTGATCGCCGCCGGTGGGGCGGACGCCGTCTACAACTACGGGCCTTCCGTGATGCTCGACCGCGGGCAGACCCGGATGTGGTGGTGCAGCCAGTACGGTGGTGCCGGGCCGGCCGGCGACGACATCCTCTACGCGCAGGCGCAGTCGATGGACGGCCCGTTCACCGCGCCCGGCGGCGGGATGCCGGCGGCCGTGTTCTCCGGCGCGCCCGGGCAGTTCGACGGCATGCACACCTGCGATCCGTCGGTGCTGCGGGTCGGCTCGACCTACTACCTGTACTACACCGGCGCCGCCGGTGACCACGCGCTGGGGAATGCCATCGGGCTCGCGACCAGCCCGGACGGCGTGCACTGGACCCGCGCGGCGGGCGGGCGGCCGATCCTCGGGCCGTCGCACGACGTGCACCGCGCGAACGTCTACGGCGCGGGCCAGCCCTCGGTGGTGTACCTCGACGGCTGGTTCTACCTGATGTTCACCGACACCACCGCCCGTGCCGCGGGCTGGAACGGCGCGGGGCAGTTCGTGCTGCGGTCGCGCGATCCGGCGTTCGGGTCCGGGGTGCAGGCACTGGACGTGGGCGGGTTCGTGCCGGTGACGTCGACGTCGGCGCCGCGGGCCCGCTCGGTCGTCGACGGGTTCAGCGCCGACCTGATGTGGGTCGGGGCGCTCGACGCGTTCGTCGTCGCGCACGAGACCGACGCGGGGACGACCCTGACGTTCTGGACGGCGGACTTCACCGAGCACCCCTTCCAGCCGGTCGTGATCCCCGGGCCGTGGAAGGAAGGGCCGGGGCTGGTGCGCCGGGCGGACGGCCACGCGCCGCTGTCGTCGGCCGATCCGTGCGACCGGGTGCCGTTCGACGTCGTGCGCGCCACCGTGATCGGCGGGGCCGGCGCGCCGACCGAGCTGCGTCACTTCGGGCTGGACCTGCTCGGCGCCCGGGCCTGCGCGGAGCCCGGCCGGGTGGCGGCGACGTTCGACGGGGTCACGATGCCGTCGCCGGAGCGGACGATGGACCTGGTGCGGGCCGGCGGGCGGGTGCGGATCGACCGGCGCGCGGTCGCGATGACGCTGGCGGGTGAGCTGCTGGAGAAGGCGCCGCCCGAGGTGGCGGTGTTGCCGGTGACGGCGCGGCTGCGGTCCGGTGCGGAGGCGGTGCAGACGCCGGACCGGGGGTTCGGGCTGCTGCTGGACGACGGCCGGTTGTGGCGGGTGCCCGACGGCGGTGTTGTGGGGAACAACGGCTCGTCGGCCCGCGCCGTCACCGCGGCGCAGTGGGACGGCTACCCGCGGGGTTCTTCGCTGGGCGGCTGAGCGCGGCCGATGCGCCCGCCGACGAAGAGCCCGAGCCCGGCGGGAATGAGGACGAGCAGGGCGGAGAAGGCGGCTCCGCCGGTCAGCGCGCCGCCGAGTTCCGAGACGCCGGTCTGGTCGACGAAGACGGCGCGCCCGATGACGTAGAGGATCCCGGCGACGGGCCCGGCGACCAGCGCGGAGATGAACCAGACACGGCCGCGGTCGGGCAAGCCGCGCCAGGCGTCGAGGGCGCTCCAGAGGGCGGCGGCCCCGACGAGCACGGCGAGCGCGAGCGAGACGACCAGGGTCTGGTCGGTGGGGTGGTAGACGGCGTACTTGGCGAGGAGGGTGATGGCGGCGCCGTGCAGCACCGCCATCCCGAGCCCGCGAATCACCCAGGCACTCATCCCGCGGAGTCTAGGCGACCGTGTTTTCGCCCCGCGCCGCCGCGATCGCGCGGCGCGCCGGCGGACCTTGTCCTCCGTCCGGCTCGCACTAGGGTGGACGGGTGTCTGAGACCTATGGACGACGTCGTGCGGCGCTGCGCGGGCTTCTGACCGAAGCCGGCGTCGACGCGCTGCTGGTCACCGATCTGCTGAACATCCGCTACCTGACCGGGTTCACCGGCTCGAACGCCGCGGTGCTGCTGCACGCCGGCGGCGACGACAAGACCCTCTTCTGCACCGACGGCCGCTACACCACGCAGTCGGCCGCCGAGGTGCCCGATCTGGCGAAGATCGTCGACCGGGCCAGCGCCGCCGCCCTGGTCGCGACAGCCGCGAAGGACGCGAAGACCTACGGGCGGGTCGGGTTCGAGAGCCAGCACGTCAGCGTCGAGGAGTACGAGACCCTCAGCAAGGAAGCGGCCCTCACCCGGGCCCCCGGGCTGGTGGAGCGGCTGCGGCTGGTGAAGGACGAGGCCGAGGTCGAGGCGCTGCGGCAGGCGTGCGCCGCGGCGGACCGGGCGCTGGACGACCTGGTCGCCGCCGGCGGGCTGCGGCCCGGGCGGACCGAGCTGGAAGTGGCCCGTGACCTGGAGAACCGGATGCTGGAGCACGGCTCGTCCGGGCCGAGCTTCGCCTCGATCATCGCCGCCGGCGCGCACTCGGCCATCCCGCACCACCGGCCGACGCACGCCGAGCTCAAGCGCGGTGACTTCGTCAAGCTGGACTTCGGCGCGACCGTCGACGGCTACCACTCCGACATGACCCGCACCTTCGTCCTCGGCGAGCCCGCGGACTGGCAGCGGGAGGTGTACGACCTCGTGCGCACCGCCCAGGCGGCCGGCACCCGGGCCGTCGCGCCGGGTGCCGAGGTGTCCGAAGTGGACGCCGCCGCGCGGAAGGTGATCGTGGACGCGGGGCACGGCGAGCACTTCGCGCACGGCCTCGGGCACGGCGTCGGCCTGCAGATCCACGAGGCACCGAGCCTGGCCGCGACGGGCGTCGGTACACTGGCCGCCGGTATGGCGGTCACCGTCGAGCCCGGCGTCTATCTCGCGGGGCGCGGTGGCGTGCGCATCGAGGACACGCTCGTCGTGCGGGCTGGGGAGCCCGAACTCCTCACCCTGAGCACCAAGAACCTCGTGGTCGTCTGACGGCGGCCGCGAACCCGAGATCGACACAGGAGACTCCAAGCTCGTGGCCACGACCAACGACCTGAAGAACGGGCTCGTCCTCAACCTCGAGGGCCAGCTGTGGACCGTCACCGCGTTCCAGCACGTCAAGCCGGGCAAGGGCGGCGCCTTCGTGCGCACGACGCTCAAGCACGTGCTCACCGGCAAGGTGGTCGACAAGACGTTCAACGCGGGCACGAAGGTCGAGACGGCCACGGTGGACCGCCGGAACATGACCTACCTGTACAAGGACGGCGCCGACTTCGTCTTCATGGACGGCGACACCTACGACCAGATCACGGTCCCGGCCGAGGTCGTCGGCGACAACGCCAACTACATGCTGGAGAACACCGAGGTCCAGGTCGCGGTGCACGAGAACGAGCCGCTCTACGTCGAGCTCCCGACGTCGGTCGAGATCGTCATCCAGCACACCGACCCCGGCCTGCAGGGCGACCGCTCCACCGGTGGCACGAAGCCGGCGACGCTGGAGACCGGCGCGGAGATCCAGGTCCCGCTGTTCCTGTCCACCGGCGAGAAGATCAAGGTCGACACCCGCGACGGCCGCTACCTGGGCCGCGTCTCCAGCTGATGCCGACTTCGAAGTCCCACCCGAACCGCGGCGGCTCGATCAGCCGCCGGCAGGCCCGCCGCCGTGCGGTGGAGATGCTCTACGAGGCCTCGCAGCGGGACGCCGACGCGGTGACGCTGCTGGCCGACCGTGTCGGCGCCACCGAGGTCGACCCGATCGGGGACTACACGATCAGCCTGGTCGAGGGCGTCACCGCCCGCCGGCCGCAGATCGACGAGCTGCTGGCCGAGCACGCGCAGGGCTGGACCCTGGAGCGGATGCCGAAGGTCGACCTCGCGGTGCTGCGGGTCGGGGTCTACGAGCTGCTCTGGGCCGAGGACGTGCCGGACCCGGTCGCGATCGACGAGGCCGTCGGCCTGGCGAAGGAACTGTCCACGGACGACTCGCCGCGGTTCGTCAACGGCGTGCTGGGCCGGATCGGCACGATCGCCGACCGCCTCCGCGCCGTCCTCTAGGTGCCGCGAGCCCCCCGACGAGTCAGTGAGCGTCTCCGGTGCCCCACCGGGGAACGCTCACTGCGTCGGTTTCGCGCACCTACGATCAGTCCTCCTTGGACGGGCGCGCCTCGGGCGGAAGAACACCCCAGTCGATGAGCTGCTCGGTCAGCTCGCCCGGGGTCATGTCGTAGATGATCGCCAGCGACCGCAGGTCCTCGGTCCGGATCGAGAGCACCTTGCCGTTGTAGTCGCCGCGCTGGCTCTGGATGGTCGCGGCGTAGCGGGCCAGCGGGCCCACCTTCTCCGCCGGCAGCTGCTGCAGGCGCTCCAGGTTGATCACGATCTTGGTGGCGGGCTCGGCGCCGGAGGGGACCCGGCCCTCGGGCAGCAGCTCGACCACCGGCACACCGTAGAAGTCGGCCAGCTCGGCCAGCTTCTGGACGGTGACGGCACGGTCGCCACGCTCGTACGAGCCGACGACGACGGCCTTCCAGCGCCCACCGGACTTCTGCTCGACCCCGTGCAGGGACAGACCCTGCTGCTGGCGGATCCCGCGGAGCTTGGCCCCGAGCGCCTTGGCGTAATCGCCCATCTGGTCGTTCTCCGTTCTTCACCCCCTTCCCGGTCGGGGTGACCGGTCCAGGGGACTCTGTGAGTCGAATACTCAGAGTAATGGTTACGCATTGTTGTCACCAGGTCAAGCAGGAGCTTGCCGCGAACCACGCCACACCACCCGTAAGACTGAGCAAAGTGCCTGCTACTGTCGGCGGGAAAGCCCCGACCAGCAGGGGAACAGACGTCCTTTAAGGACCCGTCCGGAGAGGCGGGGAAGGAGTCCGAAGTGTCGTCACGTCCGCGTGGCGCGGCTGGTTCGGCTGGGGAGCGCGAGCTCCTGTCGGCCGGCGATGTCGCGCGTACGATCGCCCGAATGGCCCATCAGGTCATCGAAAAAACCGCGAACGGTGCGGAACGCACTACCCCGCCCGTGTTGCTCGGCATCCCCTCTCGCGGCACGCCGCTGGCCGTCCGCCTGGCCGACAAGATCGGCGAGTTCTCCGGAGTCCGGCCGCCGGCCGGCGCTCTCGACGTCACCCTCTACCGGGACGATCTCCGCCGCCGTCCGCCGCGCGCGCTCGAACAGACGCAGCTGCCTCCGGACGGCATCGACGACCGGGTGGTGATCCTGGTCGACGACGTGCTCTTCTCCGGCCGGACCATCCGGGCCGCGCTCGATGCCCTCCGTGACCACGGCCGCCCCCGCGCGGTGCAGCTGGCGGTGCTGGTCGACCGCGGTCACCGCGAGCTGCCGATCCGCGCCGACTACGTGGGCAAGAACGTGCCGACCGCCCGCACCGAGGGCGTGTCCGTCCTGCTGGCCGAGATCGACGGCCGCGACGCGGTGCTGCTGCGGGCCCCGGAAGTCCCGGAAGCCCCGGAAGTCACCGAAGCCACTGGAGAGGACTCGTGAAGCACCTGCTCGCCACCGACGGGCTGGACCCGGCGCTGGCCACCGCCGTGCTGGACACCGCCGACGAGCTGAAGCACACCCTGCTCGGCCGGGAGGTCAAGAAGCTGCCGACGTTGCGCGGCCGCACGGTGATCACCCTGTTCTACGAGAACTCGACCCGCACCCGGGTGTCGTTCGAGATCGCCGGGAAGTGGATGAGCGCGGACGTGATCAACGTCTCCGCGTCGAGTTCCTCGGTGAACAAGGGGGAGTCCCTGCGGGACACGGCGCTGACGCTGGCCGCGGCCGGTGCCGACTGCGTGATCGTCCGGCACCCGGCGAGCGGCGCCGCCCAGCGGCTCTCGGAGTGGCTCGCCGAGCCCGGCACCTCGGTGGTCAACGCCGGCGACGGCACCCACGAGCACCCCACGCAGGCGCTGCTCGACGCGGCGACGTTGCGGGAACGCCTGGGTTCGTTGAAGGACCGGCGGATCGCCATCGTCGGGGACGTCCTGCACAGCCGGGTCGCCCGCTCGAACATCCACCTGCTCTCGGCCCTGGGCGCCGAAGTCGTGCTCGTCGCGCCACCGACGTTGCTGCCTTACGGTGTCGAGAGCCTGCCGGTTACCGTCTCGCACGACCTGGACGCCGAGTTGCCCGCGGTCGACGCCGTGATGATGCTGCGGGTCCAGGCGGAACGCATGACTGGCGGGGGCCCAGGGCAGAGCTTCTTCCCGAGCGCGCGTGAGTACTCGATCGCGTACGGCCTCTCCGAACGGCGGCTGAAGCTGCTGCCGGACCACGCGGTCGTCCTGCACCCCGGCCCGATGCTGCGCGGGATGGAGATCGCTTCGGCGGTCGCCGATTCCCCGGCCTCGGCCATCACCGAACAGGTCCGCAACGGCGTCCACGTGCGCATGGCGGTCCTCTACCACCTCCTGGCCAGCGAAGGAGCCGCCGCGTGAGCACCGTGATCCAGGGCGCCCGCCCCTACGGCGAAGGCGACCCGGTCGACGTCCTGATCGAGGACGGGGTGATCACCGCGATCGGCGCCGTCGACGTCCCGGAAGACGCCGAAGTCGTCGAGGCCGGCGGCCAGGTCCTCCTCCCCGGCTTCGTCGACCTGCACGTCCACCTGCGCGAACCCGGCCGCGAGGACACCGAGACGATCGACTCCGGCTCGGCCGCGGCGGCGCTCGGCGGCTACACCGCGGTGTTCGCCATGGCCAACACCGACCCGGTCGCGGACAACGCCGTGATCGTCGAGCACGTGTGGCGGCGCGGGCAGGAGGTCGGCCTGGTCGACGTCCACCCGGTCGGCGCGGTCACCGTCGGGCTCAAGGGCGAGAAGCTCGCCGAGCTGGGCACGATGGCGGCTTCGCAGGCGCGGGTCAAGGTGTTCTCCGACGACGGCCTCTGCGTCGCGGACCCGCTGCTGATGCGCCGCGCGCTGGAGTATTCGACCGCCCTCGACGTCGTCATCGCGCAGCACGCCGAGGAGCCGCGGCTGACCGTCGGCGCCCAGGCCCACGAGGGCGAGCGCGCGGCCCGGCTCGGCTACACCGGCTGGCCCGCTGCCGCCGAAGAGTCCATCGTGGCCCGCGACTGCCTCCTGGCCCTGCACGCGAAGGCACGGTTGCACGTCTGCCACGTCTCCACTTCGGGCACCGCGGACGTGCTGCGCTGGGCGAAGGACCGTGGCACGAAGGTGTCGGCCGAGGTCACCCCGCACCACCTGCTGCTCACCGACGAGCGCCTGGCCACCTACGACCCGGTGAACAAGGTGAACCCGCCGCTGCGCACCGAGTCCGACGCGGAGAAGCTGCGCACGGCGCTGGCCGAGGGCGTCATCGACTGCGTCGCCACCGATCACGCCCCGCACGCCGTGCAGGACAAGGACACCGAGTGGAGCGCGGCCCGGCCGGGCATGCTCGGGCTGCAGACCGCGCTGTCGATCGTGACGGAGACGATGGTCCGCACCGGGCTGCTCGACTGGCGCGGCGTCGCCCGCGTCATGAGCGAACGGCCCGCCGAGATCGGCAACCTGGCCGACCAGGGTCGCCCGATCGCGGTCGGCGAGCCGGCGAACCTGACGCTGGTCGACCCCGACGCCGAGTGGACGGTCCGGGGCGCGGAGCTGGCCAGCATCGCGGCCAACACCCCGTACGAGGGAATGCGGCTGCCCGGCGTGGTGACCGCGACGCTGCTGCGCGGGCGGATCACCGCGCGGGACGGGAAGATCTGCTGATGGAGCGCTTCTGGCTGGTGCTGGCGATCGTCGCCTTCTTCCTGCTCTGCCTGTGGGGCATGTACGTGGGCTGGCGGCGCAAGTCCCGCTCGCAGAGTGCCCGGGTGCCGCCGTTCCCCGCCATCCCGGCCGAGCCCGGAGAGGCGCTGCTGGAGTCCACCGGCGTCTACGTCGGCACGACGACCGCCGGGAACTGGCAGGACCGGATCGTCACGCGCGGCGCGGGACTGCGCACCGGCGCGGTCTGGCGGCTGCACGCCGGCGGAATCGCGGTCGAACGCGGTGGCGCGCCGGACTTCTGGATCCCGCGCGCCGCGGTCACCGGCGTCCGGCGCGACACGAAGATCGCCGGGAAGGTGATGGGCACCGACGCGCTGCTGGTGTTCACCTGGCGGCTCGGCGACGTCGATCTCGACACCGGTTTCCGGGGCGACGACCTCACTGACTATCCACAATGGACCGAACAGCTGAAGATCAAGGGAGGTGCCCAGTGAACGCGCGCGCTCAGGCCGCACTGGTACTCGAAGACGGCCGGGTGTTCCGCGGCGCGGCATACGGCGCGCAGGGGCGAACCCTCGGCGAGGCGGTGTTCTGCACCGGCATGACCGGGTACCAGGAGACGTTGACCGATCCGTCCTACCACGGGCAGATCGTGGTGCAGACCGCGCCGCAGATCGGCAACACCGGCTGGAATGACGAGGATGACGAGTCCTCGAGGATCTGGGTCAACGGCTACGTGGTGCGCGATCCCGCGCGCACGCCGTCCAACTGGCGCTCGAAGCGCTCGCTCGACGACGAACTGGCGCGCCAGGGGATCGTCGGCATCGCCGAGGTCGACACCCGGACGTTGACGCGGCATCTGCGCGAGCGTGGTGCGATGCGGTCGGGGGTGTTTTCCGGCGACGCGCTGGGCAGCGTCGAGGACATGGTCGCCGAGGTGCTGGCCAGCCCCAAGATGGAGGGCGCCGACCTGGCCGGCCAGGTGACGACGTCGAAGCCGTACGTCGTCTCGCCTTCGGGTGAGACACGCTTCCGTGTTGTCGCGCTGGACTTGGGCATCAAGTCCAACACTCCGCGGCAGATGATTCAGCGCGGTATCGAGGTGCATGTGCTGCCTTCGACGTCGTCGCTGGACGAACTCCTGGCGATCGAGCCGGATGGTGTGTTCCTGTCCAACGGCCCGGGTGACCCGGCCACCACGACGCACGCGACCGAGCTGACCAAGCAGATCCTCGGCCGCGAGATTCCGTTGTTCGGGATCTGCTTCGGTAACCAGGTTCTTGGTCGCGCGCTGGGGCTGGGGACGTACAAGATGCGTTACGGCCATCGCGGTATCAACATCCCGGTGATCGACGTGGCGACCAGGCGCGTCGCGATCACCGCGCAGAACCACGGCTTCGCCCTCGAAGGCGAGCCCGGCCAGCGCTTCGAGTCGCCGTTCGGCGCGGCGCAGATCAGCCACTATTGCCCGAACGACGACACGGTCGAGGGCGTGCGCGCCCTCGACGTCCCCGCGTTCTCGGTGCAATACCACCCCGAAGCCGCGGCCGGTCCGCACGACGCGGCGCCCCTGTTCGACGATTTTGTTTCGCTGATGGAGAAGAAGGCCTGATGCCGAAGAGGACGGATATCCAGCACGTGCTGGTGATCGGCTCCGGGCCGATCGTGATCGGGCAGGCCGCGGAGTTCGACTACTCCGGTACCCAGGCCTGCCGGGTGCTGCGCAGCGAAGGTCTGCGTGTGTCGCTGGTGAACTCGAACCCGGCGACGATCATGACCGATCCGGAGTTCGCTGACGCGACCTACATCGAGCCGGTGACGCCGGACTTCGTCGAGAAGGTCATCGCCGCCGAGCGTCCGGACGCGCTGCTGGCGACCCTGGGCGGGCAGACCGCGCTGAACTGCGCGGTGGCGTTGCACGAGCGCGGCGTGCTCGACAAGTACGGTGTCGAGCTGATCGGTGCCGACATCGACGCCATCCAGCGCGGCGAGGACCGGCAGAAGTTCAAGGACATCGTCCGCACCATCGGCGCCGAGGTCCCGCGCAGCCGGGTGTGTCACGACATGGACGAGGTCCGTGCGACCGTCGCGGAGCTCGGGCTGCCGGTCGTGATCCGGCCGTCGTTCACCATGGGCGGGCTCGGCTCCGGCATGGCGCACACGTCCGCGGACCTGGAGCGGCTGGCTTCCACCGGGCTCACCGAGTCGCCGGTCACCGAGGTGCTCATCGAGGAGAGCGTGCTCGGCTGGAAGGAGTACGAGCTCGAGCTGATGCGTGACAAGCACGACAACGTCGTGGTCGTCTGCTCGATCGAGAACATCGACGCGATGGGCGTGCACACCGGCGACTCGGTCACCGTCGCCCCCACGATGACGCTTACCGACCGTGAGTACCAGGTGATGCGTGACGTCGGCATCGCGGTGCTGCGGGAGGTCGGTGTCGACACCGGCGGCTGCAACATCCAGTTCGCGATCAACCCGGCCGACGGCCGGATGGTCGTCATCGAGATGAACCCGCGCGTGTCCCGCAGTTCCGCGCTGGCGTCGAAGGCCACCGGCTTCCCGATCGCCAAGATCGCCGCGAAACTCGCCATCGGCTACACCCTCGACGAGATCCGCAACGACATCACCGGCGAGACCCCGGCGGCGTTCGAGCCCACTTTGGACTACGTCGTGGTGAAGATGCCGCGGTTCGCCTTCGAGAAGTTCCCCGGTGCGGACCCGACGCTGACCACGACGATGAAGAGCGTCGGCGAGGCGATGTCGTTCGGCCGCAGCTTCCCCGAGGCGCTCGGCAAGGTGATGCGGTCGATCGAGACCAAGGCGACCGGGTTCTGGACGCTGCCGGACCCCGACGGCGCGACCATGGAGTCCACTTTGGACGCCCTGCGCACGCCGCGCGAGGGCCGGCTGTATGAGGTGGAGCGTGCGCTGCGGCTGGGCGCCACCGTCGAGCAGGTGCACGAGGCCTCCGGCATCGACCCGTGGTTCATCGACCAGATCGCCTACATCGCCGAGGTCGGCGCCGAGGTCCGCGACGCCCCGGTGCTCGACGGCGACCTGCTGCGCCGCGCCAAGCGCACCGGCCTGTCCGACCGGCAGATCGCCGCGTTGCGGCCGGAACTGGCCGGCGAGGACGGCGTCCGCACCCTGCGCCACCGCCTCGGCGTGCGGCCGGTCTTCAAGACCGTCGACACCTGCGCGGCCGAGTTCGCCGCCAAGACGCCGTACCACTACTCGGCCTACGAGTCCGACCCGGACGCGGAGACCGAAGTGGCCGCGCAGAGCGAGAAGCCGAAGGTGCTCATCCTCGGCTCCGGGCCGAACCGGATCGGGCAGGGCATCGAGTTCGACTACTCCTGCGTGCACGCGGCGATCGCGTTGCGGGAGGCCGGGTTCGAGGCCGTCATGGTCAACTGCAACCCGGAGACCGTGTCCACCGACTACGACACCTCCGACCGGCTGTACTTCGAGCCGCTGTCGTTCGAGGACGTCCTCGAGGTGGTGCACTCCGAACAGGCGTCCGGCACGGTCGCCGGCGTCATCGTCCAGCTCGGCGGCCAGACCCCGCTGGGGCTGGCGAAGCGACTGGCCGACGCCGGTGTCCCGGTGGTCGGGACGCCGCCGGAGGCGATCCACCTGGCCGAGGACCGCGGCGCGTTCGGTGAGGTCCTGACCGACGCCGGGCTGCCCGCGCCGCGCTACGGCACGGCGACGTCGTTCGAGGGGGCGAAGCGGATCGCCGACGAGATCGGCTACCCGGTGCTGGTCCGGCCGTCGTACGTGCTCGGCGGACGCGGCATGGAGATCGTCTACGACGAGGAGACCCTCGCCGGCTACATCAGCCGCGCCACCGAGATCACCCCCGAGCACCCGGTGCTGGTGGACCGGTTCCTCGACGACGCCATCGAGATCGACGTCGACGCGCTGTTCGACGGCGAGGAGCTCTACCTCGGCGGGGTCATGGAGCACATCGAAGAGGCCGGCATCCACTCCGGCGACTCCTCGTGCGCGCTGCCGCCGATCACGCTCGGGCACACCGACCTGGAGACCGTCCGCCGCTCCACCGAGTCGATCGCGCGCGGCGTCGGCGTCCGCGGGCTCCTGAATGTCCAGTACGCGCTCAAGGACGACGTCCTGTACGTCCTGGAGGCCAACCCGCGGGCGTCGCGGACCGTGCCGTTCGTGTCGAAGGCGACCGCGGTGCCGCTGGCCAAAGCCGCCGCGCTGATCATGACCGGCTCCACGATCAAGGACCTGCGCGCCGACGGCGTCCTCCCGGCCGAAGGCGACGGCGGACGGATGCCCGCCGACTCACCGGTGGCGGTGAAGGAGGCCGTGCTGCCCTTCCACCGCTTCCGCACCCCCGAAGGGCACGGCGTGGATTCGTTGCTGGGCCCGGAAATGAAGTCCACCGGTGAGGTGATGGGCGTCGACGTCGACTTCGGCAAGGCGTTCGCCAAGTCGCAGAGCGCCGCATACGGCTCGCTCCCGACGTCCGGGCGCGTGTTCGTCTCGGTGGCCAACCGCGACAAGCGCTCACTGGTCTTCCCGGTGAAGCGGCTCGCGGACCTCGGGTTCGAAATCCTCGCCACCTCAGGTACCGCGGAAGTGCTGCGGCGCAACGGGATCGCCTGCTCGGTGGTGCGCAAGCACTACGAAGGGTCGACCGACGCCGAGCCGAACATCGTGGACGTCATCCTGAACGGCGGGGTCGACATGGTGATCAACACCCCTTACGGGAACAGCGGTCCGCGCGTCGACGGCTACGAAATCCGCACCGCCGCGGTCTCGCGCGACATCCCGTGTGTGACGACCGTGCAGGGCGCCGCGGCGGCCGTGCACGGCATCGAGGCGCTGATCCGGGGCGACATCGGGGTCAAGTCCCTCCAGGAGCTCCAGGCGGCGCTGAAGGCGCGGTCGTGAGCGCGGCGTCGTCGGTGTCTTCGGCGTCGGAGCGGTTCGGGGCGCGGCTGGCGAAGGCCGTCGCGGCCCGGGGCCCGCTGTGCGCCGGGATCGACCCCCACCCGGGCCTGATCGAGGCCTGGGGGCTCCCGGTGGACGTCTCGGGCCTGGAACGGTTCGCGCTGTCCGCCACGGAGGTCCTGGCGGCGCGCACGGCGATCGTGAAGCCGCAGTCGGCGTTCTTCGAAGCGTTCGGCGCGGCCGGCGTCCGGGTGCTCGAGCGGGTCGTCGAAACCGCGCGCGACGCGGGCGCGCTCGTGCTGCTGGACGTCAAGCGCGGCGACATCGGCTCCACGATGGCGGCGTACACGGCCGCGTACGTGGCCGACGGCGCGGCGATCGCGGCCGACGCGATCACCGTCTCGCCGTACCTGGGGTTCGGCTCTTTGGCCGAATGCGTCACCACGGCCCGCTCGGCGGGGCGCGGCGTCTTCGTGCTCGCCCGGACGTCGAACCCGGAAGCGGCCGCCGTGCAGAACGCCCGGCTGCCCGACGGGCGCACCGTGGCACAGGCGATCGTCGATTCCGCGGCGGCATTCAACGACGATGCGGCACCGTTCGGCGATGTGGGTGTCGTCGTCGGCGCCACCATCGCGCCGGGGGAACTCGATCTCTCGCGGTTGAACGGTCCGGTCCTCGCCCCCGGTTTCGGGGCCCAGGGAGCCACTGTGGCCGATTTGCGGCGGGTGTTCGGTCCAGGGCTGCCAGGCGTGCTCCCGGCGTCGTCCCGGGACATCCTGCGCCACGGTCCGGAGCAACCCGCTTTGCGCCAAGCGGTCGAACGCATCGCCGAAGTGCTGGCTGACCCGCAGGAAAACGGCCAATAGCAGGACCCGGAATCGGCCCCCACCAGCCACCCCCGCATTGTGGCCGGTGCTCACGGGTGGGTACCGTCGCGTCACCCACCCAGTTTTGAGAACTACCGGAGGAAAACGTGGCACTTCCCCAGCTGACAGAGGAACAGCGCGCTGCGGCGCTGGAGAAGGCCGCCGCCGCCCGCCGCATCCGTGCTGAGCTGAAGGAGCGGCTGAAGCGGGGCGGTACCACTCTGGTCGACGTGCTGAAGCAGGCCGAGGAGAACGAAGTTCTCGGCAAGATGAAGGTTTCGGCTCTGCTCGAGGCCCTGCCGGGCGTCGGCAAGGTCCGCGCCCAGCAGACCATGGAACGACTGGAGATCGCCCCCAGCCGACGCCTGCGCGGCCTCGGCGACCGGCAGCGCAAGGCGCTGCTGGCCGAGTTCAGCGGCGAGTGAACGGCGTCGGTCAGGACTCCCCGGTGAGCCGGGGCACCGACCGCGGCAGTGAGCCGGTGACGGGAGACCTCTCCCGGCACCGGCTCACCGTCGTATCGGGGCCTTCGGGAGTCGGGAAGTCGAGCGTGGTGGGCGAGCTGCGGAAGCTGGAGCCCGAGATCTACTTCAGCGTCTCGGTCACCACGCGCAAGCCGCGTCCCGGCGAAGTCGACGGGGCGCACTACCACTTCGTCGACCGGGCGGAGTTCGACGCCATGGTCGACGGCGGCAGGCTGCTGGAGTGGGCCGAGTTCGCGGGCAACCGCTACGGCACCCCCCGCGAGCCGGTCGAGAAGGCGCTCGCCGAGGGTCGCCCGGCCGTCCTGGAGATCGAACTGCAGGGCGCCCGCCAGGTCCGCGCGGCGATGCCCGAGGCCCGGCTGGTGATGCTGATGCCGCCGTCCTGGGACGAACTGGTGGGCAGGCTCACCGGGCGCGGCACCGAGAACGAGGCCGCGGTGAAGGCCCGGCTGGCGGAAGCGGAGCGTGAGCTGGCCGCCGCCGGCGAGTTCGACCACCGCGTCGTCAACGCCGACGTGCGGGACGCCGCTGAGCACTTGCTAAGCTTGATTACCGGCGAGCAGTTTGCCGCCGGTCATCCAGACGATTCGGAGCACCACGAGTGACGACTCAGGCGACCCTGCACGAAGAGCTCGAGGGCATCACCAACCCGCCGATCGACGACCTCCTCGAGAAGGTCAGCTCGAAGTACGCGCTGGTGATCTACTCGGCCAAGCGTGCCCGCCAGATCAACGACTACTACGCCCAGCTGGGCGAGGGCCTGCTGGAGTACGTCGGCCCGCTGGTCGAGCCGGGCCCCCGCGAGAAGCCGCTTTCGATCGCGCTGCGCGAGATCCACGGCGGCCTGCTCGAGCACACCGAGGGTGAGTAAACCCCGCGTTGTCCTGGGCGTAGGCGGCGGGATCGCCGCCTACAAGGCCTGTGAGGTCCTGCGCGGGCTGACCGAGTCCGGTCACGACGTCCGCGTGGTCCCCACCGAAGCCGCGCTGAACTTCGTCGGCGCGGCGACCTTCGAAGCCCTCTCCGGGCACCCGGTGCACACGGGTGTGTTCACCGAGGTGCCCGAGGTGCAGCACGTCCGCGTCGGCAAGGAAGCCGACCTCGTCCTGGTCGTCCCGGCCACCGCGAACCTCCTCGCGAAGGCCGCCCACGGCCTGGCGGACGACCTGCTGACGAACACCCTGCTCACCGCCCGGTGCCCGGTCGCCTTCTTCCCGGCGATGCACACGGAGATGTGGGAGCACCCCGCGACCCGCGACAACGTCGCCCTGCTGCGCTCGCGCGGCTCGATCGTCACCGAGCCCGACTCCGGCCGGCTGACCGGGGCCGACACCGGCAAGGGACGCCTCGCGAACCCGGCCGAGATCGTCGACCTCGCCCGGCTGCTGCTGGCCCGGCCGGACGCCCTCCCCCGCGACCTCGAAGGCGTCCGCGTGGTCGTCTCGGCGGGTGGCACGCGCGAGCCGCTCGACCCGGTCCGCTACCTGGGCAATCGCTCGTCCGGCAAGCAGGGCTACGCGCTGGCCCGCGTCGCCGCCCAGCGCGGCGCCGAGGTCACCCTGGTCACCGCCCACACGGTCGCGCTGCCGGACCCGGCGGGCGCTTCCGTGACGCACGTGTCGACCGCCGAGGAACTGCGGCAGGCGGTGCACTCGGCCGCCGCGTCCGCTGACGTCGTCGTGATGGCCGCCGCCGTCGCCGACTTCCGGCCGGCGAACCGGGCCGACCACAAGATCAAGAAGTCCGACGACCAGCCGGACCCGGTGATCACCCTCGACCGCAACGCCGACATCCTCGCCGAACTGGTGCGCGACCGGCGGCCGGGCCAGGTCGTCGTCGGGTTCGCCGCGGAGACCGGCGACGAGCGCGGCGGCGTCCTCGACCACGCCCGCGTCAAGCTCAAGCGCAAGGGCGCGGACCTGCTGGTCGTCAACGCGGTCGGGGACGGCAAGGCGTTCGGCACCGAGGACAATTCGGGCTGGCTGCTGGGGGCCGACGGCACGGAAATCCCCATCCCTCTCGGCGCGAAAGCTGAACTGGCGTCCACTCTGTGGGACGCTGTTGTGAGCTTCATGAAGCGTTGACGGCCCCTGGAGCGATAGTCAGTACGCTTGCAGCGAAGAGTAAGGGGTGCCTAAGTTCCGGCATCCGACATCTTAGGGTGAGGAAGTGACGGCCACCGTGACCGCGTCCAGCAGCAGATTGTTCACCTCGGAGTCGGTGACCGAAGGGCACCCCGACAAGATTTGCGACGCCATCAGCGACTCGATCCTCGACGGGCTGCTGTCGAAGGACCCGCGCAGCCGCGTCGCGGTCGAGACCCTGATCACCACCGGCCAGGTCCACGTGGCCGGTGAGGTGACCACGGAGGCGTACGCCGACATCCCCACCATCGTCCGCGACGTCATCCTGAAGATCGGGTACGACTCCTCCGCCAAGGGCTTCGACGGCAACTCCTGCGGCGTCAACGTCGCGATCGGCTCGCAGTCGCCCGACATCGCCCAGGGCGTCGACACCGCGTACGAGTCGCGGGTCGAGTCGGACGAGGACGAGATCAACCGCCAGGGTGCCGGCGACCAGGGCCTGATGTTCGGCTACGCCTGCTCGGACACCCCCGAGCTGATGCCGCTGCCGATCGCGCTGGCCCACCGGCTGTCGAAGCGGCTGACCGCGGTCCGCAAGGACGGCGTGCTGCCGTACCTGCGCCCGGACGGCAAGACCCAGGTGACCATCGAGTACGCCGGCGACCAGCCGGTGCGCCTCGACACCATCGTGGTGTCGTCGCAGCACGCCGACGGGATCGACCTGGACCGGATGCTCAGCGTCGACGTCAAGGAGCACGTCGTCGGCCCCGAGCTCGAAGGCCTGGGCATCGACACGTCGGGCGCGCGGCTGCTGATCAACCCGACCGGCCGGTTCGTCATCGGCGGCCCGATGGGGGACGCCGGGCTGACCGGACGCAAGATCATCGTCGACACCTACGGCGGCATGGCCCGTCACGGCGGCGGCGCGTTCTCCGGCAAGGACCCGTCCAAGGTGGACCGCTCGGCGGCGTACGCGATGCGCTGGGTGGCGAAGAACATCGTCGCGGCGGGCCTGGCCTCGCGCACCGAGGTCCAGGTCGCCTACGCGATCGGCAAGGCGGCCCCGGTCGGCCTGTTCGTCGAGACGTTCGGCACCGAGACGGTGGACCCGGCGAAGATCCAGCAGGCCATCTCCGAGGTCTTCGACCTGCGGCCGGCCGCGATCATCCGCGACCTCGACCTGCTGCGCCCGATCTACGCCCCGACGGCGGCGTACGGCCACTTCGGCCGTCCCGAGCTGAACCTCCCCTGGGAGAGCACGGCCCGCGCCGAGGCGCTGAAGGCCGCGGCAGGCGCCTGAGTCGTAAAGCCGTGAATGTCGCATTGAGAGACTTCAAGTCCCTCAATGCGACATTCACGGCTTCTGGCGTCGGGGCTGTCGGAGGGGTCTGGTAGAGATCTCGGCGTGAGTAGCTCCGAGCCCGCCGCCCTCTGGGACCTCCCGGAGGAACCGCCTTCGCCGAAGGCGGCGCCGTCGCGTGCCCGGAAGCCGTCGAAGGTGCCGAAGCCGGGGCAGAAGGCGAAGGGGGCCCAGCAGCCCGCGCCCGAGCGGCCGGTCGCGCGGATCGTCGTCGACATCCCGCTGGCCCACCTTGACCGCACCTTCGACTACCGCGTGCCGGAGAAGCTGCACGAGACCGCGGTGCCGGGCTGCCGGGTCCGCGTCCGGTTCGCCGGGCAGCTGGTGGACGGCTACCTCGTCGAGCGTGCCGAGACCACTGATCACGACAAGCCGCTCTTGTTCCTCGACCGCGTCACCTCCGCCGAACCGGTGCTGACGCCGTCGCTGCACACGCTGTGCCGGGCGGTCGCCGACCGCTACGGCGGCACGCTGTCCGACGTCCTGCGGCTCGCGATCCCGCCGCGCCATGCCAAGACCGAGGGCGAGCCGCCGCTGCCGCCCGCGGCTCTTCCGGCCGCGCCGGACACCACGGCCTGGGCGCGCTACCAGCGCGGCCCGGCGTTCCTGGAGGCCCTCGCCGATGGCAAGCCCGCGAACGCCGTCTGGCAGGCCCTGCCGGGCGAGGACTGGCCGCGCCGGCTGGCCGAGGCCGCGGCGACGGTGGCGGCTTCCGGCCGCGGCGCCGTGCTCGTGGTGCCGGACCACCGCGACCTGGACCGGGTGCGCGACGCCTGCGCGGCGCTGGTCGGCGAGGAGGCCGTGGTGGCGCTGATCGCCGGGCTCGGGCCCGCCGAGCGGTACCGCCGCTGGCTGGCCGTGCTGCGCGGCGCCGTGCGGGTGGTGGTCGGGACGCGGGCGGCGATGTTCGCGCCGGTCCACGACCCCGGCCTGTTCGTCGTCTGGGACGACGGCGACGACCTCCACCTCGACCAGCACGCGCCCTACCCGCACGTCCGGGACGTGCTGATGGACCGCGCGCACGCGGCGAAGTCGTCACTGCTGGTCGGCGGGTTCGCCCGGACGGCGGAGGCCCAGCTGCTCGTCGAGTCCGGCTGGGCCGTCCCGGTGCTGGCCGACCGCGCCGCGCTGCGGGCCGCGGCCCCGCGCGTCACCCCGGTCGGGGAGGACTTCGACGTCGCCCGCGACGAGGCGGCCCGGGTGGCGCGCCTGCCCGCGGTGGCGTTCGAAGCCGCGCGGCAGGCGTTCGCGGCGGGCCTCCCGGCGCTGGTGCAGGTGCCGCGGCGCGGGTACGTGCCGGGCCTGGCCTGCGGGAACTGCCGCACGCCCGCGCGCTGCCGCCGGTGCGCCGGGCCGCTGTCCCTGCCCGGCGGCTCGGTCGACGGGCAGCCGAAACCGCCCGCGTGCCACTGGTGCGGCGTCCCGGAGACGGCGTTCCGCTGCACGGCGTGCGGTTCGGTGCGGCTGCGCGCGGTGATCGTCGGCGCGAAGCGGACGGCGGAGGAGCTGGGCCGCGCGTTCCCCGGCGTCCCGGTCCGGACGTCCGGGGCCGCGGAGGTGCTGTCGTCGGTGCCGGGCAAACCGGCGCTGATCGTGTGCACGCCGGGCGCGGAGCCGGTCGCGGACGGCGGCTACGGCGCGGCGCTGCTGCTCGACGGCTGGGCGCTGCTGGGCCGCCAGGACCTGCGGGCGGGAGAGGAAGCGCTGCGCCGCTGGATGGCGGCGGCGGCCCTGGTCCGCCCGGCGGCCGCGGGAGGCCGCGTGATCGTCGGAGCCGAGGCGGGGCTGGCGGTGGTCCAGGCACTGGTCCGCTGGGACCCGGCCTGGCACGCGGGCCAGGAGCTGGCCGAACGCCAGGAGCTGGGCTTTCCCCCGGCGATGCGGATGGCGAGCGTGGAGGGCAGCCCGGACGCGGTGGCCGCCCTCCTGGCCGACCTGCGCCTGCCGCCGTCCGGGGAAGTCCTGGGCCCGGTGCCGATCGGCGAGCTGGACGAGGAGGGCAACGCGGAGCGCGAGCGGGCGCTGGTCCGCGTGTCCCGCCCGGAGGGGAAGGCGCTGGCGGCGTCGATCCACGCCGCGGCGGCCCGCCGCGACGCGCGCAAGGCGACCGAGCCGATCCGCATCCAGCTGGACCCGATGGAACTGATCTAGCTGTATTGCCCGGTGAGGTTGGGGACGCGGCCGGCGGGTGGTTTGCCGTTGGTTCGGGGCCGGTAAGGCCGGGTGCGTTCGTGCGCGATGACCCCTCGCGCAGCGTGTCGCGCCAGAGCCGTGAGCGGTAGCAGGACCCGTTGTCGGTCAGCACCAATGCGACAGGAATTCGTAATGAATCCGGTTCGCCGGACGGCGGCTAATCCGTCATGCCCCGCCCGGAATTCGCGGCGGCCCTGGCCAGCGGGATCGCCTCCGCCATGTGCAGCTCGCCGAGGTGGTCGCGGGTGCGGCGGGCCGCGGCGAGTTCCGCCTCCACGTCCAGTTCGGCGACGACGAGCGCGGCCCGGGAGCCGGTCCGCGCGCGGGTGTCACCGCTCGGGCCGACGATCTTCGCCTGGCCGAGGAACCGGGTGCCGTGCATGACGCCGGCCTGGTTCGCGGAGACGAACACCACCTGGTTCTCGACCGCGCGCACGCAGTCGTAGACGTCGAACAGCCGGGCTTGGCGATCCCGCGTGAGGGTCGGCGTCCGGCTGCTGGTCGCCCACGACGACAGGCACGCGACGATCCCCGCGCCGTCGGCGGCGAGGCCTCGGGCGGACTCGGGGAACGCCTTGTCGTAGTCGAGCAGCATGCCCAGCCGGCCCACCGGGGTGTCGAACGCGGCGAACCCGCGGCCCGGCCGGTGCAGGAGGGCCTCGGCCGCGGACAGGTGCACCTTGCGGTGCCTGCCGAGCACGCCGTCGCCGGAAACGCACGCCGCCGCGGTGTACCGGGCGCCGTTCTCGCCCGCTTCGGTGTAGCCGAAGCACACGACCAGGTTCGCGGCGAGTGTCGCGACGGCGTGGACTTCGGGTCCGTCCGGGGCGAGCGCCGGCGGCAGGTGGTCGGGGTCGGCCCGGCCGAAGTCGGCGAGGGAGCCGCCGAGCGCGCCGTCCGGCAGCACCAGCAGCGCGGCGCCCGCCTGGCGGGCTTCCTCGACCAGCGCCGCGATGCGGGTCCGGTCGAACGCGAGGTCGCGGCCGAAGTGGGCGGCGACCGTGGCGATCCGGGTGAGTCCCATCCACGCTCCTCCTGGTGTGGTGGCCGGTTGCGCCGGCCGGGGCCGTGGGTGTGCGGTCGGCGCCGTGCGCTCCGCCGTGGCGGTGGACCGCCCGGCGCGGGATCGGCCCGCCGTCAGCCGGTCTTGCCGGAGCGCCGCAACGCCCAGCGGCGGAACCACTGCGTGCCGACGAGGGCCAGCAGCAGGCCGGCGAGCAGGGTCGAGCGGCTGATGCCGCCGCCGGACGCGGCCGGCAGCGCCTGGGCCGAGCCGGTCGACTGCCCGCCGAGGCCCTGCATCCGTGCGTCGACCGCCGGGACCTGGGGCACCGCGGCGGGTCCGTAGTCGTAGGCGACCCGGTCCGGCGGGATGCCGGGTCCGGGAACGCCGGTCGACCCCGGGAACTGCGAGCCGAGCACCGCGCCGGGCAGGCCGGGGCTGGTGACGGTGGTCCCGGTGGCCTCCGGAGCGCGGGAAGCACCGGGGTCCGCGGGGGCACCCGGGGGTGGGGCGGTGCCACCGGACGGTGGCCGGGTGCCGGACGGCGGCCGGGACGCCGGGGCGGGTGCGGGGGCGCCGGGCTTGGTCGTGACCCCGCAGTTCGCGCCGAGCAACGCCCGTACCGACGGCGAAAGCGCGTCGATCACCGGTGCCAGCAACGAGATCTTGCGCAGGTCGCCGAGGACGGCGTCGCCGACGGCGCTGCCGGGGATCAGGCCGTCGGTGGCGCCGATCGAGCCGAGCGCGATCGGCGGAAGGGCCTGCCAGACTCCGGAGAACGCCGGGCGCAGCACGTTGAGCGGATCCAGCGGGGCCAGCGCGGCCAGGATCTGCGGGGTCACCGCGGCGGGCTTGAGCGACACCGCCTGACCCGGTTCGCCCTGGACGGTCACCGCGCAGCTGTCGAGCACCAGCGACCCGGCCGCTTCCGCCGGTGTCGCGGTGACGGCGGCCAAGGCGGCGGCCACCGCGGTGGCCGCGAGAACACGAGGCACGGCATGGGTTTCCATCGCGGCTACCTCGAGGCCGGGCGGATCACGGAGGAACAGGAAACCTGGGTGCCGGCCCCGCGAGAGGACGCCTGGTGCACCACGTTGCCGTCGACGCTGACCGTGCAGCCGATCGACTCCGCGGTTTCGTTGTTCGCGGCCAGCACCTGGACGACGCCGAGGCCGGGGCCCACCTTGAGGGTGAACTCCTTGCGCCACGGCAGATCCCCGTTCACGACGGTCTCGGTGCCGTTCACCCCGTCGATCACGTACTTGATCTCGGGGGACTTTCCCGCCCCGGTCACGGTGTAGACGACCTGATGCTCGGCGACGGGCAGCCGGACCTGGTCCCACCCGGCGGGCTCGTCCGGGGTGAACACGTCGGTGGCGATGACCACCGCGACCGCCACCGTGGCGGCCCCGAGCACCCAGGGCAGCCACCAGGTGCGCTGCGCCAGCCGGAACGTCCTGTTCCCGGGCGGCGGCTTTTCCTCCGGCGGTTTCGGCTTCGCCGTTTCTGTGGTCATGGCCGACTCCTTCGACAGGAAACGATCATGGCTGCAGCTCGCTTTCTTGGAGTCTTCTCAGGTGCGCGGCACGCGGATGTGGGAATCTTGGAAGACGAAAGGCGCGGCCTCGCCGGCGCCTGGTGGCCAATAGTGGCACGCCTCCGGTCGTTCTGACCAGAGGCCGCCGAATGGGGCCGCCTGGGTCGATGTGTGGGCGTTAACATTCCCGAAACGACCGCCGCGGGTCCGGGTCGGCAGTGGATATTCGCTGTTCAAGGCCCTGTTCGGCGCAGGGGTGCGCTCGGCCGAGTGGGCTAGTTCGCGCAGCCGTTGCGAGGTGGGCGGTAATTCGCTTCCGGGGCAAATAGGTGCCAGTCGGACGGGATGTCCGGTCGTTCGATCGAAAGTCCGCGATCAGCGGGAATGATGATCGTTTCGATGGAATCGAATGTTCTTCCGGGTGGCACCTATTTGCATTACCGGTCATTCTTCTGCCCATGCGGAAAATTACGTCTTTCACTCCGAAAAGAACCCGATTCGGGGTGTTGGTAATCCACAGTTAACAGCGTCGAGAAGCGCTGTACACGTGCCGCCGCCCTAATTGTGGCTCCACGTCCACGGCGTTCGGTCGATCGATGAGGACCAGATGGCGCATCAGCCGCACGGACGGGGAACACCGGAACGGCCGTTTCGCGGCCGGGGCCCCGCCGACGTGGTCCGTGCTCCGCGATCGTCCCCACCCGAGTGGCCGGACTCGGGCGCGGTGTTCGCGCAGCCAGCGGAATCAACCCATTAGAAGAACCGTGCAGCACCGAGCCACCAGGGCACCCGCCCGACCGGGACCCCGGGTGGCCCGCGCTGCCCTGCGAAGAGAAGGGAAAACGATGCGTCCATCGCATCCGTTGCGCAGGTTCTCCTCCGGCGGGCTCTGGCGCCGCCGCCGAGCCTCACGCGCCTTGGTGCTGGTCACGACCGTGGCCCTGAGCACCCTCGGTGTCGTGTTCACCGGGCCGGCTCCGGCGTCGGCAGCCACGACCAACGTTCAGCAGCAGAATCTCAGCTTCAACCCCGCCGACATCTCGATCGCCGTCGGCGACACCGTCACCTGGACCAACACCGAAACCGACGGCACCGTGCACAGCGTGGTGCAGTCCGGCGGGGGCGAGATCAACTCGCCCGACATGCCGCCGGGCGCGTCGTTCTCGCACACCTTCCCCACCGCCGGCACGGTGAACATCACCTGCCGGTTCCACCCCGACATGTTCATGGCGGTGCACGTCGGCGGCACTCCGCCCACCACCACGACAGCGCCACCGACCACGACGGCGCCCCCGACCACGACGGCGCCACCGACCACCACCGCTCCGCCGACCACCACCGCGCCGCCCACCACGACGGCGCCACCGGGGACGACGGCGCCGCCGTCGAGCGGCACGCCCGCCCCGACCACCACCGGGCCGGGCGGGTCTCCCATCGGCGTCGGTCCGCTGCCGGTCAGCTTCCGGCTCACCGACGACAACGGGTCCTGGTACAACAGCAACCTCAACCTGTTCGGCACCAAGTCCCTGGCCGTGGCGGAGCTGCCGCGGCTCAACCTGGGCAAGGTGCTCGGCCTGCTGCCGTCGCTCGACCTGTCCAAGCTGCCGCTGCTCGGCAACGGCGCGCTGGACGGCCAAAGCGCGAACAACCTGCTCGGCGGGGCCGTATCGCAGCTCAGCAAGCTGCTGCCCAGTGGGAGCAACACCCCGCAGGTCGGCAACCTCGGCGTCGATCCGGCCCAGCTGCTCAACATCGGCGCGTTGCGCAGCGCGGTGGGCCAGGTCCTGCCCGCGGGTGACGCACGGGCCGCGCGGGCGAACAACCTGCTCGACCAGTTCCAGCAGCAGGTCGCGGCGCAACCGGCGAACGTGCCGGTGTCGCTGGACAAGCTGCCGGTGGGCGCGGACCTGATGGGCCTGCTCGACGAGCTGAAGAAGTGGGCCAGCAACGACATCACGCTGCCGGTCACGGTGAACTTCGGGGTGAACCAGCCCGCGGCGGCGTCCGCGCACACCGCGACCAGCCTGATCTGGCCGGACGGGGCGAAGGGCTTCCCGTACGACCAGGGCGGGGCCTGGGTGGGCAACCAGACCGTCCAGCTCACCGAGCCCGGCCTGTACGCCTTCCAGTGCAAGATCCACCCGTACATGCTCGGCGCGGTCGTGGTCGACGACCCGCTCACCCCGGGCCTGGACTTCGGCAAGAAGCTGCACGTCAACAGCCGCAACCTGGTGGTGCCGTCCAACGCGGACATCATCACGCAGCTGGTGACGAAGTTCTTCAACATCACCGCGCCGGGCAACTGGCAGACCTACAGCGGCACGCAGGAAACGGAGTGGAACCCGTCGGACTACCCGCCGGCGCCGATCCTGACCTACGACGAGGCGGGCAACCCGCAGCTCATCCCGCTGCTCAGCCTGTACCTCAAGGAACACCAGGGCGTGCCGAAGAAACTCCCGGCCGCCAACAAGAAACCGGCGGTGCCCGGCATCGGCGAGGTGTGGGTCGACACCGAGATGGAGATGACGGCGAACAAGACCAAGCCGGGGACCGCGACCCGGGTGAACGTGCAGAACTGGGAAGTGGAAAGGAAGGTCGCGCTGCCCCAGGTCAACATGAACAACCCGCACAACATGTGGACCGACAAGGACGAGAAGGTCATCTACCAGACCGAATGGTTCAGCAACAAGCTGGACGTCTTCGACCGGGCCAGCGGTGCGTTCATCAGGCAGATCGAAGTCGGCCCGGACCCGTCACACGTGATGAGCCGGACCGACACCGGGCAGCTGCACGTCGCGCTCAACGGCGGCGGGGCGGTGATGGAGCTCTCGCCCGATGCCACGAAGATCGACCGGCGCATCCCGGTCGAGCTACCGGGTGAAAAGGTCGCGCACCCGCACGCCCACTGGATGACCGGGGACGGATCGACGATGATCACGCCCAACGTCAACCTGTACAACGCCACGGTCGTCGACATCCCGAGCGGGCAGATCCGGCACGAGCAGACCGGCGAACTGCCGATCGCCTCGGGCATGACGCCGGACGGCTCGAAGGCGTACGAGGCCGACTTCTCCGGTGCGACGGTTTCGTGCATCTCGCTGAAGGCCGACGCCTGCGTCGCCGACGGCGGGGCGAAGCAGCACTACAAGAAGATCGACCTGTGGGCCAACTACGACCCCGTCAAGGGCCCGTCCGGGGACTGGGGTGGTCTGGACATCCAGATCCCCGTGGCGCCGGACAACTCCGCGGTGCTGGTGGCGAACACGCTGACCAACAACATCACGGTGATCGACCCGAAGACGGACAAGATCGTCAAGTGGCTGCCCTGCGACTCCGGCTGTCACGGCATCAACTACGGGGCCAAGAAGGGCGGCGGCTACTACGCCTACGTCTCCAGCAAGTTCTCGAACGCGATGTCCGTGGTGGACCCGGACCCGAACGGCGACGGCAACCCGTCCGACGCCGCGGTGGTCGGCCGGATGGTGCTGACCGCCGGCCCGAACACGGCGACCGACGACCAGGTCACCGGGTACGCGGGGATGGGCGGCATGGGTGTGCTCCCGATCCCGCTCGCCTACGAGGGCTGGGCGAAGCAGGCGCCGAGCAACGCGGTCAACGACCAGTTGACCTGCCGGCAGCGTAACCCGGTCGCCTTCGCGACCGTGTGCAAGTAGCCGGAACCCGAGGAGGTCCGGGGGCGGCGCGCCGCGCCGTCCCCGGCCCTTCCCTGCCGCTTTCCGTCCTCCAGAAGGGAATTCGATGCCTTTTCCACCACGGCCGGGCGCGACCCGGTGGTTCCGGCTCCCGCGCGGCCGCACCCTGCGTTACGTCGTCATCGGCTCGGCCGTCGGGCTGACCGCGGCCGCGGCCGTCGGCCCGGTGCGCTCTGCGGTGAGCGCGCCGGAACCGGTGAACGTCGAGCAGGCCGCGGTCACGCAGCTGCTGCAGCGTCCGCTGGGGACGGCGTTCGGCCAGCAGTCGCAGGCCGAGGCCGACCTCGGCGACGGCACCACGCTCGCGGCCTGGGAACTCAAGGACGGGGTCAAGGAGTTCCACCTGACCGCCGCCCCGCTGACCTGGGAGACCGAACCCGGCCGCACGAAGCAGGCGCTGGCGTTCAACGGCCACCTGCCCGGCCCGGTCATCCGGGTCAACCAGGGCGACAAGGTGCGGATCGTCGTCAAGAACGACATGGCGAAACCGACGGCGGTGCACTGGCACGGCATGGAGCTGCCGAACGACCAGGACGGCGTGCCGATGCTGACCCAGCACGACATCGAGCCCGGCCAGAGTTTCACCTACGAGTGGACGGCGGTGTCGACCGGCACGCACTGGTACCACTCGCACGAGGACGGCGACCAGGAAGGCCGCGGCCTCTACGGCGCCCTCGAGGTCGTGCCGACCCTCGGGGACATCCCGGCCGAACGCGACTTCCGGATCATGACCGGCGACGGCGCGCTCGGGTTCGTCTTCAACGCCAAGAGCTACCCGGCGACGACCCCGCTCGCCGCCAAGGTCGGCGAGCGGGTGCACATCCGGCTGATCGGCACCGGGCCGGAGATGTTCCACGCGATCCACATCCACGGCGGGTACTTCACCGTGGTCGCCCAGGACGGCCGTCCGCTCGCGATGCCGCAGCAGATGGACACCGTGACCGTCGGCATCGGCCAGACCTACGACCTGATCTGGGTCCCGGTCCGCACCGGGAAGTGGATGATCCACTGCCACGTCTTCTCGCACTCCGAAGTGGCGTCCGGGATGACCGGCATGGTCACGATCGCCGACGTCCACCCCGCGACCGTCCCGTTGCCCGGACTGCCGGGTGTCCTCGATTCCCCGCAGCAGCACAACTGAACCCTGGAGCCGACATGTCCGTTTCCCGCACCGCCCGGCGGGTCGCCGCCGGTTCGCTGCTCGCCGCCGCCGCGGTGTTCCTCGTCCAGCCGGCCGCCTTCGCGCACGTCACGGTCACCCCGAACACCGCCACCCCCGGCGGCTACACCCGCGTCGCCTTCAACGTGCCCAACGAAAAGCCCGGCGCGTCGACGGTGAAACTGGAAGTGGTGCTGCCCGCCGACCACCCGCTCGCGTCGGTTTCGGTGCAGCCGGTGCCCGGCTGGACGGCCACTCCGCAGCGGTCCAAGCTGCCCCAGCCGGTGCAGACCGACGACGGGCAGGTGACCGAGGCCGTCACCTCGATCGTGTGGCAGGGCGGGCAGATCCAGCCCGGCCAGTTCCAGCAGTTCCTCGTCTCGCTCGGCCCGCTGCCGAAGGACACCGGACAGCTGGTGTTCAAGGCCCTCCAGACCTACTCCGACGGTTCGGTGGTGCGCTGGATCGACGTGCCGGACGGCAGCGGCGCCGAGCCCGAGCATCCGGCGCCGAAGCTGACGCTGGCCGCCGCGGCCGCACCCGCCGCCGCCGAGCCGGCGGCCGCCGCGACCGACTCGACCGCGCGGGCGCTCGGCGGCGGCGGGCTCGCGCTCGCGATCGCCGCGTGCGGCTGGGCGTGGCAGTCGCGACGGCGGGCGAAGCAGGACCCGCCCAAGCCTTCCCCGGTGGCGCACAAGCCGAAGGTCGGGGTCTGAAACGGGCGGTGACCCGGCCGACCGGTCCTCGGCCGGGCCACCGCCTTCCTGCCCGTCCCCTCCGCCAGCGAAAGGAACCCCGTGTTCGCAGCAACGACCCGGCGGCCGGCGGCCGCCGCCACGGTTACGGTCCTCGCGCTCCTCATGCTGGTGCTGTTCCCGGGTACCGCGTCGGCGCACGCCGTGCTGCTGGACACCACCCCGGGCAACTGGCAGGTCGTCGGCACCTCGCCCCACCAGGTTTCCCTGCGGTTCAACGAACCCGTGGACGTCGGGCTGGCGGAGGTCAGGCTGCTCGGCCCGCGCGGCGACGCCGTCGAGGGCCTGCCGCGGCCGGTGCACCCGGACGAGCGCCGCGAGGTGATCTCGGTGACCGTGCCGGACACGCTGGCGACCGGCACCCACACGGTGACCTACCGGGTGGTGTCCGCGGACTCGCACCCGGTGCAGGGCGCGTTCAGCTTCAGCGTCGGGCAGCCGACGCCGGCGCCGGACGGTGCCACCGCCCCGGCATCGTCCGACGGGGGCGACGGCCTGACCGCGACGGCGTACGGCGTGGTGCGCTGGCTCGGGTACGCGGGGCTCGCCGTCCTGCTCGGCGCGGCGTTCCTGGCCGCGCTGCGCTCGCCGGGCGGCGAGCCCCGGACCGGCGACCGGCGGCTGCTGTGGCTCGGCTGGGCGGTGCTGGTCTCGGCGACCGTGCTCGGGCTCGCCGGGTACGGGCCGTATGCCGCCGGGCGGCCGCTGTCCGCGGTGGGCGACTTCGCGTTGCTCGGCTCGACGCTCGGCAGCCGGATGGGAGTGGTGCTGGCGGTGCGGCTGGTGCTGCTGGCGGCGGTGGCGGTCTGGCTCGCGAAGGGGCCGCGCGTGCCGCGGAACCCGCGGTGGCACGGCGTCACCGTGCTCACGGCCGGGATCGTGCTCGCGTCGACCTGGAGCCTCGCCAACCACAGCGCCGCCGGGGACCACGTCGGTTTCGCGCTGGCCGCCGACACCGTGCACCTGACGGCGATGAGCGTCTGGATCGGCGGGCTGGTCGCGCTGCTGGTGCTGCTCCGGCGCACCGGCGACGTCACGGGACCGCGGGAGGCCGTGCCCCGGTTCTCCCGCGTCGCGGCGGTGTGCGTCGCCGTCCTCGTGGTCACCGGCACGTTCGAAGCCTGGCGCCAGGTCGGCACGCCGTCGGCGCTGCTCGGGACGACGTACGGCACCATCCTCGTCGGCAAGCTGGCGCTGGTCGCCGTGCTCGTCGCGCTCGGCGGCGTCGCGCGGCGGTGGGTGCGCCGGTCCTATGGCGAGCCCGCGACGACGGCGGAGCGACGACGGTGGGCCCGATACGGCCCGCCGGAGCCGGAGGTGCGGAGCTTCCGGCGGGCGGTCGGGTTCGAAGCCGCCGTCGCCGTCGTCGTGCTCGGGTTCACCGCGGCACTGGTCAGCGTGGAACCCGCCCAGGCCCAGGTCGCGCGGGAGGCGGCCGCGCCGAAGATCCCGGCCTACACCGGCCCGGTGACCACGGTGCTGCCCTTCGACGCCGGTGGCCCGGCCGGGCGCGGGCAGCTGGCGGTCGACATCTCGCCGGGGCGGATCGGGCCGAACACCATGCACCTTTCGGTGCTCGACGCGCGGTCCCAGCCGCGCGAGGTGGCCGAGCTGCGGGCCGAGCTGCGGCTGCCCGACCGCGCCGTCGGCCCGCTGCCGGTCCGCGTCGAGTACGCCGGGCTCGGCCACTACGTCGCCGGCGCCTCGATCGGCATGCCGGGGCAGTGGGAGCTCGCCGTGATCGTCCGGATGTCCGAAGTGGACCAGGCGACGGTCCGGATCCCGCTGGGGATCCGGTGAACGCCGTGCTGTCAGGGGAAGAGATGGTCCGGCGCGACGCGCGAAGGCTGCCCGAGGCCGCGTTGGAGGAACTGCGCCGCCGGACGGTCGCCGCGGTGGAATCCGGCCTGTCGCGCAGCGAGGTGGCCCGCCTGTTCGGCGTCTCCCGCAAGACGGTCGGGAACTGGGTGACTTCCTACCGTGACCTCGGCGAGGACGCGTTCCGGCCGCGCACCCGCGGCCGTCGCCCCGGCGAGCAGCTGGCGCTGTCGCCGGGACAGCAGGCCGCCACGCTCGAGGCCGTCACCGGGCGGACCCCGGAGGAGGCCGGGCTCCCGTACCGGGTGTGGACGCGGCAGGCGGTCGCGGAGCTGGTCAACCGGGAGTTCCGGATCACGCTCAGCCCGAGGACCGTCAGTGGGTATCTCGCGCGCTGGGACCTGCTGCCCGGGCCCGGCGTGTTCGACGTTCAGCAGGGGACCGGTCCGGCGCGGTCGCGGGCGGCCGAGGTCGTCCGGCTGGTGTGGCACCGGACGCCGGCCGGGCTCGACGTCCTCGTGGCGGTGTGCAACCGGGGTTCGCTGTACTTCGACGTCCGGACGGCCCCTTTCGACGCCGCGGCGGCGGCGGACTTCCTGCGGCGGCTGGCCGACCAGCTCGCGCGGCCGGTCGACGTGCTCGTCCGCCGCTGGCCCGCCCGGGAAACCGGCCTGGTGCGGACCTGGCCGGGCGCGCCGGACGACCGGATCACCGTCCGGTTCCTGTGACGGACGCGGTCACGGCTTTTCGACGCCGAGCTTGATCGCCGTCGTCCGCCACGCGGTACCGGCCCAGTCCAGTGCGAACACGAAAATGGTGCGATTGGCGGGCACGGTTTCGGTCGTGGCGCCCGCGCGGTCGAGCACCGTCAATTCGTCCTGGTCGAACAGCGCGGTCACGGTTTGTTTCTCCGGCGGCCCTTCGGGCACGGCGCTGCGGAAATGGATCCGGCCACCGCGGTAGCTCGCCCCGGCGGCCTTGTCCCGGTCGAGCTGCTCGGTCAGCCGGGCGCAGGCCTGGCAGCTCGGCGCGGCCAGGTCGCGCAGCGGGCCGGCGTCGAGCGTGCGGTAGCCGTAGTCCACCAGGTCCAGCCAATGCGAGGCGAACGAAGTCGCGCCCTGCGCGTCACGTCTGGCCGCGGGCGCGGGCATTGGCGGCGCGGTCGCGGTGGCCGTCGCCGACGCCGTGGGGGCGTCCGGCGTGGTGGTGCACGCGGCGGCGGACAGGCCCGCGGCGAACGTGATCGCGGCCCAGCGGCCGGCCCGGGGTGTGCGCATGGACCGGAGGATGCCACAGTTTCCGGCGGCTCCGGCAACATTCCCGGTTCGTTCCATTAATGCCGCGTTACGTCGTCCTCGCCGGCGTTTTCGTCGACGGTGAAGTATCTGTGAGTCGCATTGTTTGTCGACTCCCGGATTTCCGTGCCCTATGCTCGGAAGACCCGTATCGGAAACGCGGGCCGGGGGATCGGGAATGCGCCGGATCGAACCGAGGAGTACCGGAATGCCGAACCTGTACTGGGGCACCACCGACCTCTACCCGGGCCGCGTGCACACGGTCCTGCCGGGCAGCACGATCTCGCTGTGCAGCCAGGGCCGGTACACCGAGCTGGTCATGGACCAGATCGCCGAGCACCGGAGACCGCACGTGCGGATCTGCCCCGAGTGCGCCGTCGCCGCGGTCGACCGGCTCTTCCCGGCCTGGCCGTCACCCCACCCCCGCCAGGACGGCGGGCCGGTCGTCAACCTCGACCTGGCGGCAGGATGAACCGGACGGGGAGACCGGCCGGAACCGACCGCAGGAGCCCGCGCGCCGCGGCAGGCCACGGCCCGACGACGACGTTCAGCCCGCGGCCGGCCCGGCCGGACAGCTCGGCCAGGAAGCCGGTGACGTCCGCGGCGTCGAACGGCCCGCGCCGCGCCCGGAAGTGGAGCACCCCGCGGTTGGTGACGGCGAACAGCACGTGCACGTCGCCGAAGTGGTCGCGGAACCCGGTCAGCAGGTTGTGCCCCGCGGTGAGCGGGCCGGTGTCCGGCGGGGCGTGCGGACGGGTCCAGCCGAGCCACAGCGGCTCGGCGTGCGGCAGCCACGGCCCGGTACCCGCGGAAGCGGGCCGCTGGAACGGGACCAGCGGCGGGAGCCGGCGTCGCGCCTGCTCCGGTGTGAGCGCCCGGTCGTCGATGAGGCCCCAGCGGTGCAGGTACTGCGACACCGTCGTGGGGCTGAGGAGGATCCGGTACCGGTGGTTGACGAGTTCGGCGACGGCCTGGCGGTTCCACAGCCGGTGGGGGAGGCCGTGCGTCTCCGGCGATCCGGCGATGATCGCCTCGAGCGTCGCCGCCTGGCGAGGCGGGGACAGGGCCAGCTGCTCACCCGGGCGGCGGCCGCGCGGCTTCGGCCGGAACGCCTCGTCACCGGTCGCGCGGTAGGCCTGCACCCAGGCGCCCACCGTCTTGCGCGACACCCCGAACGCGCGCGCCACCTCGGCACGGGAGACACCGGCCTCGACCGCCGCCACGGCTCGTCGACGCAGGACTTCCAGCGCCTCGGCTGGCAGGCTGCGCGCGTCGCCCGAAGTCTTGATCGTCAAGGTCATGACGATAAGGAACTTCGCGAGAGTGCCGGTTATCCGCAAGTGAACCTTTTGGCGGGAAACCGGACAAGCCGGCCGCCGCGGGTGACCTGGCTGTAACACAGGTCACGCTCGGCCGCGCTGTCCGCGTGGGGGGTCATCGGGCGGGTTGCGTCTTGAAGCCGCCCGGCGCAAGGGGCAGACTCGCCCGCATGCCCGCGCACTGGAGCCGCACCACGCTCGTCCTGGCCGCCGTCGTCGCGCTCACCACCGGTGTGGCCGCGCCCGCCACCGCCGCCACGCCAACGCCGAAGTCCCCGGTCGCCGTCGGGTTCGGGGGTGCCGTGGCCAGCATCGACGCCGATGCCACCGCGATCGGCACGAAGGTCCTGCGCGACGGCGGGAACGCCGTCGACGCGGCCGTCGCCGTCGCCGCCGCGCTCGGCGTCACCGATCCTTTCTCCGCCGGGGTCGGCGGCGGCGGGTTCTTCGTGTACTACGACGCGAAGACCCACCGGGTGCACACCCTGGACGGCCGCGAGACCGCCCCGAAGACGTCCGACGAGAACCTGTTCGTCGAGAACGGCAAGCCGATCCCGTTCGCGGACGCGGTCACCAGCGGCCTGGGCGTCGGCGTGCCCGGCACGCCCGCGACGTGGGCGGAGGCCCTGCGCAAGTGGGGGACGCGGTCGCTCGCGAAGTCGCTGAAGCCCGCCGAGAACCTCGCGCGGAACGGCTTCGTCGTCGACCAGACGTTCCAGACGCAGATCGCGAACAACGCCGCGCGGTTCTCCGCGTTCCCGTCGACGCGGTCGCTGTACCTGCCCGGCGGCGCGCCGCCGTCGCCCGGGACGGTCTTCAAGAACCCCGACCTGGCCGCGACGTACGCGCAGCTCGAACGCGACGGCGTCGACGCGCTCTACACCGGCCCGATCGGCGCGGACGTCGCCAAGACCGTGCAGAAGCCGCCGGTCGACCCGGCCTCGACGCTGAACGTGCGGCCCGGCAAGCTCACCACCGCCGACCTCGCCGGCTACGACGTGATCGAACGGCGTCCGACGCACGCGACCTACCGCGGCCTGGACGTCTACGGCATGCCGGCGCCGTCGTCGGGTGGGCTCACGGTCGCCGAAGCGCTCAACATCCTCGAGAACTTCGACCTCAAGCACGCGAGCAAGGCCGACTACCTGCAGTACTTCCTCGAGTCGACCCGCTTCGCCTTCGCCGACCGCAACCGCTGGATCGGCGACCCGGCGTTCGTCGACGTCCCCGCCCGCGAGCTGATCAGCCAGCGCTTCGCCGACTCGCGGGCCTGCCTGATCTCGAAGGACAAGGCCGCGACCAGCCCGGTCGCCCCGGCCGACCCGAGGCACCCCGCGCCGTGCGCCGCGGGGGCCGCCGCCGCGCCGACGCCGTACGAGGGGGAGAACACCACCCACCTCACGGTCGCCGACAAGTGGGGCAACGTCGTCGCCTACACGCTGACCATCGAGCAGGAGGGCGGCAGCGGCATCGTCGTCCCGGGCCGCGGCTTCCTGCTCAACAACGAGCTGACCGACTTCTCCTTCACCCCGGTGACGCCGGGCGTGCCCGACCCGAACCTGCCGGGCCCCGGCAAGCGGCCGCGCTCGTCGATGGCGCCGACGATCGTGCTGAAGGACGGCAAGCCGTTCTTCGCCGCCGGCTCGCCGGGCGGCGCGTCGATCATCACGACCGTGCTGCAGGTGCTGACCGGCCGGATCGACCGCGGGCTGTCGCTGGAGGACGCCATCGCGGCGCCGCGCGCGTCCCAGCGGAACTCGGCGGCCGCCCAGGTGGAGCAGGCGTTCCTCGACCAGCCCGAGACGGCGGACCTCAAGGCCCGCGGCCAGGGCTTCTCGACGGCGCCGGCGGAGATCGGCGCGGCGACGGGAGTGGAGCGCCTGCGCGACGGCCGCTGGCTGGCGGCGGCGGAACCGGTCCGCCGCGGCCAGGGCGCGGCCCAGGTGGTGTGGCCGGCCGGCTGGTAGCGGCCCAACGCGGCCCCCACGATCTCCGGCAAAGTCGCTTTCCGCCGCATCCGGGCGGCCTCACCACTCGACCAAGAAACCCCTCGCAGCCACCCCTCGCCAAGAGACTTCGCCGGAAACTCCCCCACCCTCTCCGGGGGGACGACCCCGCATCCAGCGTATCGGCGGTGCCCGACGAGAAGCCGGGATCGGCCGCCGCCGGGGGTCGGTTGTCCACATCACGGCCGGGCTGTGGACTACGGCGGCTAAGCCGGGGCGCTGGCGCGCCCCGGTGAGGGTGGCCTTCTAGACTCAGCCTCGATGTTCCAGCCATGTGAATCCTCCCTGCTCCCGCCGGGGGTGGGCCGATGAAGCTCGTCTTCGCCGGCACCCCCGACCCGGCGGTCCCCGCCCTGCGTGCCCTGCTCGATTCCGGCCGGCACGAGGTCGTCGCCGTCGTCACCCGTCCGGACGCGCAGGCCGGGCGTGGCCGCCGGGTCGTCCGCTCGCCCGTCGGTGCCCTCGCCGACGAGCACGGCATCGAGGTCCTGACGCCCGCGCGCGCTGGTGACCCGGCCTTCCTCGCCCGGCTCACCGAGCTCGCCCCGGATGCCTGCCCGGTCGTCGCCTACGGGGCGTTGCTGCCGCAGGCAGCCCTCGACATCCCGCGGCTGGGCTGGGTGAACCTGCACTTTTCGCTGCTGCCGGCGTGGCGGGGCGCCGCGCCGGTGCAGGCCGCGATCCGGGCCGGGGACGAGATCACCGGCGCGTCGACCTTCCGGATCGTCAAGGAACTGGACGCGGGCCCGGTCTACGGCGTCGTGACCGAGACGATCGGGGGCACCGACACGGCGGGTGAGCTGCTCGGGCGGCTCGCGGAGTCCGGGGCCAAGCTGCTGCTGTCCACCATGGACGGTCTGGCCGACGGCAGCCTGCGCGCGCGGGAGCAGCCCGCCGAGGGCGTCAGCTACGCGCCGAAGGTGACGGTCGAGGACGCGCGGGTGTCCTTCGCCGACCCGGCCTCGGCGGTCGACCGGCAGATCCGGTCGGTCACCCCGGAGCCGGGCGGGTGGGCGGAGTTCCGCGGGGAACGGCTGAAGCTCGGCCCGGTCACGGTGCTCGACGAACCCGGCCCGCCGCCGGGCGAGCTCGTGATCGAACGCAAACGGGTGCTGGTCGGGACGGCGACGAAGCCGTTGCGGCTCGGCGAGGTCCAGGCACCCGGCAAGAAACGGATGGCGGCCACCGACTGGGCGCGCGGAACAAGGATCGACCAGGGAGAGCGCCTCCGGTGAACGACAACAGGGAACGACGCCCGTCACGGCCGCAGCGGGGCCGCCCGGCGCCGCGCAAGGAAGGCCCGCGCCGCCCGCCGGAGGTGGACCCGGCCCGGCAGGCCGCGTTCGACGTCCTGGCGGCCGTGCGGACGAAGGACGCCTACGCCAACCTGGTCCTGCCGGACCTGCTGCGCGAACGGCGGATCAGCGGCCGCGACGCGGCGCTGGCCACTGAGCTGACGTACGGCACGTCGCGGGCGCAGGGCCTGCTCGACGCCATCATCGAGTCGTGCGCCGAGCGGCCGCTGTCCAAGACCGACCCCGCGGTGCTCGACGCGCTGCGCCTCGGCGTCTACCAGCTGCTGCGCACACGGATCCCGGAGCACGCCGCCGTGACGTCCACTGTGGACCTTGTCCGCGCGGAAGGCGGTTCGTGGGCCACGGGGTTCGCCAACGCGGTCCTGCGCAAGGTGTCCGAAAAGGACGAACAGACCTGGCTGGACGAGCTGGCGCCCGACGAGGGCACCGACCCGATCGGGGCCTACGCGCTGCGCACCGCGCACCCGCGCTGGATCGCGCGGTCGTTCGCCGAAGCGCTGGGGGACAAGGGCGCGGAGCTGAAGGCCGCGCTGGAAGCCGACGACGCGCGCCCCGAGGTGCACCTGGTGGCCCGGCCCGGTGAGATCACCGCCGACGAGCTCGCCGCGATCACCGGCGGCGATCCGGCGCCGTACTCGCCGTACGGTGTCCGGCTGCCCGCCGGCGCCGGCGACCCGGCCGACGTCGAGCCCGTCCGCGAACGGCTGGCGGCGGTCCAGGACGAGGGCAGCCAGCTCTGCGCGATCGCCGCGACGAAGGTGCCCGTGGACGGCGCCGACGAGCGCTGGCTCGACCTGTGCGCTGGTCCCGGCGGCAAGGCCACGATGCTCGGCGCGCTGGCCGCGCTGAGCGGGGCGACCGTCGACGCCGTCGAGAAGGCGCCGCACCGTGCGAAGCTCGTCGAGAAGGCCACGATCGGCCTGCCGGTGAAGGTGCACATCGCCGACGGGCGCGAAAGCGGGCTGGAGCCGGGCTACGACCGGATCCTGGTCGACGCGCCGTGCAGCGGGCTCGGCGCGCTGCGGCGGCGGCCGGAGGCGCGCTGGCGCCGCCAGCCGTCCGACGTCGCGGACCTCACCAAGTTGCAGGGCGAGCTGATCAACGCGGCCTACGGCCTGCTGCGGCCGGGCGGCGCGCTCACCTACGTCGTCTGCTCGCCGCACCTGGCGGAGACCGAAGGCGTGCTGACCGAGACGGCGCGGCGGCTGAAGGCCGAGGTGCTGGACGCGCGCGAGTTCTTCCCGGGCGTGCCGCAGCTCGGTGACGGGCCGTACGTGCAGCTTTGGCCGCACCGCCACGGCACCGACGCGATGTTCTGCGGCGTGCTGCGTAAACCATGATGGGTAAACCGTGATGGGTAAACCGTGAGAGACCTCGGGCTGGTCGCCAGCTCGTGCGGCGGGCTGGACGTCCGGTTCGCCGCCGAGCTGGCGAAACCCGCCGCGGCCCGCGGCTGGCGGCCGGCGATCACGCTGACGCCCGCGGCGATGCGCTGGCTCGAGGCGACCGGCGGGCTCGACGACGTCGCCGCGTGCACCGACCTGCCGGTCCGCAGCGTGTCCCGGCTGCCGGGTGAGCCGCGCCCGCACCCCGACCCGGAGGTGTTCCTCTTCGCCCCGGCGTCGGCCAACTCGGTCGCCAAGCTCGCGCTCGGCATCGCGGACAACCAGGCGCTGACCGTGCTCGGCGACGTGCTCGGCGCGCCGGGGATCACCCTCGTCGTGGCCTACCAGATCCAGGACACCCGGGTGCACCACCCGGCGTGGCGGCGTCACCTCGACACCCTCGCGGGCGCCGGGGTGACGCTGCACCGCCTGGACATCGGCCGGCCGTGGACCGAGGCTCTGGACCTACTGCCCTGAGCACACCGCCGCGTCGAAGGCGGCCGCCACGTGCTGGGAAGCGCTCTTCGGCAGCGGGTCCTGGTTCGCCACGAGCGTCACCCCGTGGTCGTGCGCGGCCGCCCCGGACATCGTCGTGAAGCCGGGGATCGATCCACCGTGGCCCCAGACCACCCCGCCGCACGACAGCGGGATGCTGCCGAGCCCGAGACCGTAGCCTGCCCCGGGGACACCGAGCTCGGCCGGGACCGTGCGTTTCATCTCCGCCAGCTCGGCCGGGCGCAGCAGCCGCCCGCCGAGGAGGGCGCCGTAGAACCGGTTCAGTTCGGACGGCGTCGTGACCAGCCCGCCCGCCGCGCCCGCGATCGTGGCGTCGAAGTCGCTGAAGTCCACCAGGTTTCCGCCGATCGGCGAGTAGCCGACGGCGTGCGGCTCCGGGAGCCGTTCGTCGCCGCGACGGGGCAGGTAGGTGTCGCGCAGGCCCAGCGGCCGGGTGATCCGGCGGGCGATCTCGCCGCTCAGGTCGTGCCCGGTCACCTTCTCGACGATCATCCCGGCGACGATGTAGTTGGTGTTGGAGTACGACCAGTGTGTGCCGGGCGGGAACAGCGCGGGGTGCTTCAGCGCCATCGCCACCAGCTCGGCCGGCTCCGCGCCGCGGTGGCGCAGCGTCTCCGGATCGATCAGTGCCAGGTCGGCGGTGTAGTTGTAGAGCCCGCTCGTGTGCTGGAGCAGCTGCCGCACGGTGATCCGCCGGTCCGGCAGGAGCCCGGGCAGGTACCGCTCGACCGGCGCGTCCAGTTTCACCCGGCCTTCGCCGACGAGCTGCAGGATCACAGTCGCGACGAACGTCTTCGTGACGCTGCCCGCCCGGAAGGAACCGTTGCGCGGGAACGGTTTCCCGGTGACGACGTCGCCGGTGCCGCTGCGTACCACCCGCGTCCGGCCGCCGTCCTGGATCACGGCTTCGCCGCCCGGCACGCCGTCCTGGGCGGTCAGCACGTCCAGGCCGGCCTGGACGGGGCCGGTGGCGGCGAGCGCGGGTGCCGCCGTGGTGGCCGCGAGCAACGCGACGAGTGTGCCGACGGCGACGACCCGCCTGCCGCGTAAGGACTTTCGCATGAATGAACCCCCTGTTGTCTCGATATCCCCACGCTAGGGGAACCGGGACACCCGGCGGGATGGGGCAGACCGCCGGATCTTCCTGGGGTATACCCCACCACGCCGGTCATCGGCCGTCGACGTGCCCGGGCCGGACCACCCCGGCTTCGTAGGCGATCACGACGGCCTGGCTGCGGTTGCCGGCGCCGAGCTTGGTGAAGATGTTGCCCACGTGCGACTTGACCGTCTCGAGGCTGATCACCAGCGCCGCCGCGATGTCCTGGTTGGACAGTCCGGTGGCGATCAGCCGGAGCACCTCGGCTTCGCGCCGGGTGAGCGTCTTCGCCGCCCGCGCGTGCTTCCCGCCCGGCGGCCGGGCGCTGACCAGCCGCCGGATCGCCGCCGGGAACAGCAGCGACTCTCCGGCCGCGACGGTCCGCACGGCGTGCGCGATCTCCTCCTTGCGCGCCCGCTTCAGCAGGAACCCGCTGGCCCCGGCCAGCAGGGCTTCGTGCACGTAGTCGTCGTTGTCGAACGTCGTGACGACGAGGATCTTCGGTGGTTCCGCGAGCGCCGCCACCAGCTGCCGGGTGGCCTCGATGCCGTCGGTGCCGGGCATCCGGACGTCCATCAGCACGACGTCCGGCCGGCTCCGCCGGACCTCGGCGAGCACTTCGCCGCCGTCGGCGGCCTCGCCGACCACCGGCAGGCCCTGCTGTTCCAGCAGCGCCCGCAGCCCGGTGCGGACCAGCGGCTCGTCGTCGGCGAGCAGCACCGTCGGGCTCATGTGCCCGTCCGCAGCGGGATCGTCGCGCTCAGCCGCCACCGCTCGCCGTCCGGACCGGCGTCGAGCTCGCCGCGCAGGGCTTCGACGCGCTCGGTCAGCCCGGTCAGCCCGCGCCGCCCGGTCCGCGGCCGGTCGCCGGGCAGCGCGTTGACGACGGCGATCTCCAGCCGCTCCGGCCCCGCGACGACCCGGACGTCCACCGCGCCGGGGCCGGCGTGCCGCAGCGCGTTGGTGAGGCCTTCCTGGACGATCCGGTAACCCTCGCGCGACACCGTGGCGGGCAGCGCGGCCACCGGCCCGGTGACGGCCAGGCGGACGTCGAGCCCGGCTTCGCGGGCGCGCACGGCGAGGACGTCGACCTCGGTCAGCGTGCGCGTCGGCTCCTTCGCCGCCGGTTCTTCGCGGAGCAGGCCGAGCACGTGGTCGAGGTCTTCGAGTGCGGTGCGCGAGGCTTCTTCGATCGTGCCGAGTGCCCGCCGGACCTGGGCGGGATCCGCTTCGACCAGGTCGGCCGCGGCCGCCGCCTGGATCGTCGACGTCGTGAGTGTGTGCCCGATCGAGTCGTGCAGCTCGCGGGCCAGCCGGTTGCGCTGGGCCAGCATCGCCGCCCGCCGTTCGGCCAGCGCCGCGCGTTCGGCCGCGGACGGCCCGAGCAGCGCGATCGCGCCCGCCCGGAAGCCGCGGGTGGCGGCGGCGGTGACCAGCAGCGCGGCCACCAGCATGATTAGGGCGACCGGCAGCGTCCACGGCCCGGCGGCGGCGGTCGCGCCGAAGAACGCGAACTGTCCCTGGTCGCCGTTCAGCCACATCGCCGGCATGAGGACGCCGAGAACGAGGAGGCCGTCGACGCCGAGCAGCAGCCCGCCGAACCCGCTGTGCAGGACGAGCCAGGCCCCGGACCGCAGCCGGTCCGGCCAAGCGGGGCGCGCGCGGCCGGGCGCGGGCAGGTCCGTGCCGAGCAGGCCGTTCGCGACAGCGACGCCTATCCGCCGCACCGGTCCGAGCAGTCCGAGCAGTCCGAGCAGCACCGCGAGGGTCAGCACGGCGAGCAGGAGCCGCGGCCACCCCGCGGGACTCAGCAGGGCCCACGGCACGGCGAAGGGCGCCACCGGGAAGGCCGGCACCGCGCCCAGCACGGCGTAGGGGACGCTGCGGTAGCCACCGGGGCGCAGCAAGGATCTCGCGAAATCGGACATGCGGCCGAGGTTATGGGGTCCAGGCGGCCCGTGACCTCCCTCTCCGGAGCCAGATCCTGGTCACAACCGGTTAGTCGGCGTTAGCGCCGTCCTCCTACACTCGGGACGTGGCAGACCGACCATTGATCGCACCCAGCATTCTCGCGGCGGACTTCGCCCGGCTCGGCGAGGAGATCGCCGCGGTGGCCGGCGGCGGGGATACCCGCGCCGACTGGGTCCACGTCGACGTCATGGACGCGCACTTCGTGCCCAACCTGACCCTGGGCCTGCCCGTCGTCCAGGCGCTGCTGAAGACCACCGACGTGCCGATCGACTGTCACCTGATGATCGACGACCCCGACCGCTGGGCGATCGGGTACGCCGAGGCCGGCGCCTACAACGTCACCGTGCACGCCGAGGCCGCGAAGGACCCGGTCGCGCTGGCGAAGAACCTGCGCGCCGCGGGCGCGAAGGCCGGTCTCTCGATCAAGCCGGGCACCGCGCTCGAGCCGTGGCTCGACGCGCTCAAGCACTACGACACGCTGCTGGTGATGTCGGTCGAGCCGGGCTTCGGCGGGCAGTCGTTCATGCCGGACGTCCTGGCGAAGGTCCGCGCCGCGCGGCGGCTGGTCGACACCGGGCACCTGAAGCTGGTCGTCGAGATCGACGGCGGGATCAACGCCGAGACCATCGAGCAGGCCGCCGAAGCGGGCGTCGACTGTTTCGTCGCCGGATCCGCCGTCTACGGCGCCGAAGACCCGGGCAAGGCGATCGCCGCGCTGCGCGAGCAGGCGGTCCGCGGCCGGGCCGGCTGATCTCGCAGCGGCACCGGAGAAGCCACCGGGCCGCGGCGGGTGTTGGATGGAAGGACCGGCTACGAGGAGGCAGCGGACGTGTTCACCGGCATAGTCGAGGAGATCGGCGAGATCACCGCGGTCGAGCAGCTGACCGACGCGGCCCGGCTGCGGGTCCGCGGCCCGCTGGTCACCGGCGACGCCGGGCACGGCGACTCGATCGCGGTCAGCGGGGTGTGCCTGACCGTCGTCGAGGTGGGCGGCGGCGAGTTCACCGTCGACGTCGTCCACGAGACGCTGCGGCGGTCCAGCCTGGCGAAGGTCGCCGTCGGCGACGCGGTCAACCTCGAGCGCGCGACGCCCGCGGGCGGCCGCCTCGGCGGGCACATCATGCAGGGCCACGTGGACGGCACCGGCGTCTTCCTGGCCCGCGACGCGAAGGGCGTCACGACGTTCGCGCTGCCGGAGCACCTGGCCCGGTACGTGGTCGAGAAGGGCTCCATCGCGGTCGACGGCGTCTCCCTGACCGTCGCGGCGATCACCGCCGAGGAGTTCGCGGTGGCCCTGATCCCGACCACCCTGGAAGCGACGACCCTCGGCCGCCGCGAGCCCGGCGACCTGGTCAACCTCGAGGTCGACGTGGTCGCGAAGTACGTGGAGAAACTCGCCACGCCGCACCTGCGCGGGCGAGGCAACAATGGGGACGGCGGCGCGGAGGAGCGGTCATGAGTGAGACGAGTGCGGCAGAGCCCGAAGCAGGCTGGACCCCGTGCGGCGCCGGAGCGGTCTTCGACGCCGACGCCATCGAGCGGGCGATCGCGGACATCGCGGCGGGCCGCCCCGTCGTCGTGGTCGACGACGAGGACCGCGAGAACGAGGGTGACCTCATCTTCGCCGCCGAGAAGGCGACGCCGGAGCTGCTGGCGTTCATGGTGCGCTACACCTCGGGCTACGTCTGCGTGGCGCTGACCGAAGCCGAGGCCGACCGGCTGGACCTGCCGCCGATGTACCACACCAACCAGGACGCGCGGGGCACCGCGTACAGCGTCACGGTCGACGCCGCCGCCGGCATCAGCACCGGCATCTCCGCCGCCGACCGCGCGCACACGATCCGGCTGCTGGCCGACCCGAAGTCCACCGCGAAGGACTTCCGCCGTCCCGGGCACGTCGTGCCGCTGCGCGCGAAGGAGGGCGGCGTGCTGCGCCGTCCCGGGCACACCGAGGCGTCGGTCGACCTGGCCCGGATGGCCGGGCTCGCTCCGGCCGGCGTGCTGTGCGAGATCGTGTCGCAGAAGGACGAAGGCGACATGGCGCGCCGCGACGAGCTCGAGGTGTTCGCCGCCGACCACGACCTCGCCATCATCACCATCGCCGACCTGATCGCCTACCGCCGCCGCACCGAGAAGCAGGTCGAGCGGGTCGCCGAGGCGCGCATCCCGCTGGCCGCGGGCACGTTCCGCGCGGTCGGCTACGACTCGCTCCTGGACGGCATCGAGCACGTCGCGTTCGTCTACGGCGAGATCGGCGACGGCCAGGACATCCTCGTCCGCGTCCACTCCGAGTGCCTCACCGGCGACGTCTTCGGCTCCCTGCGCTGCGACTGCGGCCCGCAGCTGGAGGCGGCGCTGGAAGCGGTGGCCACCGAGGGGCGCGGCGTCGTGCTCTACATCCGCGGCCACGAAGGCCGCGGCATCGGCCTGCTGCACAAGCTGCAGGCCTACCAGCTGCAGGACGACGGCGCGGACACCGTCGACGCCAACCTGGCGCTCGGCGTCCCGGCCGACGCCCGCGACTACGGCACCGGCGCGCAGATCCTCTGCGACCTCGGTGTCCGCACCATGCGGCTGCTGTCGAACAACCCGGCCAAGCGGATCGGCCTCGAGGGCTACGGCCTGCGCGTCACCGGGCGGGTGCCGCTGCCGATCTCGCCGAACCCGGAGAACCTGCGCTACCTGCGGACCAAGCGCGACCGGATGGGCCACGACCTGGCCCAGCTGGAGCACTACGACCAGGTCGGCGCCGGGACCGAGCACCCCGACGGAGGAGCACTGTGAGCGGTGAAGGCCGGCCGGACGTCCAGCTGGACCTGTCCGGTTGCAAGGCGCTGAAGCTCGGCATCGTGGCCACCCGGTGGAACGCGGACATCACCGACGTCCTGCTGGAGCGCGCGCTGGCCGCGGCCAAGGCGGCGGAGCTGGAAGAGGAGCCGACCGTCGTCCGGGTGGCCGGCGCGATCGAGCTCCCGGTGGTGGCGCAGGCGCTGGCCCGCAACCACGACGCGGTCGTCGCGCTCGGCGTGGTGGTCCGCGGCGGCACCCCGCACTTCGAGTACGTCTGCGACGCGGTGACGGCGGGCCTGACCCGGGTGGCGCTCGACGAGAGCACCCCGGTCGGCAACGGCGTCCTGACGTGCGACACGCAGGAGCAGGCGGTCGACCGGTCGGGGCGGCCGGGCTCGAAGGAGGACAAGGGCTACGAGGCGACGGTCGCGGCCCTCGATTCGGCGCACGTGCTGCGGAGCCTGCGCCAGCCGTGGACCGAGCGGGGATTCGTGTGAACGTGAGTACTGTCCTGGTGGTCCGCCCACGCCGTGCGCTGATCATGTGCAGCGTGCTGGCGGTGGCGCTGCTGGCGGTGTTCGTGGTGGTGGCGGTGCTGCTGCGCAACGGCGACACCGGCGTCCGCTTCCAGCGTTCCGACCAGGCGGCGATGGTCGGCATCGGGATCCTGCTGGCGGCGGGGGTGATGCTGTTCGCGATCGCCAGGGTGCGGGCCGACGAGGACGGCATCGAGGTCCGGAACGTGCTGATGACCCGGCGGTTCGCGTGGAGCGACGTGCTGTCGGTGAGCTTTCCCGACGGCGCGTCGTGGGCACGGCTGGAGCTGCCCGACGACGAGTACCACGCGGTGATGGCGGTGCAGGCCGTCGACCGGGACCGCGCGGTGGAGGCGGTGCGGGCCTTGCGGAAGCTGCACCGCGCGGCCACCGGCGGCTGAGCGGGTCAGAGGTCCAGGTCGACGACGATCGGCGCGTGGTCGGACGGGCCCTTGCCCTTCCGGGCCTCACGGTCCACATAGGAATCCGTCACCGCGTCCGTGAAGGTCGTGTTGCCGTACACCAGGTCGATCCGCATGCCCCTGTTGTTCGGGAAATTGCCCGCGCGGTAGTCCCAGTACGTGAACGGGTGGTCGTACTTCAGCGGCCGCGGGAAGACGTCCGACAGGCCCAGGTCGCGCAGGCGGGCCAGCGCCGCCCGCTCCGGCTCCGTCACGTGCGTCGACTCCGCGAACAACGCGATGTCCCAGACGTCGGCGTCGGTCGGGGCGACGTTGAAGTCGCCCAGCACCGCGAACGGCCCGTCGGACTTCAGCTCCGACTCCGCCAGCGACCGCAGCGACTCCAGCCACTCGAGCTTGTACGCGTAGTGCGGGTTGCCGGGCTCGCGCCCGTTCGGCACGTACACCGACCACACCCGGACGCCGCCGCACGTGGCTCCGATCGCGCGGGCTTCCGAGGCCCCGCCGAACCGCGGCTCGTCCGGCAGCCCGCGCACGACGTCGGCCAGCCCCACGCGGGACACGATCCCCACGCCGTTCCACTGGCCCAGCCCGTGCGCGGCGACCTCGTACCCCAGCGCCCGGATCTCGCCTGCCGGGAACGCCTCGGTCGTGTTCTTCAGCTCCTGCAGGCACAGCACGTCCGGTGCGGTCTTCTCCAGCCAGTCCAGCACCCGCGGCAGGCGGGGGACGATGGAGTTCACGTTCCAGGTGGCGATCCGCATGCCCGCGAGCATCCCACAAAGCACCGACAGGAACGGGGCGGCGCGGGTGACCGCGCCGCCCCGGAGAAGCGACCTCAGACGCCGGCGGTCGTCCGGATCCAGGACCGGCTGGCCGCCACGCTCGCGTAGTTGTTCGTGCCGCGCGTGTTCGACCCGCTCTGGTTCTGGACCGTCGACGCGACGCCGACCTGCACCCCACCCGACACCTGCGGCCCGCCCGAGTCGCCCTTCCACGCCGAGCCGTTGACGCCGACGCTCTGGATCGCGCGGCCGCCGTAGGCGTCCGTGGACCGGCCGGTCACCTGGACGTTCGCCGTCTTCAGCGACGACGCCGGCGGGCCGGTCGGGGTGGTGCGGCCCCAGCCGTAGATCTGGTTGGTGCTGCCGGTGGCCGGGTCCGAGCTCCCCAGCGAGATCGGCGAGGTGCTGGTCGCCGACGCCAGGTGCAGCAGCGCGATGTCGCCGTTCGGGGACTCGTACTCGCGGTCGACGGCGATCTTCGTGCCCGACAGCAGCGTGTTGCTGCCGACCCGGACGTACATGCCCGAGCCGTCCTGGTCGAGGCAGTGCACCGCGGTCAGCACCCAGCGCGCGGCGACGACCGTGCCGGAGCAGTTGAAGCCCTGGTAGTCGCGGCCGGGCGTGTTGACGTACACCTGGGCGCCCCAGGAGACCGCGGACGCGGTGGTGCCGCCGACGATGTTCGGCTGCACGCCCGCGGTGGCGACCGCGCCACCGGCGAGGGTCAGCGCGACGGCGGCCGCCGAGGCGGCGCCGAGAAGACGGAGAGAGCTCAAGGTGGTGATCCTTTCGGAGGGGACCGGATCGGCCGGTCGGAAAGTAACCACCGGTTCACAGATACGGACACCGACCAAAGTCGGAAGCGGAACGAAGACCCGACTTCCGGCGGATCGGACAGCGGGGGGCCACCGAGAACTGTCGGTGGCGGGCCATAGGCTGGGGACGTGGCTGACCCGACCACCTACCGTCCCTCGCCGGGGAGCATCCCGGATGCCCCTGGCGTGTACAAGTTCCGCGACGCGACCAAGCGGGTCATCTACGTCGGCAAGGCGAAAAGCCTGCGCGGGAGGCTGAACTCGTACTTCGCCGACCTCGCCGGCCTGCACCCGCGCACCCGGCAGATGGTCACCACGGCCGCGAGCGTCGAGTGGACGGTCGTGAGCACCGAGGTCGAGGCCCTCCAGCTCGAGTACAACTGGATCAAGGAGTTCGACCCGCGGTTCAACGTCCGCTACCGGGACGACAAGAGCTACCCGATGCTCGCGGTGACGCTGAGCGAGGAGTTCCCGCGCCTGCACGTCTACCGCGGCGCGCGCAAGAAGGGCGTCCGGTACTTCGGCCCGTACGCGCACGCGTGGGCCATCCGCGAGACGCTCGACCTGCTGCTGCGGGTGTTCCCGGCGCGCACCTGCTCGGCCGGGGTGTTCCGGCGGCACGGCCAGATCGGCAGGCCCTGCCTGCTCGGCTACATCGACAAGTGCTCGGCGCCGTGCGTGAGCCGGGTCTCGGCCGACGAGCACCGCGCGATCGTCGAGGACTTCTGCGATTTTCTGGCCGGCAAGACCGACGCGATGATCCGGCGCCTGGAGAACGAGATGGCCGCCGCGTCGGCGGAGCTGGAGTTCGAGCGCGCCGCCCGGCTGCGCGACGACCTCGGCGCGCTGCGGCGGGCGATGGAGAAGCAGGCCGTGGTGTTCGGCGACGGCACGGACGCCGACGTCGTCGCGTTCGCGCACGACGACCTCGAAGCCGCGGTCCAGGTCTTCCACGTGCGCGGCGGCCGGGTCCGCGGCCAGCGCGGCTGGGTGATCGACAAGGCCGAGGAGATGGACGTCCCGGCGCTGGTCGACCACTTCCTCACCCAGTTCTACGGCGACGAGGCCGAGCTGGACGCCCGCGACGACGTCGACGCGGGGCCGGTGGTTCCGCGCGAGATCCTGGTGCCCGAGCTGCCCGCGGACGCGGACGCGCTCGCCGAGTGGCTGACCGGGCTGCGCGGGTCGAGGGTGCAGCTGCGGGTGCCGCAGCGCGGCGACAAGAAGGCCCTCGCGGAGACGGTGCAGCGCAACGCGGGGGAGGCGTTCACCCAGCACAAGCTGCGGCGGGCTGGTGACTTGACGGCGCGTTCCGCGGCGCTCACCGAGCTGCAGGAATTCCTCGGCCTCGACACCGCGCCGCTGCGCATCGAGTGCGTCGACATCAGCCACATCCAGGGCAGCGACGTCGTGGCGTCGCTCGTGGTCTTCGAGGACGGGCTCGCGCGCAAGTCCGAGTACCGCCGCTTCGCGCTGCGCGAGGCGGCCACGGAGGGTGACGTCGCCTCGATCGCCGAGGTCGTGCGAAGGCGGTTCTACCGCTACCTGAAGGAAACCGCCGAGGAGGCGGATTCCTCGAAGCCGGGGCTGGACCCGGAGACCGGGCGGCCGAAGAAGTTCGCCTACCCGCCGAACCTGCTGGTGGTCGACGGCGCGGGCCCGCAGGCCACCGCGGCCGCGGACGTGCTGGCCGAGCTCGGCATCACCGACATCTCCGTGGTGGGGCTGGCCAAGCGGCTCGAAGAGGTGTGGCTGCCCGCCGACCCGGATCCGGTGATCCTGCCCCGCACGTCGGAGGGCCTCTACCTGCTGCAGCGGCTGCGCGACGAGGCCCACCGGTTCGCCATCGCCTACCACCGCGAGAAGCGCTCCAAGCGGTTGCAGAAGTCCGAATTGGACAGTGTGCCCGGGCTGGGGCAGGCTCGCCGCACCGCGCTGATCAAGCATTTCGGCTCGGTGAAGAAGCTCAAGCAGGCCAGGATCGAAGAGATCGAGGCGGTGCCCGGCTTCGGCAGGCGCACGGCGGAGGCCGTGGTCGCCGCGCTGGCCGGGGAGTCCGGTGCGAGCAACGGCACAGAGCAGGGGAGTAGGGAACGACAGTGAGTGCGCAAGAGGAAATCCGCGGATCCGGCATGGAGGTCGCGGTGGTGTCCGGGTTGTCCGGGGCCGGCCGCAGCACCGCGGCGAAGTGCCTGGAGGATCTGGGCTGGTTCGTCGTGGACAACCTGCCGCCGGAGCTGATCGCCACCATGGTGGAGCTGGGCGCGCAGGCGCGTGGCGCGATCACGAAGGTGGCGGTGGTGATGGACGTGCGCTCACGCGCGTTCACCGACGACCTCGCCTCCGTGATCAAGGACCTGGACGCGCGGGGCTACAAGCCGCGCGTGCTGTTCCTGGAGGCGACCGACGCCGTGCTGGTGCGGCGCTTCGAGGCCGTGCGCCGGGGCCACCCGATGCAGGGCGACGGCCGGCTCGCCGACGGCATCACGGCGGAGCGGACGCTGCTGGAGCCGCTGCGCGAAGAGGCCGACCTGGTGCTCGACACGTCGTCGCTGTCGGTGCACGACCTGCGCGCCAAGATCGAGGACGCGTTCGGCTCCGAGGCGAGCACCCAGACCCGGGTCACCGTGCTGTCCTTCGGCTACAAGTACGGTCTGCCGATGGACGCCGACCTGGTGATGGACGTCCGCTTCCTGCCGAACCCGTTCTGGATCCCGGAGCTGCGCGAGCACACCGGGCTCGACGGGGAGGTCCGCAACTACGTCCTCTCGCAGGAGGGGGCCGAGGAGTTCCTCGACCGCTACCACCAGCTGCTGCGGCTGATCGGGGCCGGCTACAAGCGCGAGGGCAAGCGGTACCTGACCCTGGCGGTGGGCTGCACCGGCGGCAAGCACCGCAGCGTGGCGCTGTCCGTGGAGCTCGCCCAGCGCCTGTCCAAAGAGGACGGAATGGCCGTGAAGGTGGTGCACCGCGACCTTGGTCGTGAATAACGTGCGCGCGGTCGCCCTCGGCGGCGGCCACGGGCTGCACGCCACGCTGTCCGCCGTGCGGCGGGTCACCCCCGACGTCACCGCGATCGTGACCGTGGCCGACGACGGCGGATCGTCCGGCAGGCTGCGGCGCGAACTCGGGCTGCTGCCACCCGGCGACCTCCGGCAGGCGTTCGCCGCCTTCGCCGCGGAGGACGGCGGCACGCTGTGGGCCGAGGTCTTCCAGCACCGGTTCGGCGGTGACGGCGCGCTGGCCGGGCACGCGGTGGGGAACCTGCTGCTGGCCGGGCTGTTCGAGGTGCTCGGCGACCCGGTCGCCGCGCTCGACGAGGCCTGCCGCCTGATGGGCGTCTCGGGCCGCGTGCTGCCGATGTCGCCGGAGCCGCTGGACATCGAAGGCGAGGTCAGCGGCCTCGACAGCGAGGACCCGGCGGCGCTGCGCACGATCCGCGGTCAGGTCGCGGTGGCCTCGACGCCCGGGCAGGTGCGGCGGGTGAGCCTGCACACCCCGGGCCGCTCGGGGCGGCCGCCGCAGGCGTGCGCGGAGGCGGTCGACGCGGTGCTGGCCGCCGACGTCGTGTTCCTCGGCCCCGGCTCGTGGTTCACGAGTGTGCTGCCGCACCTGCTGGTGCCGGGGCTGCACGACGCGCTCGTGCGGACGGCCGCGACGAAGGTGCTCGTGCTCAACCTTGTCCCCCAGCCGGGGGAAACCGCGGGCTTCTCCCCGGAGCGGCACCTGGACGTACTCCTCGAGCACGCGCCCGATCTGCGGGTCGACGCGGTGATCGCGGACCGCGATTCCGTCCCCGACCCGGCGAATCTCCGGCGCGCGGCGGAACGGCTCGGCGGGCGCGCGCACCTGGGGGCGGTGGGCGACCCGGAAGTAGCGGGACGGCATGATCCTGATGCGCTCGCGCGATGCATGCGGGAGGCTCTCGGTCTCGGCAGGGGCGGGGAGCTCGGGGGAGGAGCGAAAGGCAGGGAGGGGCAGTAATGGCGATGACCGCCGCGGTGAAGGACGAGCTGAGCCGGCTGGAGATCACGAAGATCGGGCCGCGCCGGGCGGAGGTCGCGTCGCTGCTTCGCTTCGCCGGCGGGCTGCACATCGTGGCCGGCCGGGTGGTCGTGGAGGCGGAGCTGGACACGGGCTCGGTCGCGCGACGGCTGCGCAAGGAGATCCACGAGCTGTACGGCCACCACTCGGACGTCCACGTCATCACCGCCACCGGCGGGCTGCGCAAGGGCACCCGCTACGTGGTGCGCGTGGTGAAGGACGGTGAGGGCCTGGCCCGGCAGACCGGGCTGATCGACCAGCGCGGCCGCCCGGTGCGCGGGCTGCCCGCGGCCGTGGTGTCCGGCGGCGTGGCCGACGCGGAAGCCGCGTGGCGGGGCGCGTTCCTCGCGCACGGGTCCCTGACGGAACCGGGCCGCTCGTCGTCGCTCGAGGTGACCTGCCCCGGCCCGGAGGCGGCGCTGGCGCTCGTCGGCGCGGCCCGCCGGATGGGCATCCAGGCGAAGTCCCGCGAGGTCCGCGGCGCCGACCGGGTGGTGGTCCGCGACGGCGACGCGATCGGCGCGCTGCTGACCCGCCTCGGCGCGCACACGAGCGTGCTGCAGTGGGAAGAACGCCGGATGCGCCGAGAGGTCCGCGCGACGGCGAACCGCCTGGCGAACTTCGACGACGCGAACCTGCGCCGGTCGGCCCGCGCGGCGGTCGCGGCGGCGGCCCGGGTGGAGCGCGCGCTGGAGATCCTCGGCGAGACGGCCCCGGACCACCTGCTGGCGGCGGGCAAGCTCCGGCTGTCCAACCGGCAGGCGTCGCTGGAGGAGCTGGGCCAGCTGTCGGAACCGCAGATGACGAAGGACGCGGTCGCGGGCCGCATCCGCCGGCTGCTCGCGATGGCGGACAAGCGGGCCAAGGACCTGAAGATCCCGGACACCGAGTCCGCGGTGACGCCGGAGATGCTCGAAGAAGAGGACGCTTAGCCGCCGGCCGGCATGCGCCCCAATGTGGCATTGGGTGCGTTGGATGCACCGAACGCCACATTGGGTGCGTTGGATGCACCGAACGCCACATTGGGTGCGCTGGACGCACCGAACGCCACATTGGGGCGCTTGAGACCCGGCCCGTGGTCCTGTCCGGTTAACGGGATCGGTGCCCGCGGCCCGAACCCGTAACACTCCGGTAGCACAGCGAAGTCGTTGCCGAAACGCGGCACCTCGAACCTCGGTCGGAGGGATACGCCGAACGAGGGAAGGGGAAAGCATGCGCAAGAGTCACGCGCGGCTGCAGGTATCGCCGGAGGTCGGCACCTGGCTCGCCCGGCGCAGCAGCAAAGCCGGCGACTGGACCATCGAAGACCTCGTCGCGGCCAAGCGCGGCACCACGGTCTCCGTCGTCATCCCGGCCCGGAACGAGGAAGCCACGGTCGGCGCGATCGTGACCGCGATCCGCGAAGAGCTGCAGGGGCGCCTGGTCGACGAGATCCTCGTCGTCGACAGCCACTCGACCGACGCCACCGCCGAGGTCGCCGCGGCCGCGGGGGCGGATGTCGTCGCGCAGGACGCCGTCTTCCCCGCCCTCGAAGGACTGGCGGGCAAGGGCGAAGCGCTGTGGAAGGGTGTCGCGGCGACGACCGGCGACCTCGTCGTCTTCGTCGACGGCGACCTCTACGACTTCACCACGGACTACGTGACCGGGCTGCTCGGCCCGCTGCTCTCCGACCCGTCGGTGGCCTACGTGAAGGGCTTCTACCACCGCCCGCTGAACGGCGCGGCGGGCAGCGAGCCGGAAGGCGGCGGCCGGGTCACCGAACTCGTCGCGCGGCCGCTGCTCAACATGTTCTGGCCGGAGCTGTCCGGCTTCGTCCAGCCCTTGGCCGGCGAGTACGCGGGGCGCCGCGAGGTGCTGGAGAGCATCCCGTTCGTCGTGAACTACGGCGTCGAGATCGGGCACCTCATCGACCTGCTGGAGCTGCGCGGCCTCGACGCGCTGGCGCAGGTCGACCTCGGCCACCGCGTGCACCGGCACCAGAGCACGCAGGCACTGGGCCGGATGTCCGGGCAGATCATGCAGACGCTCTTCGACCGCCTGGAACGCCACGGCCGCCTGGTCACGGCGATCCCGCCGGCCACGATGCTCGCTCAGTTCCAGCGCGGCGCCTCCGCGGACGGCGTCGAGCGCGAACTGGTCCTGACCGACCTGTCGTCCCCGCAGCGGCCGCCGCTGGACAGCCTCCCGGCGGCGATCCGGCCCGAGAACGCGCTGCAGGAAACGGCGTAGGTCAGGCGGGTACGTGTTCGGGCCGCCAGCCCGGCGGGCCGAACACGTACCCCGCGCGCTCGCGCCACGTCCGGGCGCCGCGCAGGTCGCGCAGGATCGAGCCGTACTCGTGGAAGCCGACCTCGAGCAGGTTGTGGGTGCCGATGTTCTTCGTCAGCCCGTAGGTCGGCCGCTTGCCTTCCGGGACGAAGCTGCCGAACATCCGGTCCCAAATGATCAGGATGCCGCCGTAGTTCGCGTCGAGGTATTCGGCGTCGCTGCCGTGGTGGACCCGGTGGTGCGACGGGGTGTTGAAGACGTATTCGAACCAGCGCGGCAGCTTGCCGACCTTTTCGGTGTGCACGAAGAACTGGTAGACGAGGTCGATCGACAGGCCGGTCAGGATCATCCACGGCGGGATCCCGCACAGCGCCAGCACCGACCAGAACGGCAGCTGGAAGTAGGGCGTCCACTTCTGGCGCAGCGCCGTCGAGAAGTTGTAGTGCTCGCTGGAGTGGTGCACCTGGTGCCCGGCCCACAGCAGCCGCACGCGGTGGCTGGCGCGGTGGTAGGCGTAGAACACCAGCTCTTGGCCGAGCAGCATGAGCACCCACGTCCACCAGTCGTGCGGGTCGAACTTCACCGGCGCGAGCTCGAACAGCGCGGCGAACGCGACCAGCATGACCAGCCGGAACAGCGCGTTGACCCCGACCGAGACGGTGCCCATCAGCATGCTCGTGCGGGTGTCGGCGAGGCTGTAGCCGATCACGTCGTCGTCGTGGCCGAGCACGTGCACCGCGACGATTTCGATGGTCACGAACAGCAGGAACACCGGAATCGCGAACAGCACGGGGTCGCGCAGGTGCGCCAGGAACTCGGCCACGTCGCCTCCTCGATCTGACCACCTGGTAACTTACTCTCGGGTCACTTAACCGACGGTAGGCTCTGGGGCGTGACGGAGTCAAGGGCGGTCGGGACCAAGGGGATGCCCCGCGAAGAGCGCGAGGCGCAGCTCGTCGTGGCCGGCACCGAGGAGTTCGGCCGCGCCGGGTACTCCGGGGCGTCGATGGCCGAGATCGCGCGCCGGGTCGGGGTCACGAAGCCGTTGCTGTACCAGTACTTCGGCTCCAAGGACGGGCTCTATCTCGCCTGCCTGCACCGGGCGGGCGACCGGCTCACCGAAGGCGTCGCGACGACCATGGCGGCCGGTGGCGAGCCCGACCAGATGCCGCTGAAGGTCCTCGCGGCGATCTTCACGACCTTCGACCACGACCGCTACGCGTGGCGGCTGCTGCGCGACACGACGGTGCCGGCCAGGGGCGACATCGCCGCCGCGGCCGCGGACTACCGGCGCCGCCTGGACACCTTCGCCCTGCTCGGCGCGACACAGCTGCTGACGTCGCGCGGCCTGGCCGACCCGGTGGACATCGAGGCCGTGGCACAGGTCTGGACCGGCGTGGTCGACTCGCTGATCAGCTGGTGGATCGACCGTCCGGACGAGGACGCGGCGGCGATGACGGCCCGCTGCGCCCGGATCATGGGCGGTCTGTTCGGCTGGTGAGCCCGTGCCAGTACGCGGCGATCGCGCTGCTTTCGCGGACGACGGTGTCGGGTGCCGGCGGCGCGGGCCAGAACTGCAGCAGGTAGGTGTCCTGCCGGGGCTCGTCGCCGGGCCGGGTGTCGCGCTCGCGGCCCGCGTCCATCCCGGTGCCGCTGTAGCGGACGCGGTAGTCGCCCGGCGCCAGCTCGAGGTCCCACCAGTCCTCGCCGCCCCAGGTGACCAGCCTCGCCGCGCCATCGGCGCGGAAGGACGCCTCGACGACGTCCTCCCCGCCGGCGTCCGGCGGTTCGGTCTCGTGCACCTCGGCGGTGAAGCCGACTTCGCCGGTGTGCAGCCCGGTGATGAGGAAGAGGTGCCCGCGCACGGCGGCGCCGCAGAGCCCGTTGCGCTGCCCGGCGAAGCAGGCGCTCAGGTCGCCCTCGAACGGCTCACCGGCCTCGCTGTGCACGTAGATCTGTCCATAGTGGACGTGGACGTCGCCGTGGACCACTGTTCGCATGCGGCCCATCATGGCAGCGGCCACCGACAGTTCTGCGATGTCCGGTTGGGGTGGTATGCCCCGGTCTGGCGGGATCGGACGGCGCACTTCGACTCTCTGTAGCAAAACCGCGTCGATTCGTCCCGCTAATGGCGTAGCGAAACGGGGCCCGTCCGCGACTAAGGGGGCAAGCCGTCCCGTCGAGAGGTGTCCCATGCCCGAACCAGCCGTTCCCGTCCCGGCCGATCCCCGGCTCGCCGCGAGGTTCACCGAGGATCTGCTCGACGGGTGCCGGGTGCTGGCCAGGGACTACGGTTACCGGCCGGCCCAGTTCGAGCGCATGGTGCGCGAGCACGGCGGTGTCGAAGCGGCCCGCCTGCTGCTGCGCGGGGCCGGGACCGCGGGCGGGTTCACCGTGCTCTGGGCGAAGAACCAGCTCGGCCGCAGCTCCGAGGCGACCATGCTCCGGGACGAGTACGCCGAACTCTTCACCTCCGACGAGCTGCTGCTGGCCCGGCGGCGGCTGGAGGAGCACGGCTTCGACGTCGACGCCCACCTCCGCAGTCTCGCCGAGCCGGGCTGAGGCGCTGCTCGGCGCCAGGGCGGCAGGGATGACCGGCGCCGCTCCGGTCACCCCTGCCGCGGCTTCTACCCGGCCGCCGCGCTGGACTTGCCGCGCAGCTTCACGGTGGCCGTCGAGGCGCCCTTGATCGCCGTCTCGATCTGGGCCATCGTCGAGGACGAGCTCAGGCCGGGGACCGTCGCGGTGTTCAGCGCGTGAAGCGTGAACGTGTACGGGTGGCTGGACCCGCCCGGGCAGGGACCGAAATACTTCTGCGCGTTCGCGCCGCTGCCCATCGCCTTTTGCTTGGCGCCGCTCTGGTTCGGCACGGTGTACCCCGCGCCGAGGCCCTCCGGCAGCGATTTCGCCGAAGCCGGGATGTCCCAGATCGCCCAGTGCAGCTTGTTGCCGTCGTTGGCGACGTCGGCGAACACGATGGCGTAGCCCTTCGCGCCGTCGGACGCGCCCCACGCGAGCGGCGGTGACGGGTCCTGGCCCGCCGTGCCGTCGCCGGCGCAGGTGTACTTGTCCGGGATGGTGGCGTTGTCGGCGAAGGCGGAGCTGGTCAGCTTGAAGCCGCCCGGCGTGGTGCCACCGGGGAACTTCAGCCGCACGATGACGTTGTCCAGCGCCGACGGCGTGCCGCCGTTCTTGTCGTTGTTCGTCGACGTCAGCCAGAGCCCGCCGTCCGGGGTCTTCGTGACCGAGCGCAGCCGGCCCCAGCGGCCGGAGAACACCGTCGACACCGTGCCGACGCCGGTGCCGGCGGCGTTGATCTGCGTGGCGAACAGCTGCTCACCGGTGACGCCGGCGATGTAGATCCAGTCGTTGACGATCTCCACCCCGCTCGGGCCGGCCTGCGACGTCGACCAGGTCTTCTTCGGGGCGATGAAGCCGCTGCAGCTGCCCTGCGTGCCTTCGCAGCTGGGCCAGCCGAAGTTGCCGCCCTTCTGGATCAGGTTGAGCTCGTCCTGGCTGCTCTCGCCGAACTCCGCCGTCCACAGCTGGCCGCGGGAATCCCAGGCCAGGCCCTGCGGGTTGCGGTGTCCGTAGCTCCAGACGTACCGCGCGTTGCCGCCGGTGGCGTAGAACGGGTTGTCGCTCGGCGCGGAGCCGTCCGGGTTGAGCCGCAGGATCTTCCCGTTGAGCGAGCTCTTGTTCTGCGCGTTGTCGCTGTTCTTCGCGTCGCCGACGGTGGCGTAGAGCTTGCCGTCCGGACCGAATTTGATCCGGCCGCCGTTGTGGTAGCGGTTCTTGGCGATCCCGGTGAGCACCGGCGTCGACGTCGACGACAGCGTGCTGCCGTCGTAGGTCATCTTCACGATCCGGTTGTCGCCGGAAGCGGTGTGGTACAGGTAGATCGCATGGTCGGACGCCCAGTTCGGCGAGATCGCCAGGCCGAGCAGGCCGCCTTCGCCGTTGGTGCCGACCGCGCCCGGCACCTTGCCCAGCGTGGTCTTCTGACCGGACGGCGTCACCAGCAGGATCTCGAACCGGTCCCGCTCGGTCACCAGCGCGTTGCCGTTCGGGAGGAAGCCCACCGACCAGCCGAGGTCGACCTTCGCGATGTCCTTGTCGTACTGCGGGATGCCCCCGGCGCCGCCCGGAGCCGCGGTCTTCACGGTGACCGCGTTGCTCGCCGCGGAGCTGTTCCCGTTGGGGTCGCGGGCCTTGACGGTGAAGGTGTAGGAGGTGTTCGGGCTGAGGTCGGTGACCGTCGTCCCGAGCGACGTCGTGGTCGCGACCTTCGTGGCACCCTGGTAGACGTCGTAGCCGGCGATGGTGCCGCCGGTGTCGGTGGAAGCGTTCCACGCCAGGGAAACGCTGTTCGCGGTCACGCCGGTGGAGCGCAGGTCGCCCGGCACGGTCGGCGGGGTGGTGTCGTCGCTCGGCGGGGTGGTGAAGGTGACCACGTTGCTCTGCTGCGACGGGTTGCCCGCGGCGTCGAACGCGCCGACGGAGATGTCGTAGGCGGTGTTCGGCGTCAGGTTGTCGACGGTCGCGCTGGTCGTGTTCCCGTCGACGGTCTTGAGGGTGTTGCCGCCGCGGTTGATCTCGTAGCGGACGACGCCGACGTTGTCGGTCGCGGCGGTCCAGGTGAAGGTCGCGGCGGTCGGCAGGATGTTGCTCGCCTTGAGGTTCGTCGGCGCCGACGGCGGTTCGGGGTCCACCGGCGCGGTGAAGGTGTCGGTGAGCTTGTCCGCGTTCGGGCCGCCGTTGGCGGTGGTCGACGTGGTGCGGATCTTGTTGACCCCGGCGGTCAGCTGGACGGTCGTGGTGACGGTCTTCCAGGTCGTCCACGCGCCGGTGCCGGGGAAGTCGACGGTGCCCTTGTCGCCGCCGTCGACGGTCAGCTTCACCGGCCGGTTGTCGGCGGTTCCGTTGGCGTAGCGGAAGGTCAGCGTGTGCGTGCCCGCCTGCGCGGCGTTCACGGAGTATTCGACGTAGCTGCCGACGACGTTGTCGAAGTTCACGAACCCGGTGCCGGAGTAGCCGGCGTGGTTCGACTCGACGACGCCTTGGGAGATCGAGGCGTTCTCGGCTTCGTACTCGGCGTCCGCGGCGAAAGCGGTTACCGGGCTGAGCGCGGTCAGGCCGAGCGCCGCGACGGCGGTACCGGCCAGTACCACGCGCCACGGTGGACGGGGTGCCACTGGGAGCCTCCTGCGTGGGTCGGGGGGACAGGGGGTGACCGGGGGCGGAATGGTCGGCGGACCACCGGCGGCGATATCCGGGTAATAGTTAGGAAACTTTCCTATCTATGGGACAGATCTCACACCCTCCGAGCGGGTCGTGTCAATACCGGACACGATGCCTCACCCACCGTGAAAACGTGTTCCCGCTCAGCGGGGCGGCCGCGCCCGGACGGCCGTACGGGCGCCGGTCCATCCGCCCCAATGTGGCGTTGGGTGCGCTGGACGCACCGAACGCCACTTTGGGTGCGCCCAACGCACCGAACGCCACATTGGGTGCGCTGGACGCACCGAATGCCACATTGGGTGCGGTGGACGCACCCAACGCCACATTGGGTGCGCTGGACGCACCCAACGCCACATTGGGGCGCTTGGGGTGTCAGCCTGCCGCCACGGGCAGGCCGGCCGCCCAGTCGCGCGGAACGAGGAAGGCGGCCAGCTCCGCCTCCGGGCTGCCCGGCTCGGGCGTGAACTCCGACTCCCACCGCGCCAGTGGCGGCAGCGCCATCAGGACGGCTTCCGCGTCACGCGGCAGGGCGGCCGCCGCGTCGTGGACGAGCGCGAACTCCACGTACCGCCCGCGGCGGTAGAGCTGCCACTGCCGCTCGCGCTCGCCGTGCGGCAGGTCCTTCCGCCGCCGGGCGATCGGGAAGTACGCCGGCGCGATCGTGGCGATGCCCGCCGCCATGAAGGCGGCCGCCCGCCGCCAGCCGTCCGGGCCGGGCAGGCACAGGTGGTCGAAGAGGATACCGCCGATCCCGCGTGCCTCGTCGCGGTGCGGGAGCCGGAAACGGTCGTCGCACGCCCGTTTGGCCTGCGCGTGGAACGCCGGGTCGAGCGTGTCGCAGTAGTTCTTCAACGCCCGGTGGAAGTGCGTCGCGTCCGAGGCGAAGCCGTAGCACGGGAGGAGGTCGACGCTGCCGCCGAACCACCAGGCGTCGACGGCTTCGCGGTAGCGGAAGTGCGCCTCGAAAGCCGGGACGTACGGGTTGCGCGGGTGGAGCACGACCGACAGCCCGGCCGCGAAGAACTCGTCCGAAAAGGCCACGCTGACGACGGCACGTTCGAAGACGTCCCCGTCCTCCAGCCGCCGCGTGCGCGCGGACCGGCCGAAGCGCGCCCCGCCGTCGAGGCGTTCCAGCTCGGCCACCAGCTCCCGCTGGCCTGCGCTGAAGATCGCCTTGACGGCGTCGAGTCTGTCCCCTGAAGGCATTCCCCCACCCCCAGGGGGCAGATTACCAGCGAACCGCGGTCAACCGGAGATTTCCGCCCGCGCGATCACCTTCGTGATCTTCGCCCTGACGAGGGACTCCTCGGGGACGGCGTTGCGCTTGCCGTACTCCTCGGCCCGGTCGGCGCCCATGTACCGGCCGCCCAGCCTGGTCGCCCACGCCAGCATCTCGTCGTGGTCGTGGGTCAGCCGCGCATCGGCGGTGAACTGCACGTACGAGTACGGCGGCTCCTGGTCGTCGACAACCAGGGAGATCCGCGGGTCGCGGCGGATCGCCTTGCCCTTGAGGGTCTCGGTGCCGGTGGTGAAGACGAGTTCGTCGCCGTCCGGGCCTTCGTCGAGCAGAAACCAGATCGGGGTGACGATCGCGGCGCCGTTCGCCCGGACCAGGGCCAGCTTGCCGGTGCGGGTGCCTTCGGAGGCGAAGCGCCACCACTCGGCACGAGTCATTTCACGCATGCGAGGGACGTTATCCCGTCACCCGCGCGTGCGCGGAGGGTGGCCGACTAGCCTGGCCTGCTGTGCGAGACGACGACAGGGCGGCGATGGGACTGGCCGACGAGGGGCTGACCCGCCGCCTCAAGGCTCTGGCCTGCACCGCGCCCCTGCACGACCTGGACGCGCGGAAGGCGAAGCTCGACTGGGCCGACGCCACGGTCTACCAGATGGCCGAGATCGCGCTGCACACGATCGACCAGGTCACCATCGCGATGGACTTCGACACCGGCGCCGGTCACGACGAGGTCATCGACCGGCTGCTGCCGTTCATCGCCCAGCAGGCGCCGTCGCGGATGCCCGAGGAACACGTCCGCGTCGCGAAGTGGGTGCTCGACAACCTGATCAACGTCGGCACCACCGACCGCGGGTTCCGGCGCGTCTACGGCTCGGTCGGGCCGGACGGCTACCAGCGCCGCCAGTTCGACTTCAAGCTGCTCGTCGAGCTGGCCGCCCGGGACGGCGAGGTCTACCTGCGCGCCACCGACGAGGCGATCAACGTGCTGGTCGGCGCGCTCGACACCGACGTCGAATCGGCGCAGATCGCGGCCGAGGTCAAGCTGGAGAACCTCATCGCGCGCGGCCGGCTGGCCGACGCGAAGCTCGCGGCCGAGCAGGCCCGCTACCGGACCGTCCAGTACGGCGAGACCCTGCGCGCGAAACTCGACGCGACCCGCCGCGACGTCCGCTCGGTCGACTGGGAGCGCGAGGTCCCGGAACTGCTGGACAGCGCGCTCAGCCACATCGAGGCCCGCTTCCGCGCCGAGAACGCCATCCTCAAGAACATCACCACCGCCCGCGACGAGACCGAGGACCTCGACCGCAAGCGCCGCGCCGCCGAACTCGTCGACATCGTCGGCGACTGCATCCGCCGCCACACCCGGCTGCAGTCCCGGCTGGCCGACGCGGGCGCGGTGTTCCGCGCGGAACAGGACCGCCAGCAGTTCTCCGGCCCGCCCCAGCGCGCCACCCTCGACCTCTTCGGCCAGCTCCTCGTGCCGACGCTCGGGCTGCCGCTCGCCGACGCCGTCGCGCCGGCCGAGCACTTCTTCCACGCCGTCGCCGGGATCACCCCGCCGGTCGTCCCGTCCCTGTCGGCGCTCGTTTCGCTGCTGCTGCGCCCCGCGCCGGAACGCGACCAGCTCGTCGGGGAGATCCCCGAACCGGAACTCATGCCCGCCGAGGTCACCGACAAGTTCGGCGACGACGTCTGGCGCGCCGCCGACGAGCTGCTCGACCTGCCGGAGGTGCCACGACGGCTGTCCGGCCTCCTCGAGGAAGCCCGCCGCGGCCGTCAGCCCGGCCTCCCGGCCCTGGTCGCGCTGCGCGCGGTGCACGCATACAGTCCCGGGATCGGCGCCGCCCGGCGCCAGGGCGACCGCTCGGTGCTGCTCGCCGTCGACGACGGCACGCTGCTCGACGACCCGGACTTCGGCGGCGCCGACCTGCTGCTGTCCACGGCGGCCGTCGAGCGCGCCGACGAAGAAGAAAACGAGGAGGTCGCCTGACATGGCGCTGTCCCACAGCAGCGTGGACGCCGAAGCCGCGGCCCGGCTGGTCGCCTTCGGCATGCGGCCGAAGCAGCTGCCGGCCCGCGACGTCGTGTACGGCGACCTCGTGCGCCGCTACGGCGAGGACAACGCGTTCAAGGCGCTCACCCACGCCGTCGCCGCCGGTCTCGGGCTCATGGTCCTCGAAGTCAACCAGCAGGCCGGCGCCGTCCTCGCGGCCACCGACGAGTCCGTGTTCGAGATCAAGATGGACTCCTACGCCCGCCAGGCCAAGATCCGCGAGCGCCGCGAGACGGAAAAGGTGCTGCACGGCCTCATCCACCTCGCCACCGCCGCCCTCGGCTACCCGCGCCCGGACGACCTCGCCAACGACACCTACATCGGCCGCGTCAGCGTCGAACAGGTCGACGCGATGGTCCGCGAAGCCGCCCGGATGCTCGACGAACGCGCCGCCCAGGCCGAGGCCAACAACGACCCTCTGGCCGACGCCCCCGAGCTGGAACAGGCCTGGCGGGCCTACACCCGCCGTCCCGCCGCGGCGGCCACCAAGGACGGCAGGCTCGCCGCCGACACCACCCGCGGCATGGTGTCGCGCGCCCTGCGGTTCCTGGCCGACCAGGGCTTCCTGGTCCCGGTCAGCGACGAGCAGGGCGGCACCTACCGGACCACACCGCGCTACCAGATCCAGGTCCGCGAGCTCGCCGCCGACGCCGCCTTCGACGATCTGCTCGCGCTGGACGTCGTCACCGTCGCGAACACCGGCGGAACGCTGCGCGCGGCCGCGTCTGACACGCTGTAAAAGGGGAGTAGATGTACGAGCTTTCGCGGGTCCGCCTGCATTCGGTGGGCCCGGCGGGTGCCCGCTACCAGGACGTCGTGCTCGACTTCAGCGGCGTCGGCGCCAGGATCACCGCGCCGAAGCAGGACGCGCTGTTCAGCGCCGGCATCCACGCCACCGGCCCGGCCGAGCCGCGCCGCCCGTCGCCGGCGAGCGTGCTGTTCCTGGAGAACGGCGGTGGCAAGTCCGTCCTGATCAAGCTGATCTTCTCGGTCATGCTGCCCGGCCGCCGCCAGGTCGTCGGCACCACCAGCACGAAGGTGCTCGAGAAGTTCGTCGCTGCCAAGGACGTTTCGCACGTCGTCTTGGAGTGGCTGCACGTCGAGAGCGGGCACCGGATCATCACCGGCAAGGTCTCCGAATGGCGCGGCCACGTCGTGTCCGCCGACTCGGAGAACCTCGTCGACTCCTGGTACTGCTTCCGCCCGACCTCGGCATTGGGCCTCGAATCGTTGCCGATGACCCAGGACGGCCGGCTGCTCACCATGTCCGGCTTCCACGACAAGCTCACCGCCGCGCAGCTGGCCGAGCCCGAGCTGGAGCTGTCCTGGACCCGCCGCCACCACGAGTGGACCGGCCGGCTCGACAGCCTCGGCCTCGACACCGAGCTGTTCCGCTACCAGCGCGCGATGAACGCCGGCGAGGGCGAGGCGGCGGACGCGTTCGCCTTCGGCACCGACGACGCGTTCGTCGAGTTCCTGCTGCGCGCGGTGATGTCCGAAGACGAGCCGAAGGATCTCGCCGAGGTCGTCTCGACCTACGCGCACAACCTGGCGCAGCGCGGGGACCTCCTTTCCGAGCGCGACTTCGTGGCGGGCGCCCTGGATCTGCTGGCGCCGCTGGCCGCCGAAGAAGGCGTCGCCGCGGAGTCGCGGAAGATCGCCGAAGCGGCGAAGGCCGACATGGCCGGGCTGGCCGGGCGCGTCGTCGCCCGCAACGAGCTGGAGAACGCGCGGCTGTCCGGGCTCGAAGACCACGTCGGCGAGGTCAAGACGGCGGAGAAGCTCGCCGAGGGCGACCACCGGCGGCTCGCCGCGGCCGTGACGGAGCTGCGCCGGCTGGTCGCCGTGCTGCGCTTGGACGAGGCCCAGGAGGTCCGCAAGCGCGTCGACGCCGAACTGGCCGAGGCGAAGACCGAGGCCGAAGCCTGGCGCGAGACGGCGACCGTGCTCAACCAGCTGAACGCGGCACGCAAGGCGAAGGACCTGCGCGAGCTCGTCGGCAGCCGGGAGGAGAAGGCGCGCCCCGCGCTGCAGGCGCGCAACGCCGCGGCGGCCGCGCTGGCCCGCGGGCTGCACGCGCTGGCGCAGGACGCCCAGCGCCAGGCGGACAAGGCCGAGGCGCACGCGGGCGCGTTGCGCGCCGAGGCGGAGAAGGCGCAGACCGAACGCGACGAGGCCGCCAACCTCGCGGCCGGCCGGCGCGCCGAGGCACGCGGGCTGACCACGCGGATCACGGAGTTGCGCGAGGAAATCCAGGAAGCCGTCCGCGGCGGGCTGTTGCCCTCGGGCGCCGACGTCGCCGAAGCTTCGCGGGCCGCGCGTGCGGCCGCGGGGTCGGCGACCGCCGAGCTGACCCGGCGGGAGCAGGAGCTCGACGGCGTCGCGGCGGACCTCCAAGCGGCGCAACGGGCCGTGAACGAGGCGCACCAGCTCGCGGGCACCACCCAGGACCGCTTCGAGCGCGCCACCGAGGACCTCGACCGCGCGCACCGCCGCACCGACGCCCTCGCCGCCGAAGGCCGTCTGGTGGAGCTGCTCGGCGCGGACGACGTCGCCCTCGAAAGCGACCTGCCGGTGCTGCTGGAACGGCTGCGCGAGGCGAGCGCGGCCGTCGAGAAGGAACAAACCGCGCTGCGGATGGAGGAGTCCGCCGACGAGCGCGCGCTGGCCGCGCTCGGCTCCGGTGGGCTGCTTCCGCCGCCGGAGGACGTCCAAGCCGTGCTGGACGCCTTGGAAGAAGCCGGGATCACCGCGTGGTCCGGCTGGCGCTATCTGTCCAAACTGGACGCTTCGCGCCGCGCCGAAGTGCTGGAAACCCTGCCGCAGCTGGTTTCCGGCGTCCTGCTCAACGAGGCCGCGCACGCCGGCCGGGCCCGCGAGGTGCTGGCGAAGCGGCGGCTGCTGCCGAGCGCGACCATCGCCGTCGGCACCACCGAAGCGCTGCAGGCCGAGGTGCCCGCCGCGCCCGGCGTCGAGTTCCTCGTGCCGCCGAACCCCGCGATGTACGACGAAGAAGCCGCGGACGCCGAGCGCGAAGCCGTGGCGCGGCGGCACACCGAACGGCAGCGGCGCCTGGAGGCGCTGGCCCACAAGCTCTCCGCGGACGGCGCTTTGACGTGGAAGCTCACGACGTGGCGCGAGGACTACCCGCCCGGCGCCATCGCGACCCTGGCCGAGCAGGCCCAGGCGGCCCGGGCCGCCCGCGAGACCGCGCGCACCGCGCTCACGCAGGCCGAGGCGGAGTTCACGCGGTTGAGCGAAAAGGCCGCGTCGCTGCGGGAGCGCGTCCCGGAGCTGCGGTCGGCCGCGGCCGCGGCCGAGGAGAAGGCCCGGCGGCTCGGGGAGCTGGGGGCCCGCGGCGCCCGGATCGCGGAGTGGACCGAAGAGGCCGAGCGTGCCATCGAGATCGCCGAGCGCGCCGACCTGCAGGCGGCCGACGCGGCGGGCAAGGCCGCGCGGCTGCGCGAACAGGCGGGGGAGGAGCAGCGCACCGCCGACGGGCACCGCCGGACCGCGACCACCGCGCGGGCCGAGCTGGCCGAGGTGCCGGGCGCCGCCGAGGCTTCCGAAGGGCCGGCGCCCGGCGAACCGGTCGACGCGCTGCGCCGCACTTACCTGTCGGCGTCCGAGTCCTACGCGAAGGTCGAGGTCGGCAGCGACCTCCGGAGCGAGCTGGAGCAGGCGGAGTCCGCCGAAGCGGCGGCCGGTTCGGCCGTCGAGTCCCTCGACGAAGCCGTCCGCGCCCGGGCGGCCGAGCTGCTGGAGACGCCCGACGGCTCCGACGCCTCGGCCCGCGCGGCGGCGTTGGCGCGTGCCCGCCGCGTCGTTGACGGCCTGGAAGACGAGCGCACGGAGGCGATCGGGCTCGTCTCGACGCGGCGTGCCGAGCTGGACGCGCTGCCGCTGCAGTCCGGCGCCGCCGGGGAGAAACCGCGCGACATCGAGCACGGCCTGGAACTGATCGACGCCGCGGGCCTGGAGGCCTCGGCGGCCGCGCGGAAGTGGGAAGAGCTGCAGGAACGCCGGGCGGCCGCGGAAGCGACGCTGGCGTCCGCGCGCGCCTCGGCGTCCGGGTTCGCGCTGCTCGCGGAGTCGATGGCGCACCTGGTGACCGACAGCGCTGCCGCCGCCTACGACGGCGACGTCGACACCGCCCGCGCCCAGCACACCCGGCTGAACGCCACGTTGAGCGAAGCGCAGGAAGCCGCCGACGCGGGCGACCGGCGCGTGCGCGAGGCCGCGGACCGGCTCGCCCAGTACGCGACCGAGAAACGGTTCGAGAAGCTGAGCACGCCGGTGCGGCAGCAGGTCATCTCGGTCAAGCGCGACCAGCTGCCGGGGCACGCCGCCGAGTGGGCGGAGGCGCTGCGGCCCCGGCTGCGCTCGCTCACCGACGACCTCGCGCAGATCGACCGGCACCGCGGCGGCATCATCACCCGGCTGCAGGGCATGGTCGACGGCGCGCTCCGGACGCTGCGGTCGGCGCAGCGCGTCTCCCGGCTGCCGGACGGCCTCGGCGACTGGTCCGGGCAGGAGTTCCTCCGCATCCGCTTCACCGAGCTGGAAGACAACGCGCTCACCGAGAAGCTCGGCGAGGTCGTCGACGAAGCCGCCGTCGGCAAGACCGCGGACGGCCGCGACGTCAAGCGCGACGGGCTTTCCCTGGTGCTGCGCGGGGTGCGGGCGGCCGCGCCCAAGGGGTTCCGCGTCGACATGCTCAAGCCGGACTCGGTGCTGCGGACCGAACGCCAGCGCGTCTCGGAGATCCGCGACGTGTTCTCCGGCGGCCAGCAGCTGACCGCGGCGATCATCCTGTACTGCACCCTCGCGGCGCTGCGGGCCAACAACCGCGGCAAGGTCCGCAACCGGCACTCGGGCGTGTTGTTCCTGGACAACCCGATCGGCCGCGCCTCGGCGGGCTACCTGCTGGAGCTGCAGCGGGCGGTGGCCGAGGCGCTGGGCGTCCAGCTCATCTACACGACAGGCCTGTTCGACGCGGGCGCGCTGTCGGAGTTCCCGCTGATCGTGCGGCTGCGCAACGACGCCGACCTGCGGGCGGGCCGGAAGTACCTGTCGGTGGATTCGACCGTCCGCAACTCCCTGGACGACCTGGGCGAGCCCGACGGCGTCGCGCGGCTTTCGGCGACGCGGATGTTCACGCGGACCGCCGATCCCGCCGATTCCGCCGAGGACGAACAAACGGCCTGACGGGAACAATCCGGTCGCGTCCGTGGTTGCCGGGCGCATGACGAAACTGGGGCCGCTGGGGGCCACGCACAGCACACTGGACACCGATGCCGCCGTGGCGACCGCGGCGGAGCTCGAGGAACTGGGCTACGCCACGCTGTGGCTGGCCGGCGGCCAGGGCAACAACCTGCCGCGGATCGCCGAGGTCGTCCGCGGGACTTCCCGCATCCAGGTGGCGAGCGGGATCCTGTCGGTCGACCGCGTTCCGTCGGCCGAGGTGGTCGCCGCGTACGCGGACCTGCCCGCCGGGCGGTTCGTCGTCGGCCTCGGCGGGGCGCACGGGGCGCGCCCGCTGGCGGCGCTGAACGACTACCTCGACGAGATCGAGCAGGCCGTGCCGCCGACCGCGCGGATCCTCTCGGCGCTCGGGCCGCGGATGCTCGAGCTGGCACGCGACCGTGCCTCGGGCGCGTACCCGTACCTGGTGACGACGGACTACGTCGCCTCCGCGCGGGAGATCCTGGGCACCGGCCCGCAGCTGGCGGTCCTGATGAATGTCGTCGCGGCGACCGACGTGGCCGCGATGCGGGACGTCGCGCGCCGTGGCTCGCTGAAGTTCCTGGCCGGGTTGCCGGGCTACGCGGCCAACTTCCGGCGGATGGGGTTCACCGACGCGGACATCGCGGACCTGTCCGACCGGCTCGTCGACGGCCTCACCGTGTGGGGGGACTTCGACGCCGTCGTCGCGCGCTTGCGCGAGTACCGGGCCGCGGGCGCCGACCAGGTGGTCGTCCCGCTCGACGGCGTGCCGCGCGAGTGGTGGCCGGAACTGGTCAAGGCCCTGGTCTAGCCGCGGATCGCCTTCTGGTACGCGGCGAGCGCTTCGGCGTCGTCGATGCTGCCGTGGTGGTGGACCTGCACCCAGCGGCCGTCCTCGTAGGCGAAGAACCGTGTCGTGCGGATGCTCAGGGGGACGGTTTCGGTCACGCGGTACTCGCCGGTCTCGCGGCCGGCGAAGACCGCGTGGCCCTCGCCGGAGTACTCGACGATGTCGCCAAGGGTCACGGTGACGCGGGCGGGGCCGTGGAAGACCTTGTCGTACAACGCCGTGATCGCGTCGCCGCCGCGCAGGATGCCGCCGAGCGGGTTGTTCAGCTGGGCCAGCGGATCGGCCGTCCAGACCTGGCGGAACACGTCGAGGTCGCGCTGGTTGAAGGCGAAGTAGAACGTCTCCAGCGCGGCGAGCGCGCCTTCCCGGCCCGGGTTCGTCGCTTCGCCGAGGCGGTTGCGCGCGTCGGTGCCGTAGGTTTCGTCGAGGTGCCGGGGCACGGCTGCTCCTTCTAGAGTGTTCGATGGAGGTCGACCAAATGAGTGTACGACAACCATCGAACACCGCGCGAGCACGCGGCCTGACCCACGTGCTCCCGGCGGAGGTGTCCCTGCAGGACGCGCTGGCCGCGGTCGCCGACCCGGTGCGCCGCAGCATCCTGCGCGAACTCGCCGCCGTGCCGGAGTGGACGAAGGCGTGCGGCACGTTCGACCTGCCGGTGACCAAGGCGACCCGCAGCCACCACTTCACGGTGCTGCGCGCGGCGGGCCTGATCGAGCAGCGCGACGAAGGCCCCCGGCGGCTGAACCGCTTGCGCCGTCCGGAATTCGACGAGGCCTTCCCGGGGTTGCTGGACCTGGTGCTCAGTCACCCCGGCCGGTGAAGGCCGGCGTCCTGCGCCGCGCTCGCCGGAACGACGAGGCGGTTTTGTCGGTGCCGGGTGATAAGAACACCGGGTGCCCCCGAAGATCAGCACCGACCAGCGCCGGGCCCGCCTCGCCGCCCGTCACCACCTGGCCGCGCCCGCGGCCACGGTGCCGGACGCCGTGGCCGGGGTCGTCGCGCTGCACGCCACCGACCCGGCGACCGTCCACCTCTCGGCGTGCGCCCGGCTCGCGTCGCCGGCGATCGCGGAGGTGGAGCAGGCCCTGTACGAAGACCGCGCGCTGCTGAGGTTGCTCGGCATGCGCCGCACGGTGTTCGTCACCGGCCGGGACACGGCGGCGCTCGTGCAGGCCGGGTGCTCCGCGGACATCGCCGTCAAGCAGCGGAAGCTGCTGGAGCAGCACCTCGGGGAACAGGGTCACCCGGAGAACGTGCCGGAGCCGGGGAAGTGGCTGGCCGACGTCGAAACGGCGGTCGAGGCGGCGCTGCGGGCCCGTGGCTCGGCGACGGCGCAGCAGCTGAGCGAGGACGAGCCTCGCTTGCGCCAGCAGTTGCTGATGGCGGCCGGGAAGCCGTACGAAGCGATCGGCAACGTCACCAGCCGGGTGCTGTTCCTCCTGGCGGCCGACGGCCGGATCGTCCGCGGCCGGCCGCGCGGCAGCTGGCTCAGCAGCCAGTACGTCTGGCATCCGCTCGACGAGTGGGTGCCGGGCGGGCTCCCTTCGTGGGACGCGGAGGCGGCGCGGGTCGAGCTGGCGCGGCGCTGGCTGCGCGCGTTCGGCCCGGCGCCGGTTTCCGACCTGCGCTGGTGGACGGGCTGGACGGCGGGCCAGACGAAGAAGGCCCTCGCGTCGCTGGCCCCGGCGGAGGTCGACCTGGACGGCGTGGCGGGAGTGGCCCTGCCGGACGACCTCGAGCCGGTGGAGCCGCCACCGCCGTGGGTGGCGTTCCTGCCCGCGCTCGACCCGACTCCGATGGGCTGGCAGGACCGCGACTGGTTCCTCGGCCCGCACCGGCCCGCCCTGTTCGACCGCAGCGGCAACATCGGCCCCACCGTCTGGCTGGACGGCCGCGTCGTGGGCGGCTGGGCCCAGCGCCGCTCGGGCGAGATCGCGTTCCGCCTGCTGGCGGACGTGGGTGCGGAGATGAAGGCGAAGGTGGCGGAGGAGGCGGACCGGTGCGCCGAGTGGTTCGGCGAGGTCCGCGTGACGCCTAGGTTCCGCACGCCGTTGGAGCGTGAGCTGGCCGGTTGAGAGGATCGGCCTTGGCCGGGTTCGTGGTCGTCGGTGTGGCGCCTCAGTTCGCACGCCGCTGGAGCGTGAGCTGGCCGGCTGAAAGGGATCGGTCATGACCGGATCGTTCTGGGGTGATCTGCTGATCGGCGTCGCCGTCGCCGTGCTGGTGGCCTGGCTCGCCCTTCTCGTGGCGCTCGTGCTCGTCCGGCCGCGCGGCGGGCTGCTGCGGGAGGCGCTCCGGCTGCTGCCCGACGTGCTCCGGCTCGTCCGGCGCCTCGCCGCCGACCGGACCCTGCCGCGCGGCGTCCGGGTCCGGCTCGGCCTGCTGCTGGCCTACCTCGCGATGCCGATCGACCTGGTCCCCGACTTCATCCCCGTCCTCGGCTACGCCGACGACGCCATCATCGTCACCGCGGTCCTGCGCGGCGTCGTCCGCCGCGCCGGCCTCGACGCCGTCCGGGCCCACTGGCCCGGCACCGACGACGGCTTCGCGGCGCTCGCCCGGCTGACCGGAATCGACCGGCCCGTCCCCTGACCGGTCGAGGTGGGGATCCGGCCTGGCGCTGGATCGGTCGAGTCATCGACCTCACGCCCAGGCCCGTGGGCCGTCAGTACGCACCTTCGAACCGGCTCCGCCGACCGTGATCCACTGAATCGTTACAGACGAGCGCCGGGCCCGCCGTCCCGGCCTCTTCCGCACCCGGTGCTCCCAGCCGAAACGGCCCGGCCCCGGCCGTACCGCTCCGCCGTGGTCCGGGTGACGACCACGTGAACCGGACGGCTCGCTTCTTAATCGATTCTTGACCCGTTCGCCAAGTGGTGGAAGTCTCGTCAGGGCAGTCAGGGACGCGCGTGCCCGCACGCTAGGGTGACGCCGAGCCCGCAAGTCACGGCCGGGTCTCCGGCCGATCCTCAGAGGAGTGGCAGCAGTGACCGTTCGCGTAGGTGTCAACGGCTTCGGCCGCATCGGCCGCAACTTCTTCCGCGCCGTGCAGGCCAGCGGCCACGACATCGAGGTCGTCGCGTTCAACGACCTCGGCGACGTCGCGACCATGGCCCACTTGCTGAAGTACGACTCCATCCTGGGCCGGTTCCCGGGTGAGGTCAGCGTCAGCGACGAGGGCATCGTCGTCGACGGCAAGACCATCAAGGCCCTGGCCGAGCGCGACCCGGCCAACCTGCCCTGGGGCGACCTGGGCGTCGACGTCGTCCTCGAGTCGACCGGCTTCTTCACCAACGCGGACGCCGCCAAGGCGCACATCGCCGGCGGCGCCAAGAAGGTCATCATCTCCGCGCCCGCCAAGGGCGAGGACCTGACCGTCGTCCTCGGCGTCAACGACGACAAGTACGACGGCTCGCAGGTCATCATCTCGAACGCCTCCTGCACCACCAACTGCCTCGGCCCGCTGGCCAAGGTCCTCCACGACGCCTTCGGCATCGAGCAGGGCCTGATGACCACGGTCCACGCCTACACGCAGGACCAGAACCTGCAGGACGCCCCGCACAAGGACCTGCGCCGCGCCCGCGCCGCCGCCCTGAACGTCGTCCCGACCTCGACCGGCGCCGCGAAGGCCATCGGCCTCGTCCTGCCGGAGCTGCAGGGCAAGCTGGACGGCTACGCGCTGCGGGTCCCGATCCCGACCGGCTCGGCCACCGACCTCACCGTCACCCTGACCAAGGCCGCCACGGTCGAGGAGATCAACGCCGCCTACAAGGCCGCCGCCGAGGGCCCCCTCGCCGGCATCCTGCGCTACTCGGACGACCCGATCGTCTCGGCGGACATCGTCACCGACCCGGCGTCCTGCATCTACGACGCGCCGCTGACCAAGGTCATCGGCAACCAGGTCAAGGTCGTCGGCTGGTACGACAACGAGTGGGGCTACTCCAACCGCCTCGCCGACCTGGTCAAGCTCGTCGGTTCGAAGCTCGCCTGAGCCCGATGAGCGTCAAGAACCTCGACGACCTGCTGGGCGAGGGCGTTCAGGGTCGCTACGTGCTCGTGCGTAGCGACCTGAACGTCCCGCTCGACGGGGACCGCATCACCGACGACGGCCGGGTCCGCGCCGCACTGCCGACGATCAAGCAGCTCGCCGACGTGGGCGCGAAGGTCGTCGTCACCGCGCACCTCGGCCGCCCGAAGGGCGAGCCGGACCCGAAGTACACCCTCGCGCCCGTCGCCAAGCGGCTCTCCGAGCTGCTCGGCGCCGAGGTCGCGCTGGCCGGTGACCTGGTCGGCGAGTCCGCGAAGGCGCTGACCGGCGGCCTGGCCGACGGCGGTGTCGTCCTGCTGGAGAACGTGCGCTTCGACGCGCGCGAGACCAGCAAGGACGCCGTGGACCGCTCGGAGCTGGCCGCCGAGCTGGGCGCGCTCGTCCCGGGCGGCGCGTTCGTCTCGGACGGCTTCGGCGTGGTGCACCGCAAGCAGGCCTCGGTCTACGAGGTCGCGTCGGTCCTCCCGGCGTACGCGGGCGGCCTGGTGCTGGCCGAGCTGGACGTGCTGAAGAAGCTGACCGACGACGTGCAGCGGCCCTACGTGGTCGTGCTCGGCGGCGCGAAGGTGTCCGACAAGCTCGGCGTCATCGCGAACCTGCTGACCAAGGTCGACCGGCTGCTGATCGGCGGCGGCATGGCGTACACCTTCCTCAAGGCCCAGGGCCACGAGGTCGGCAACTCGCTGCTGCAGGCCGACCAGCTCGACCAGGTGAAGGGCTTCCTCGCCGAGGCCGAGAAGCGCGGCGTCGAGCTGGTGCTGCCGGTGGACGTCCTGGCCGCGACGGGGTTCGCGGCCGACGCCGAGCACGAGGTCGTCGCCGCCACCGCGATCCCGGCCGACCGCGAGGGCCTCGACATCGGCCCGGAAACCCGTGAGCTGTTCGCGGGCAAGCTGGCCGACGCCAAGACCGTGTTCTGGAACGGCCCGATGGGCGTGTTCGAGTTCGAGGCCTTCTCCGGCGGCACCCGCGCCGTCGCGGAAGCGCTCGTCGCGAGCGACGCGTTCACCGTGGTCGGCGGCGGCGACTCGGCGGCCGCGGTGCGGCAGCTGGGCCTGCCCGAGGACGGCTTTTCGCACATCTCCACCGGTGGCGGGGCCTCGCTCGAGTACCTCGAAGGCAAGGAACTGCCGGGCGTGATCGCCCTGGAGGAGAAGAACTAGTGGCACGCAAGCCGTTCATCGCCGGCAACTGGAAGATGAACCAGAACCACCTCGAGGCGATCGCGCTGGTGCAGAAGATCGCCTTCGCGCTGCCGGAGAAGTACTACGCGAAGGTCGACGTGGCGGTGCTGCCGCCGTTCACCGACATCCGCAGCGTGCAGACCCTGGTCGACGGCGACAAGCTGTCGCTCACCTACGGCGCGCAGGACATCGCGCCGCAGGACTCCGGGGCCTACACCGGTGACATTTCGGGTCTGATGCTGGCGAAGCTGGGCTGCAAGTTCGTCGCCGTCGGGCACTCGGAGCGCCGCGAGTACCACGCCGAGTCGGACGAGCTGGTCAACAAGAAGGTCAAGGCCGCGCTCAAGCACGGCATCACGCCGATCCTCTGCATCGGGGAGAAGCTCGAGGTCCGCGAGGCCGGCGAGCACATCCACCACACCACGACGCAGCTGATCGAGGGCCTCAAGGGCCTGAAGGCCGAACAGGTCAAGAGCGTGGTCGTCGCGTACGAGCCGGTTTGGGCGATCGGCACGGGCAAGGTCGCGTCGTCGGCCGACGCCGAAGAGGTCTGCAAGGCCATCCGCGCCACCCTCCAGGAGAAGTACGGCGACGAGATCGCTTCGTCCGTCCGGGTGCTCTATGGGGGATCGGTGAAGTCGGGCAACATCAGCGAACTGGTGGCCTGCGACAATATCGACGGTGCCCTGGTCGGCGGAGCGAGCCTCGACGGCGAGGAGTTCACGAAACTCTGCGCACTCGCCGCGGGCGGGCCGCTGCCCTGATCGGGGCCACGACCGGGTAGCCTGTGTATCCGGTCCGTCACACAGCAGTGGACGAGTCCAGGGGTACGGTGGGGATCGGAAACGACCATGCCGTGCCCCTGCATTCTCCTAGAGCCCAGAGGATGACATGAAGCTGTTCCTGCAAATCCTGTTGATCGTCTCCAGCGTCCTGCTGGTGGTCGCTGTGCTGCTGCACCGTGGCCGGGGCGGTGGCCTGTCGTCGCTGTTCGGCGGCGGGATGCAGTCGAGCCTGGCCGGGTCGAGCGTGGCCGAGAAGAACCTCGACCGGATCACCCTGCTGCTGGGCGCGGTGTGGCTGATCAGCATCGTGGGCCTGGGTCTGCTGCTCAAGGTGTGAGGCGTCCGGCGTTCCGTCGTCGGCCGCGACCGGGTCTCAGGCGGCGGGGCGCAGCGATTCGGCGTGCCTATTGGGGGGCGCGCCGCCGATTCCTAGGTGTGAGGATTCATGGTTGGCGGTAACGCGATTCGAGGCACGCGGGTGGGTGCCGGTCCTACGGGCGAATCGGAACGGGGTGAGTCGGCGCCACGGCGCCGTATTTCCTACTGGTGTGCCAATGGGCACGAGGCCAAGCCGTCGTTCGCGCTCGACGCCGAGATTCCCGACGAGTGGGATTGTCCCCGCTGCGGGCTCCCCGGCGGGCAGGACGAGAAGAACCCGCCGGCCGCGCCACGGACCGAGCCGTACAAGACGCACCTGGCCTACGTGAAGGAGCGGCGCAGCGACGCCGACGGCGAGGCCATCCTGGCGGAAGCGCTCGACCGCCTGCGCAAGCGCCGGGAAATCATCTAGGCGGCTGCAGCCGATATAGCCACCCCGAGGGAAAGCGGACCCCTCGAGGTGGCTTTTCGCGCGCTTGAGCGGGTTTCAGTCATGTTCGAAAGGGCATCACGCGTGATTGAAGAGGCATCTCGCGTGATTGAAGGGGCATCAGCACGATGCCCGCCCAATCACGCGAGATGCCCGCTCAATCACGCGTAATGCCCGGGAGCGATTGGGCCCTCAGCGGTCCAGGGGGTAGCGGGCGCGGACCCGGAACCCGCCGTCCTCGGTGCCGGACGTCTCGAAGCTGCCGCCCAGCAGGCGGGCTCGCTCGGCGAGACCCGTCAGGCCGTGGCCGCCCGACGGTAGGGCCTCGGCGGGGCGGTCGGCGCGCTCGTTGCGGACCTCGATCTTGAGCGCTCCGTGCTCACCCTGGATCCGGATGGTCGCGGTCGCGCCCGGCGCGTGTTTGTGGACGTTCGTCAGGCACTCCTGCACCGTCCGGTAGGCCGCCGCGGAGACCTGGTTGGGCAGCGCGTCCGGCAGGTGCTCCACGGTCAGGTGCACCGGGACGTCCGCGGTGCGGATCAGCCGGTCGATTTCGTTGATGCCGGGGCGGGGACCGTCGTCGTCCGAACCCGCGCGCAGCACGCTGACCAGCGAGCGCAGCTCCTCGAGGGTCCGCTTGCTGAGCATGCGGATGACCTGCGCGGTCTCCAGCGACCGGTCGTCGGTGGTCTGGGCCTGCAGCGCGCCGGCCTGCATCGCGATCAGCGTGATCTGGTGCGAGACGACGTCGTGCATCTCCCGGGCCAGCCGGGCGCGCTCCTCGGCGCGGACGGCGTCGGCGTGGAAGCGGCGCTCGCGGTCGCGGCTCGTGGCCAGCTCGGCGAGCTTGTGCGAAACCTCCGCCCGCGCCCCGATGAGCAGGCCGATCGCGATCGGCATGCCGGCGACCAGGACGCCGTAGATGCCGTCGAGGATGTGCTCGCGCCAGCTCAGCTCGGCGAAGTCCTCCAGCGGCCACTGCACGAACCGGCACATCCACACCAGCGCGGCGCCGACCCACGTCTGCCAGTGCAGCTGACGGCGGGTGGCGAGCATGCCGAGCGTGATCATCGACGCGAGCTGGGCCCAGCCGGCCAGGAAACCCGGGACCGCGACGAGCACCGCGAGGAAGGGGAACTTCCGGCGGAACACCACCGCGAGGCAGGCGGCGCCGGACAGGTAGATCGAGTACGGCTGGGCCTTCTCGGGAATCACCAGCCAGACGTCGAGCACGGCCAGGATGACCGCGGCCGCCTCGATGGCGAACGTGACCACAGCGGGGCGGGGCACCGAGCTGAACAGGCTCAGCCCACGCCTTCGGACCCGCTCGGCGGCCGACGGCCCCGAGCCGGCGATCGAGATGCCTGGAATCGAGAGTCCCTCTGTACTCATCGCTGGCGACCCCATTCGTCTTGTGGACTTGGTGGTGAGAGGCGCTCAAGGCCCGATCGGGACGCGCGGCCGCCGAGAAATGTGCGGATGCTAACGAGGTCGGGTACGAAGACGGTAAGTTTCACCCCCCGCCCGCGGATCAACGTCCCGATTCCGCAGAAGATTGCTCTGTTCGGGGGTAACGAACACCCGGCTGACCGCCGACGCGAGGGCCGCGGACCGCATAGGCGGCTGCTTCCGCCGCGCACGCTGCCGCGGCCTCGTCCGCCCGGACGTCGCCGAGCAGCGTCAGCCCCGGCGTCCCGGAGCCCAGGGAAGGGCGGGGGCTCGGCAAGTCTCTTGGCGAGGGGTGGCTGTCCGGATGCGGCGGGAAGCGACTTTGCCGGAACCCTGGTGTCCAGGGCGGGGCCGACAGTTCCGCGAAAGCCGAAAGGCCGCCTTGAGAGACCTACGAATCCCTCAAGACGGCCTTCACGGACCGCCGAAACTAAGCCGTCGGCGGCTGGTACACCTTCGTGAGCTTGCCCGCCGCGGTGCGGTCGAGGAGCCAGAGCGTGCGCCGGTGGCCGCGGGCGCCCGCGACCGGGAGCTGGACCTCGCCCGCGCCGGCCAGTGCCAGCGCCACCGCGTCGGCCTTGGCTTCGCCCGTGGTCATCAGCCAGACGTCGCGGGCGCGGCGGATGGCCGGCAGGGTCAGCGAAATCCGGGTCGGGGGCGGCTTGGGGCAGTTGCGCACCGCCACCACCGAACGCTCGGTTTCGTAGACCGCGGGCGACTCGGGGAACACCGAAGCGGTGTGCCCCTCGCCGCCCAGTCCGAGCAGCATGATGTCGAACGACGGCACGTCGCCGTGGTCCTCCGGCCCCGCGTTCGCGGCCAGCACTTCGGCGTAGGCCGCGGCGGCGCTGTCCACGTCGTCGCCGAACTCGCCGTCCGACGGCGCCATCGCGTGCACCCGCTTCGGGTCGAGCGGGACGTGGTCGAGCAATGCCTCGCGGGCCTGCTTCTCGTTCCGCTCGTCCGAATCGGCCGGGACGAACCGCTCGTCGCCCCAGTAGATGTCCAGGCGCGACCAGTCGATCGCGTCCCGCGCGCTGGAGGCCTGCAGCTCGGCCAGCACGGCGATGCCCGTGCCGCCGCCGGTGAGCACGAGCGACGCCGAGCCCTTGGCCGCCTGGACGTCCACCAGGCGCGTGACCAGCCGGGCGGCCGCGGCGGCCGCCAGCAGGTCCTGGTTCGCGTAGACGACGACTTCGGTCTTGCTCATGAAGCGCTCTTCTTGCCGTTCGCGCCCGCCTTGGCCTTCCGGGCCGGAGCCGCCGCCGCGTCCGGAGCCGCCGCCGCGGCGGCCGGCGAGGTGACGTCGGCCTTGGGCGGGGCGCCGGTCTTGCCGTTCGTGCCCGACGTGATCTTGCCGAGGCCGTGCAGCGAAGCCTCGTAGACCTCGTCCGGGTCGAGCCGGCGCAGCTCCTCGATCAGGCAGTCCTGGGTGCTGCGGCGCTGCAGGGCGATCCGCCGGGTCGGCTGGCCCGGCTGGGTCAGCGTGCCGACGCGCCCGTCCGGCCGGTGCAGCTCCACCGAACCCGAGCGGCGGTCGAGGGTCACCGAGATGATGCCCGCCGCGCCCGAGCTCTTGACCCGCTTGACCGGCACCTTCAGGTACTCGGCCAGCCAGGCGGCCAGCAGCTCGGTGGACGGCGAGTCGGCCTCGCCGGTGACGGTCGCGCTGGTGATCTTCTCGAACGGCGGCAGGTCCAGCGCCGAGACGAGCTGGGCCCGCCAGTGCGTCAGCCGCGTCCAGGCCAGATCGGTGTCGCCCGCCGTGTACGCCTTCGCCCGGGTGGTCAGCGCCCGGACCGGGTTCTTCTCCGCGGCCGAGTCGGTGATCCGGCGCTGGGCCAGCTCGCCGAGCGGGTCCTTGTCCGGGTCCTTCGGGCCGGTCCCGGGCCACCAGGTGACGATCGGCGCGTCCGGCAGCAGCAGCGGCACCACCGCGCTCTGGCCCTGCGCGGCCAGCGGGCCGTAGAGCCGCAGCACGATGACCTCGCTCGCGCCGGCGTCGCCGCCGACCCGGATCTGGCCGTCGATCCGCGGCGCCGCGGTGCGCGCGCCCTTGGCCACCACGATCACCCGCGACGGGTGCTCGCGGCTCGCGCCGTTGGCGGCTTCGATGGCCTCTTCGAGGTTGGCGTCGTCGTCGGCCACGATGACCAGCGTCAGCACCCGCCCGAGCGCGACTTGCCCGCCCTGTTCGCGGATCTCCACCAGCTTCTTGTTGAGTGCCGAAGTCGTGGTGGACGGCAGGTCGATGATCACGGGCGCCTCCATTTCCGGCCGGTGCGCTCCAGCATTTCGTCCGCGGACGGCGGGCCCCACGTCCCCGGCGGGTACTGCTCCGGCGCGCCTTCCTTGGCCCAGTGTTCGAGGATCGGGTCGAGGATCTTCCAGGAGAGCTCGACCTCTTCGTTCACCGGGAACAGCGACGGCTCACCGAGCAGGACGTCGAGGATCAGCCGTTCGTAGGCCTCGGGGGAGGACTCGGTGAACGCGTGCCCGTACCCGAAGTCCATGGTGACGTCGCGGACCTCCATCGTGGTCCCCGGCACCTTCGAGCCGAACCGCAGCGTGATGCCCTCGTCCGGCTGCACCCGGATGACCAGGGCGTTCTGCCCCAGCTCCTCGGTGGACGTCGAGTCGAACGGCAGGTGCGGCGCCCGCTTGAACACGATCGCGATCTCGGTGACGCGGCGGCCGAGCCGCTTGCCGGTGCGCAGGTAGAACGGCACCCCGGCCCACCGGCGGCTCTGCACCTCCAGCGTCACCGCGGCGTAGGTCTCGGTCTTCGAGTCCTTCGCGAAGCCTTCCTCCTGCAGCAGGCCGGGCACCTTCGTGCCGCCCTGCCAGCCGCCCGCGTACTGGCCGCGGGCGGTCGTCTCGCTCAGCGGCCCGACCGGGTTGGTGCCCGAGAGGACCTTGATCTTCTCCGCGCGCAGGGCCCGCGGCTCGAACGACAGCGGCTCCTCCATCGCGGTGAAGGCGAGCAGTTGCAGCAGGTGGTTCTGGATGACGTCGCGGGCCGCGCCGATGCCGTCGTAGTACCCCGCGCGGCCGCCGAGGCCGATGTCCTCGGCCATGGTGATCTGCACGTGGTCGACGTAGTTGGCGTTCCAGATCGGCTCGAACAGCTGGTTCGCGAAGCGCAGCGCCAGGATGTTCTGCACCGTCTCTTTGCCGAGGTAGTGGTCGATGCGGAACACCGACTCCTCGGGGAAGACGTCGTTGACGATCGCGTTCAGCTCTTCGGCGCTCTTCAGGTCGTGCCCGAAGGGCTTCTCGATGACCACGCGCCGCCAGGTGTTCTCGTCGGCGTTGGCCAGCCCGGAGCGGGCCAGCTGCTTGGTCACCACCGGGAACGCGCTGGGCGGGATCGACAGGTAGAACGCGGTGTTGCCGCCGGTGCCGCGTTCGCGGTCGAGGTCCTTGACCGTCTCCGCGAGCCGGTCGAAGGCGTTGTCGTCGTCGAAGGTGCCCTGCACGAACCGGATGCCTTCGGCGAGCCGGTTCCACACCGACTCCTTGAACGGCGTCCGCGCGTGCTCCTTGACGGAGTCGTGCACGAGCTCGCCGAAGTCCTGGTGCTCCCAGTCCCGGCGGGCGAACCCGACGAGCGAGAAGCCGGCGGGCAGCAGCCCGCGGTTGGCCAGGTCGTAGATGGCGGGCATCAGCTTCTTGCGGGCCAGGTCACCGGTGACCCCGAAGATCACCAGGCTGGACGGCCCGGCGATGCGCGGGAGCCGCTTGTCCCGCTCGTCGCGCAGCGGGTTGGTCCACGTCATACCCCGGCCTCCTGTACCGCGCGGACGACGGCCGCGAGACCCGCGGCCCGGTCGGTCAGGTGCAGGCGCAGCACCGGGCGGCCATGTTCGGCGAGCACCTGCCCGTCGCCCAGCGCCTGGGCGTGCTGCAGCTGCCCCAGCGTGTACGGCCGCTCCGGCACCTCGAGGTCCGCCTCGACGGCCCCGGTCAGCTGCAGGAACACGCCGTTCTGGTGGCCGCCCTTGTGGTACTGGCCGGTGGAGTGCAGGAACCGCGGCCCCCAGCCGAACGTCGTCTGCCGTCCGGTGCGCTTGGCGATCTCGCCGCGCAGCACCGCCGTCGACGCGTCGTCGAGCCGGTCGAGGTAGGCCTGCACCGCGATGTAGCCGGTGTCCGGCGCCGAAGCGAAGAACGCGCGGAGCACGTCGGTCAGGCTCCCGTCGGTGGAAACCCCGTCGCTGCCGAAGATCTCGACCGCGCCGTCCACATTGGACGCCGTCTCGCCGCCCTTCAGCTTCTCCGGGTCGTCCAGCAGCGCGCGCGCCGCCTTCTTCGCGGTCTCGACGTCGGGCTGGTCGAACGGGTTGATCCCGAGCAGCCGCCCGGCCAGCGCCGTGGCGAATTCCCAGAGCAGGAACTGCGCGCCGAGCGAGCCGGTGACGGCGATCTTCGCCGCGCCCTGCGGGCTCCCGACCGCGACCGGGGTGGCGTCGGACTTCGCGTCGGCGAAGCCGGGCGCCTCGGTGCCCTCGACCGCGACCGGCAGCAGGCCGGTGCCCTGCTTGCCGGTGGACTCCGCGATCAGCTGCTCTGCCCAGTCGGGGAAGCCCTTGATCCCGGAGTCGGCGTCGGCCAGGACGACCTTCTCGGCGCCCGCTTCGTGCGCGGCGGCCCAGGCGGCGGCCAGCTTGACCGCCGGGTTGTCCACGGAATCCGCGGTGAGGTCGTCGGCCACCGAAGCCGCCTGGTCGAGCAGCCGGGCGACGTCCGCGCCGGCGAGGCCGGCCGGGACGAGCCCGAACGCGGTCAGCGCCGAGTAGCGGCCGCCGACCTGCGGGTCGGCCAGGAAGGTCTTGCGGTAACCCTCCTTTTCGGACAGTTCCTGGAACGGCGAGCCCGGGTCGGTGACGACCACGATCCGCCGCGCCGCGTCGATCCCCGCGTCGGCGAACGCCTTCGCGAAGATCCGCCGGTGGCTGTCGGTCTCGACGGTGCCGCCCGACTTCGACGACACCACGATCACCGTGCGGTCGAGGTCGCCGGCCAGCGCGTCGGCGACCTGGCCGGGGTCGGTGGTGTCGAGCACGGTCAGCGCACTGTGTCCGATTTCTTTGGCGTCGGTTCCGGTGATCACCTCCGGCGCCAGCGACGAGCCGCCCATCCCGGCCAGCACGACGCGGTCGACGCCCTCGGACCGCAGTTCGGTCCGCAGCGTCTCGATCTCGCCGATCAGCGGCCGGGACGTCTTGTGCAGCGTCGTCCACGACAGCCGGATCGACGCCTCGGGTTCGGCGTCCGGTCCCCAGAGCGTCGCGTCCCGCGCCCCCAGCTTCGAGGCGGCCTGGTCCGCGACCAGCCGCTCGGCCAAGGGCGCAGCACGCTCCGCCAGTTCGGCGTCCACGATCTCGACGCCAGTCCTTTCCCCTGTCGTCATGTCGTGCTTCAGCCCTTCGCCTTTTCCAGCTGGCCGTTCACGGTGTCCAGGAGCTCGGTCCACGACTTCTCGAACTTCTCGACGCCTTCGTTCTCCAGCGTCAGGAACACGTCGCGGATGTCGATGCCGACGGCTTCGAGCTTGTCGAAGACCTCCTGCGCCTCGGCGCCGCGCCCGGTCACCTGGTCACCCTTGAGCTCGGAGTGCTCCGCGACCGCGTCGAGGGTCTTCTCCGGCATCGTGTTGACGGTGTCCTTCACGACGAGGTCGTCGACGTAGAGGGTGGGGGAGTAGTCCGGGTTCTTCACGCCGGTCGAGGCCCACAGCGGGCGCTGCGCGTGGGCACCGTCGGCCGCGAGGGCCTTCCAGCGGTCGGAGGAGAACAGCTCCTCGAAGGCCGCGTAGGCGAGCCGCGCGTTGGCGACGGCCGCCTTCCCGCGCAGGGCGAGGGCCTCGTCGGTGCCGATCGCTTCCAGGCGCTTGTCGATCTCGGTGTCCACACGGGACACGAAGAAGGACGCCACCGAGTGGATGCCGCGCAGGTCGTGGCCGTTGGCCTTCGCCTGCTCGAGGCCCGCGAAGAACGCCTTGATGACGTTCTCGTAGCGCTCGACGGAGAAGATCAGCGTGACGTTGACGCTGATGCCCTCGGCCAGCGTGGCGGTGATCGCCGGGAGGCCCTCTTCGGTCGCCGGGATCTTGATCAGCACGTTCGGCCGGTCGACGGTCTTCCACAGGTCCTTCGCCTCGGCCACCGTCTGGTCGGTGTCCTTGGCCAGGCGCGGGTCGACCTCGATCGAGACGCGGCCGTCGACGCCGTCGGTCGCGTTGTAGACGTCGCGGAACAGGTCCGCGGCGTTGCGCACGTCGGTCGTCGTCAGGTCCCGGATGGTCGCCTCGACGTCGGCGCCCTGGGCGGCGAGCTCCCGGGTGCGCTCGTCGTAGGCGTCGCCCTTCGACATCGCGTTGGCGAAGATCGTCGGGTTGGTCGTCACGCCGACGACGTGCTTGTCGCGGACGAGCCCGGCCAGGTTGCCGGTGTTCAGCCGTTCGCGCGAAAGGTCGTCGAGCCAGATCGAGACACCGGCTGCGGACAGCTGCGCGAGCTTGTCGTTGCTCATTACTGTCATCCCCTTCAGGAATTCTTGGTGTTGGCGATCGAGCGACGGGCGGCCTCGACGACTGCCTCCGCGGTGAACCCGAACTCACGGAACAGTGTGGCGGCATCGGCCGACGCACCGAAGTGCTCGATCGAAACGTTCACCCCGGCGTCACCGGTGAAGCGGTGCCAGGACTGGGCGATTCCCGCCTCGACGGACACGCGGGCCTTCACCGACGGCGGGATCACCGAGTCGCGGTACGCCTGGTCCTGCGCGTCGAACCACTCGACGCACGGCATCGAGACCACGCGGGCGGCGATGCCTTCCTCGGCGAGGGCCTTGCCGGCCTCGACCGCGAGCTGGACCTCGGACCCGGTGGCGATGAGCACCACGTGCTCGTCGTCCGCCTTGCCGTAGTCGGCCAGGACGTAGCCGCCCTTCTTGACACCCTCGGCGCTGGTGCCCTCGAGCACCGGCACGTTCTGGCGGGTCAGGGCCAGCCCGGACGGGTGGTCGGTGTCCTCCAGCACGGCCTTCCAGGCGTACGCGGTCTCGTTGGCGTCCGCCGGGCGGACGACGTTGAGGCCCGGGATCGCGCGCAGCGCGGAAAGCTGCTCGATCGGCTGGTGCGTCGGGCCGTCCTCGCCGAGGCCGATCGAGTCGTGCGTCCAGACGTAGGTGACCGGCGCCTTCATCAGCGCGGCCAGCCGGACCGGCGGGCGCATGTAGTCGGAGAAGATGAGGAACGTCGCGCCGTACGGGCGGGTGCCGCCGTGCAGCGCGATCCCGTTGAGGATCGAGCCCATGGCGTGCTCGCGGACGCCGAAGTGCAGCGTCCGGCCGTAGGGCGTGGCCTGCCACATGTCGGTGGCGGCCTTTTCGGGCCCGAACGAGTCGGCGCCCTTCATCGTCGTGTTGTTGCTCTCGGCCAGGTCGGCCGAGCCGCCCCACAGCTCCGGCAGCGGGTCGGCCAGCGCGTTCAGCACCTCACCGGAGGCCTTGCGGGTCGCGATGCCCTTGGCGTCCGGCTCCCACTTCGGCAGGTTGTCGGCGAAGCCCTCGGGCAGCGTGCGGGTGGACAGCCGGTCCGCCAGCTTCTTGCGCTCCGGGTTCGCGGCGCCCCACGCCTCGTACTTCTCCTGCCATTCGGCGTGCACGGCCTTGCCGCGGTCGAGCGCCTGGCGGGTGTGCGTGAGCACGTCGTCATCGACCTGGAACGACTGCTCCGGGTCGAAGCCGAGGATCTTCTTGACCGCGGCGACCTCTTCGGCGCCCAGCGCGGCGCCGTGCGCCTTGCCGGTGCCCATCTTCTTCGGCGCCGGGTAGCCGATCACGGTCCGCAGCGCGATGAACGACGGCCGCTGCGTCTCGGCCTTGGCGGCCTCGATCGCCTCTTCGATGGCGACGACGTCCTCGCCGCCGTCGACGACCTGGGTGTGCCACCCGTAGGCCTCGTAGCGCTTCACGGTGTCTTCCGAGAGCGCGATGTTCGTGTCGTCCTCGATCGAGATCTTGTTGTCGTCGTAGAAGACGATCAGGTTGCCCAGCTCCTGGCGGCCCGCGATGGACGAGGCCTCGGAGGTGACGCCCTCTTCGATGTCGCCGTCGGAGGCGATCACGTAGACGTGGTGGTCGAAGATGCTCTCGCCGGGCGCCGCGTCGGGGTCGAGCAGGCCGCGCTCGCGGCGGGCGGCCATCGCCATGCCCACGGCGTTCGCCAGGCCCTGCCCGAGCGGGCCGGTGGTGGTCTCGACGCCGTCGGTGTGGCGGTACTCCGGGTGACCCGGGGTCTTCGAGCCCCACTTGCGCAGCTGCTTGAGGTCCTCGAGCTCGAGGCCGTAGCCGGCGAGGAACAGCTGGATGTAGAGCGTCAGGCTGCTGTGCCCGGCCGACAGCACGAAGCGGTCGCGGCCCGGCCAGTGCTGGTCGTTCGGGTCGTGCCGCAGCGTGCGCTGGAAGAGCGTGTAGGCCAGCGGCGCCAGGCTCATCGCGGTGCCGGGGTGGCCGCTGCCGCAGTTCTCGACCGCGTCCGCGGCGAGCACCCGGACGGTGTCCACGGCGCGGGTGTCGGTGTCGGTCCAGTCGGCGGGCGTGTTACGCCGGAGGAGTGGGTTGTTCTCGCTGGTAGGGGCAGTCTCGGACACTGAACTCCAACTCCCGGTCATGATGGTTGCGGCTGGTCTTCCTCGTTCCGGTTACCCGTGCGCGGGGTCATCTATCTCAATCGATCCCGAAGGGACGATATTCCTGCTCGCGACCCTGCGCGGGGGCAATCGCGGCCCGTCGCGGCCAGCCTAGTGCTTGGCCCCGTCGAGGACCCGCGATCACCCACGGGAATCACCACGTCTAACATCGTTCGAGGGTTCAGTAGGGCTGGTTCATCGGCACCATCCGCCTACCCGGACTGGTCCCGCCCCGAACCTGACGCAGGGAGTGAAATGTCGTTGGTGAACGCTGCGCACGGTCGCAGTGACGACACCAGCGCCGTGCACCCGACCGGTGAGCGACCGCACGGTGACCGGCGAAGCTTCCGCAGGACCGTCGGCGCCTACGCCGCGCTCGCGAAGCCGCGGGTGATCGAGCTTCTCCTGGTCACCACCATCCCGGCGATGTTCCTCGCCGGCCGTGAGATCCCCTCGCCGTGGCTGGTGCTGGCCACGCTCGTCGGCGGGACGATGGCCGCGGGCAGCGCGAACGCGCTCAACTGTGTGATCGACGCGGACATCGACAAGGTGATGAACCGCACGAAGCGGCGTCCGCTGGTGAAGGATTCGGTGCCCCGCCGCGGCGCGCTGGTCTTCGGGCTGGTGATGGGCGTCGCGTCGGCCGTGGTGCTCTATCTCACGGTGAACCTGCTCTCCGCGATCCTCGCGGTCGCGACGATCCTCTTCTACATCTTCGTCTACACGCTCGGCCTGAAGCGGCGCACGTCACAGAACGTCGTCTGGGGCGGCGCGGCGGGCTGCATGCCGGTGGTGATCGGCTGGGCGGCGGTCACCGGCACCGTGCAGTGGCCGGCGTTCGTCATGTTCGGCGTGATCTTCTTCTGGACCCCGCCGCACACGTGGGCGCTGGGCATGAAGTACCGCGACGACTACGAGCGCGCGGGCGTCCCGATGCTGCCGGTGGTCGCCACGGCCCAGCACGTCGCGCGCCAGATCGTCATCTACTCGTGGGTGATGGTGGCGTGGACGCTGCTGCTGCTCCCGGTGACTTCGTGGCTGTACGGCACGTTCGCGATCCTGGCCGGCGGCTGGTTCCTCTTCTACGCGCACAGCCTGCAGGCCGCGGTGCGGCGCGGCGAAGAGACGAAGCCGATGGCGCTGTTCCACCGGTCCAACACGTACCTGATGATCGTGTTCGTCGCACTGGCCGTCGATTCGGCGATCGGCCTGCCCACCCTCGGCCTGCCGTTCTGAGACGGATCGGGACCGCGGTAGCCGCGGTCGTCGTCCTGGGTCTCCTGGTCCTCCTCGGCCGCGGGAAACTCCCGGCCCTGGACGAGAGCCTGCTCACCGGCGGCTGCGCCATCCCGTCCCGGATCACGGCCCTGCCGGGCGCGGCGCCCGACGGCGGCGCCGTCCGGGTCGCCGAACAGGGCCCGGGCGCGGCGGTCTTGGAGAACACCAGCACCCTGGCCGCCTACCGGATCCCGGTGACGTCCGGTGCCCGGACCGTCGAAGTGCCGGTGCTCACCCCGGGGCAGCGGATCGGCGTCGCGCTCGACCGGCCGGTGCCCGGTCCGGTCGTCTGGCTCGCGCCCGAGGCGCTGGGCGGCTTCACGCCCGTGACGGCCACCGTGGTGCCGGGCGGCGTCCGCTACCACTCGGCGAACTGCCGGGCGCTGACCAGCCGCGGAGCCGCGGTGCTCGTCCGCGACGGGGCCGGCCGGATCACCGGCGGCGACCAGCTGCCCCCGGCGAGCGTGTCGTGCGCACCGGGGGAGCGGGAGGTTTCCGCCGCCGTCCCGTCCGCCGAGGTGTACCCGTACTGCGCGCTCGGTCCGGAATGATCGGGTCCCGGCCGCCGTTAGACTGGTTCGGCCCTTTTCCTTGAGGCGAAAGCAGGATGCTCTTGTCCGGCCCTTCGGACGACCCCACCGACCACAGCGCCGAGCTCGCCCGCGAGCAGGCGTACGTCACCACCCTCTACGCGAAGCTCGACGCCGAGCGCGTCGCGGCCCAGCGGCGCCTCGACGAGACCCTGCGCCAGACCGGCGGCACCCCGCAGGCCCGCACCGAGCGCGACGTCGCGACCACCCTCTACACCGACCGGCTCGCCCAGCTCGGCTCCGTCGAGCAGGGCCTGGCCTTCGGACGGCTCGACTTCGTCCCCGAGAGCGCCGAGGAGACCACCTACATCGGCCGGCTCGGGCTGTTCGACGAGGACGACGACTACCGGCCGCTGCTGGTCGACTGGCGCGCGCCGGTCGCGCGGCCGTTCTACCTCGCCACCGCCGCGTCACCGGAAGGGGTGCGCCGCCGTCGGCACCTGCGGTCGCTGAGCCGCAAGGTCACCGGCTTCGACGACGAGATCCTCGACCTCACCGCCGCCGACCAGGGCCAGGACCTCGGGCTGGCCGGCGAGGCCGCGCTGCTGGCCGCCCTCGAACAGCGGCGCACGGGTGAGATGAGCGACATCGTCGCGACCATCCAGGCCGAGCAGGACCGCATCATCCGCGCGCCGCTGGGCGGGGTCATGGTCGTGCAGGGCGGGCCGGGCACCGGCAAGACCGCCGTCGCGTTGCACCGCGCGGCCTACCTGCTCTATACGCACCGTCAGCAGCTCACCACCCGCGGCGTGCTCGTCGTCGGGCCGAACAGCACGTTCCTGCGCTACATCGGCCAGGTGCTGCCGTCGCTCGGTGAGACCGGTGTGCTGCTCGCCACTGTCGGCCAGCTGTACCCGGGCCTGGACGCCGTGGGCACCGAGCCGCGGGAGACCACCGAGGTCAAGGGCCGGCCGGTGATGGCCGAGGTGCTCGCCAACGCGGTCCGCGACCGCCAGCGCGTGCCGGAGCCGGTGATGGAGATCGAGTACGAGCACGACGTCCTCAAGCTCGACCGCAAGACGTGCGCCGACGCCCGGACCCGCGCCCGCCGGTCGCGGCGCCCGCACAACCCGGCGCGGCGCCTGTTCGTCTCCGACGTCCTCGACGCGCTGACCCGCCAGGCCGCGCGGAAGCTGGGGGACGATCTCCTCGACGGCCAGGACCGGCAGGACATCCGGGCCGAGCTGGCCGCCGACGAGAACGTCGCCGCCGCCCTCGACGAGCTGTGGCCGGTGCTCACGCCCGAAGGCGTGCTCGACGACCTGTTCGCCGACCGCGAACGGCTCTCGAGCGCGGCCGGAAGGCTGTTGTCCGCCGAAGACCGCGCGCTGCTGGAGAGCGGCCGCGAGACGACGTGGACGCCGGCCGACGTGCCACTGCTCGACGAGCTGGCCGAGCTGATCGGCGTCGACGACACCGAGGCCCGCGTCGAGCGCAAACGCCGTGAGCGCGAGAACCGGGCGTACGCCGAGGGCGTGCTCGACATCCTCGAGCAGGACGAGGAGATCATCGACGAGGAACTGCTGCGGGTCTCCGACGTCCTCGACGCCGAGCTGTTCGCCGAACGTCAGCAGGCGCGCAGCGAGCTGACCGCCGCCCAGCGGGCCGCGCAGGACCGGACCTGGACGTTCGGGCACGTGATCGTCGACGAGGCGCAGGAGCTGTCGGCGATGGACTGGCGGCTGCTGATGCGCCGCTCGCCGAACCGGTCCATGACGCTCGTCGGGGACGTCGCGCAGACCGGTGCCGCGGGTGGGGCGCGGTCGTGGGGCGCGGTGCTTTCGCCGTACGTCGAGGACCGGTGGCGGCTGGAGCAGCTGACCGTGAACTACCGCACGCCCGCCGAGATCATGGCCGTCGCCGCCCGTGTGCTCGCCGAGGTCGACCCGGCGCTGTCGGCGCCGTCTTCGGTGCGGGAGACCGGTGTCCCGCCGTGGTCGGCGCGCCCGGCCGACCTCGCGGCGGAGCTGCCCGCGCTGGTGGCGGCCGAACTGTCCGCTGTGGACGGTGGCACGGTGGCGGTGCTGGTGCCTCCCGGCCGCCTCGGCGAGGTGTCGGCGTGGCTTTCGGGCCACGACGAGCGGCTGAGCGTCATGACCGTCGACCGCGCGAAGGGCCTGGAGTTCGACTCGGTGGTGCTGGTCGCGCCGGACGAGGTCGTCGCGGGCTCGCCACGGGGGCTCAACGACCTGTACGTGGCCCTGACGCGCGCGACCCGGCGGCTCGGCGTGGTCTCCACCGTCGCCGCCGGTGACGATGTGCCGGCACTCTCCGTGCTTGGCTAGGGTGCCCGGCATGCAGAACATCGGGAAGATCGTGGTCGTCGCCGCGGCGACGCTGTCGCTGGCCGCGTGCGGTCAGGGCGCCAAGACCCAGGCCGCCGCCCCGGCGGGGCCGCCGGTCCCGCCGTCCAGCGCGGCGCCGGCGCCCCAGAGCAAGGGGCGCGAGTGCGCCGCCGACGACATCAAGACGACGGGGAAGTTCGGCGAAAAGCCGACGATCACCATCCCGGACGACTGCGACCCGCCGAAGAAGCTGATCACGAAGGACCTGTCCGAGGGCACCGGCAACGGCGCGAAGGCCGGCCAGAAGCTGCAGATGAACTACCACCTGGTGACGTGGTCGAACAAGCAGGTCCTGGACAGCTCCTTCGACAGCAAGCCCTTCGAACTGAACCTCGGCGCCGGTGAGGTCATCCCGGGCTGGGACCAGGGCCTGGCCGGCATCAAGCAGGGCGGCCGCCGCCTGCTGATCATCCCGCCGGACCTCGCCTACGGCCAGGGCGGCCGGGGCATCGAGCCCAACGAGACGCTGGTGTTCGTCACCGACGCCGTCTCGGTCCCGGCCGGCTGAGCCCCAAGTCCGTGAATGTCGCATTGAGGGACTTCAAGTCCCTCAATGCGACATTCACGGCGTTCAGGGGATGAGCAGGAGCTTGCCGGTGGTGCGGCGGCCCTGCAGGTCCTCGTGGGCCTTGCGCGCGTCGGCGAGCGGGTACTTGCCGCCGATGCGGACGTTCAGCTTGCCCGCCTGGATGGCGTCGAACAGTTCCTTCGACCGCCAGTCGATCTCCTCACGCGTGCGCGTGTAGTGGACCGACGTCGGGCGGGTGAGGTAGAGCGAGCCGCCGGAGTTGAGGCGCTGCGGGTCGATCGGCGGCACCGGGCCGCTCGAGGCGCCGAACAGCGCGAGCAGGCCGCGGATCTTGAGGCTGGCGAGGCTGCCGTCGACGGTGTCCTTGCCCACGCCGTCGTAGACGACGTCGACGCCCTCGCCGCCGGTCAGGTCGCGGGTGATTTTGGCGAAGTCCTCGCGGTCGTAGCGGATCACGTCGTCGGCGCCGGCTTCGCGGGCGAGCTTCGCCTTCTCCTCGGTCGACACCGTGCCGATCACGCGGGCGCCGCGGGCCTTCGCCAGCTGCACCAGGAGCAGGCCGACGCCGCCCGCGGCCGCGTGCACGAGCACGTCGTGGCCCGGCTTGACCTCGAAGGTCGACGCGACCAGGTAGTGCGCGGTCATGCCCTGCAGCATGGTCGCGGCGGCGGTCTCGAGGGAGACGCCTTCGGGCACCTTCACCGCCAGCGACGCGGGGAGGACCTTGCGGGCCGCGTAGCTGCCGATCGAGCCCTGCCAGGCCACGCGGTCGCCGGGCTCGAAGTCGGTGCCGGCACCCGCCTCCACGACCGTGCCCGCGCCCTCGAGGCCGAGCACGACCGGCAGCTCCATCGGGTAGATGCCCTGCCGCTGGTAGGTGTCGATGTAGTTGACGCCGGCCGCGGCGACGTCGACCAGCAGTTCGCCGGCCTCTGGGGCGCGGACGTCCACTTCGGCCGCTTCGAGCACTTCCGGGCCGCCGGTCTTCGTCACCTGCACTGCGGTGGGCATGCGTCCTCCTCGGGTCGGTTCTCCCCGGTGCAACTATGGCCGAGGCCACGCTGTTCCGCGTTCCGGCGGCATCTTGGATATCGTTCGGGATGTGGCTGATCCGGATTCCGAAGAGAAGTTCGTTCCGCCGTCGAGCGCGCAGCTCGGTGCGGCGCGCAAGTTCGTGAAGGCGCACGGCAAGCCGTCACGCGCGGTGGTCGAGAACATCGGCCGGGCGGGTGCCCGGGTCGTGCTGGTCGGAGCGGACGGCGCCATGGGCGACGTCCTCGTGCCGGCCGTCGCGACCGGCGAGGCGCTGGTCGAGGCCGTCGAAGACCTCGAAGCCGCTTCGTGGGACGCCGAGACCGTGCAGGCCACGAAGATCGGCGCGGAGCACCGGCGCAAGATGGCGGGCCGGTGAACCGCACGGCGATCCTCGTCAGCTGCGCGGAGCTCCCCGAAGGCGACGGTGACGACGACGCCGTGGTGCCCGCGCTGGCCGAGCTGGGTTTCTCGGTGTCGTGGGCGGCCTGGGACTCCGGTGCCGACTTCACGGCCGCCGACGCCGTGATCCTGCGCGCGACGTGGGACTACGCGGAGCGCCGTGCGGAGTTCCTCGACTGGTGCGAGTCGGTGCCCGCGTTGTACAACCCGGCGGCGGTGGTCCGCTGGAACACGGACAAGTCCTACCTGGCGGAGCTGCTGGACGCGGGTCTGGCCGTGGTGCCGACTACGCTCGTCTCGCCGGGTGACGCGGCCCGTTGCCCATCGGCCGAATTCGTGGTGAAGCCCGCGGTGGGGGCCGGCTCGCGCGGAGCGGCCCGGTTCGCCGCGGGCGCCGACGCTTCCGCGCACGTGGCCGCCCTGCACGCCGACGGCCACCCGGCGCTGATCCAGCCGTACCAGTCCAGTGTGGACAGCGAGGGCGAGCTGGCCCTGGTCTACCTGGGCGGCATCTACTCCCACGCCTTCGCGAAGGGCGCGATGCTCGGGTCCACAATGGACGCTTCCGGGCTGTACCTTTCCGAAACGCTGGCCAAGGCCGAGCCGCCCGCCGACGCGGTCGCGCTGGCGGAGGACGTCCTGGACGCGGCGTCGGCGCTGCTGGGGGTCCTGCGGGCCGAGCTGCTCTACGCCCGGGTCGACCTGGTCCGCGGTGCCGACGGCAAGCCGTTGCTGCTGGAGCTGGAGCTGACGGAGCCGTCACTGGGCTTCGGCCAGACGGACCCGGCGGCGGCGATGCGGTTCGCCTCGGCGGTGCGGCAGCAGCTGGCGTAGTCACCGGAACGCTCGCACGGCCACCAGGGCGAGCGCTACGACCGCTCCGATCGCGGTTGTGGATCACCACGGCATCGCGCCGGGAACCCTCGCTGAGGCCGGCCGGTCGCCGGGCTGACCGTGCAGGTGGTCTTCGACTCGCACTACCTGCCGGTGGTATGCGGAGCAGACCGAACACGAACGACTGCGGCGGCCGCCGGCCGGCGACCGCCGCCTCCTCGAGATCCGAAGCGAGCGAAAGGGAAGTAATGCGCGCAGGCGCGGGAACGCGCTACTGATTCGTGGCTGCCACTCGCTTCGCGGCCAGCCGGTCCGCCCTCGGCCACCGCACATCCGTGGCCCAGCCCAGCTTCTCGAACGCCCAGATCACCCGCGCCGATATATCAACCTGCCCCCGCAGCACCCCGTGCCGCGCGCACGTCGGGTCCGCGTGGTGCGAGTTGTGCCACGACTCGCCCATCGACAGGATCGCCAGCGGCCAGAAGTTCGCCGCCTTGTCGCGGCTCGCGAACGGGCGCTCGCCGATCAGGTGGCACACCGAGTTCACCGACCACGTCACGTGGTGCAGGAACGCGATCCGGACCAGTCCCGCCCAGAAGAACGCCGTCACCACGCCCCACCACGACCAGCTGAGCAGGCCGCCCAGGACCGCCGGCAGGGCCAGGCTCAACGTGATCCACAGCCAGAAGTGCCGGCTCACCAGGCGCAGGTCGGCGTCCGCCACCAGGTCCGGGGCGAAGCGGTCCGCGTTGGTCACCTCGCGGCCGAACATCCAGCCCATGTGCGCGTGCCAGAAACCGCGCAGGAGCGCCGACGGCGACGTGCCGAACAGCCACGGGGAGTGCGGGTCGCCTTCGCGGTCGGCGAAGGCGTGGTGGCGGCGGTGGCTGGCCACCCAGAAGATCACCGAGCCCTGCACCGCCATGCTGCCCGCGACGGCCAGCACGATCCGCAGTGGCCGGTTCGCCTTGAACGCGCCGTGGGTGAAGTAGCGGTGGAACCCGACCGTCACGCCCAGGGTCGCGAACGCGTAGAACGCCGCCGCGAGGATGAGGTCGATCCAGCTCATGCCCCAGCCCCACACCAGCGGGACCGCGACGAGCAGTGCCACGAACGGCACCAGCAGGAAGGTCTTGAGCACGATCATCTCCCCGGTGCCGCGGCGGTGGGAGATCAGCGGTTTGGGCGCGGTGCGCGACGTCATGGCGCGAACAGTAACCCACGGCCGGGACACGTACGCCGACGCGGGATTAAGCCCGCGTTGCCGTCAGGCGGCGGTGAGTTCCCGGGGCGCGGGCGCCAGCGAGACGACCGGGCCGCGGTCGCGGCTGCCTGTCCACAGTGACGCCGTCGCGACGATGACCGCCATCGCGCCGAGGACGTGGAAGGAGACCATCGCCTCGGGCACGCCCAGCGCGTACTGCAGCGAGCCGAGGCCGCCCTGCGCCACCGCGACCACCCAGACCCAGGTGTAGCGCTGCCACAGGCTCTTCGGCGCGCCGGCGCGCAGCAGCTGGAGGCCGAACACCGCGAGCAGCAGCAGGTACAGCACGAGGAGCCCGCCGTGGACCTGGGCGAGCGCCTCGACCGGGACGGCGAGGCGGTGCGTGTTGATGTCGCCGCTGTGCGGGCCGGCGCCGGTCACCGTGGTGCCGGCCGCGAGCACGAGCCACATGACGACGGCGAGCGCGACCAGCAGCGTGCGCCCGGCCGCGGGGACCAGCGGCCGGGCGGGCTCGTCGCCTTCGCGGAACGCGCGCAGCAGCAGGACGGCGAGCCAGACGAGCGGTGTGGTGGCGAGGAAGTGGATCGCGACGGTCCACCACTCCAGCTTGGCGAGCACGGTGATCCCGCCGACGACGGCCTGCAGCACGACACCGCCGGGCATCGTCCAGGCCAGCTTCACCAGGCGCTTGCGGCCCGGGTGGTCGATCCACACGCGCCACGCCGTGATGACGGCGACCGCGGCGACGGCGATGACGACGCCGGTGAGCATCCGGTTGCCGAACTCGATCCACTGGTTGAGCGCGTGGATGCCGGGGTGGTCCACCGGCACGAGGCTGCCGGCGACGCACTGCGGCCAGGTCGGGCAGCCGAGCCCGGACCCGGTCACGCGCACGATGGAGCCGGTGACGCCGATCAGCGCCTGCGCGAGAACCGCGGCGATCCCGACGGCCCGCTGCACGGCGGCGGAGGGGTACGGCAGACGGGCGACGAGGCTGGTGAACGGCACCCACCGATGGTAGAGCGCGCCGGGATCCGGCTTTCGGCAGGTCCCGGCGCCCAGCACGGCGGCGCGGCCGCAAGGGACCTAGGTCACTCGGTTTTCTTGGCCTTCTTCTGGAACAGCCCCATCGACTGCGCGAAAACGCTGCAGAACAGCATCGCGGCGACGGGGACGGTCTTGACCCAGAAGGCCGCCGCGCCGAGCGACACGAGCAGGGCGATCAGCCCGCCCGCCACGGCGAGCATGGCCACCATGAACAGAGCGACACGCGTTTTCGACACCATTGTGGCTGCCCCTCGGGGTTCGGAACCGGACCTGATGACCTTCTCAGGAGCGCCACGGGGTCGTGAGGTCAGTTTTACCCGTCCATACAGGACGCTTACACAACCCTTACAGAAGCTCAGGTGAGTTTCGTCGTGCGCGAAGCCAGTGCGGCCGCGACAACCGCCCAAACCGCGAGCACCGCAAGAGGCCCGGGAGCGAACACGCCGTCCACCAGTGCTGCCCGCATCCCCTCGGCCAGCGCCCCCGAGGGCAGCAGCTCCACGACGTGCGCCAGCCCCGGCGGCAGTGCCGACGGCGCCAGCAGGATCCCGCCCGCGAGCAGCAGCACGAACCAGACGATGTTCGCCAGCGCCAGCACGGCTTCCGCGCGCAGCGCGCCGCCCAGCAGCACGCCCAACGCGCCGAACGCCAGGGTGCCGACCACCAGCAGCAGCACCGCCGAGGCCAGCCCGGAGCCGGAAGGCGACCAGCCGAGGAACGCCGCCACCACGCCGAGGATCACCGACTGCAACACGACGACGACCAAGGCGGCCGCCACCCGCCCGGCCACCAGCAGCCACCGCGGCAGCGCCGTCGCCGAGAGGCGCTTCAGGACGCCGTAACGCCGGTCGAAGCCCAGGGCGATCGCCTGGCCGGTGAACGCCGACGACATCACCGCCAGCGCGAGGATCCGCGGCGTGATCCAGTCCACTTTGGACGCCGAGCCCAGCTGCGTGGCCGGCAGGATGTCCAGCGACGACAGGCCGATCAGCAGGGCCAGCGGGATGAGCAGGGTCAGCAGCACCTGCTCGCCGTGGCGCAGGGTCAGGCTCGCCTCGACCCGCGCGTGCGTCCGCAGCATGCGGCCCAGCGACCCGCGCCCGGGCGCCGGGGCGAACGTCCCCGGCTCGAAGACACTCATGCCCGCAGCTCCCGTCCGGTCAGCTCCAGGAAGACCTCTTCGAGCGTCCGCTTGCCGACCTGCAGCTCTTCCGGCAGCACGCCCTGCTGCGCGCACCACGCCGTGACCGTCGACACGACCTGGGGGTCGACCACGCCCAGCACCACGTACGTTCCCGGCGCCGACTCGCGCACGGCGTAGCCCTCCGGCAGCGCCGCGGTCAGTAGCGCGGTGTCGAGCCGGGTGCGGGCCTTGAACCGCAGGCCCGCGTTGCCGCTCTCGTCCACCGTGAGCGTGTGGGGCGTGCCGGAGACGACGACCTTGCCGTGGTCCACGATCACCACGGTGTCGGCCAGCGCTTCGGCCTCCTCCATCAGGTGCGTGGTCAGCAGCACCGAAACGCCGTCGCGGCGCAACGCGCCCAGCAGGTCCCAGACCAGGCGCCGGGCTTGCGGGTCCATGCCCGCCGTCGGCTCGTCGAGGAACACCAGCTCGGGCCGCCCGATCAGGGCGCACGCCAGGGAAAGCCGCTGCTGCTGCCCGCCGGAGAGGCGTTTGAACGGCGTCCGCCGCACCGCGGCCAGCCCCAGCACGTCCAGCAGCCACGCGGGATCCAGCGGCGAGGCCGCGCACGAGGCCACCAGCCGCAGCATCTCGTCGGCCCGGACGCCCGGGTAGGCGCCGCCGCCCTGGGGCATGATCCCGACGCGGGGGCGCAGCGCGGCCGACTCCCGCACCGGGTCGAGGCCGAGCACCCGCACCGTGCCGCCGTCAGGCCGCAGGAAGCCTTCGCAGACCTCGACGGTGGTGGTCTTGCCGGCCCCGTTCGGGCCGAGCAGGGCGAGCAGGTCGCCGCGCTCCATCCGCAGGTCGAGACCGTCGACCGCGCGGGTGGAGCCGTAGCTTTTGACCAGCCCGCTGATCTCGACGGCAGGGACACTCACGTCGGGTCACGATACGGCGTCAGCCTGCGCGGGCACCCGCGGGGACGGCCTGGACAGCAACACGGGTGCGAGGCGCCGGACGATCAGCATCCCCGCGCCGCACACGACGATCGCCGCGACGTAGGCGAACGGCAGCACGTACGGACGGCCGTCGAAGGTGCTTCCGGTCGGCGGGAGCAGGAACGGCAGGGCCGCGCTGAGCACCGTCGCGGCCACCCGGAACCGCGACGTCCCGGCCGCGGCCGCGAGGGGGATCACCGCCCACAGCACGTACCAGGGCTGCAGGTTGATCTGCAGGATCATCACCGCGCCCAGTGCGACGCCGAGCCCGATGATCGGCCGGTAGCGCCACTTGAAGCTGTCCCACAGGAACTTGAAGGTGATCGCGACGGCGACGAGGTAGCCGAGCGCGCCGAGGATCGGCACCAGCGCGTTGGTGTGGTTGCCCAGCCCGAGCGCGATGCCGAGGACGCCGGAGAGGTTGGCCAGCTCGGCGGTGGGGGAGATCCAGGAGCGGACCAGGCCGGGGGTGTTGAACGTCGCGCCGAACCAGCCGAAGCCGAGCCCGGTGCCGAAGCAGACGACGACCAGGACGACGCCGAACCACAGCGCCATCGGCGCACCGGCCGTGAACAGGTCCTTGAGCCTGCCGCGCCGGCGGCGCGCCACCATCACGGCGAAGAACGGCAGCGCGAACACCGCGGGCAGCTTCACCGCGACGCCGAGGGTGATGATCGCGACCCCGAGCGCGATGTACAGCAGTTCCCCGCGCCCGAGCGGCGGTGGCGTGTCGCCCTTCACCCGGATCGGCAGGCGCCGGATGCCGACCTCCAGCCCGGCGAGCATCAGGCCGACGGCGAGCGCGTCGTTGTGGGCGCCGGCGACGAAGTGGAAGATCAGCAGCGGGTTCAGCGCGCCGAGCCACAGCGCGGTCGCGGGCTGGACACCGAAGCGGCGTGCCAGCCGGGGGAGCGCCCAGACGATCAGGACCACGCCGGCGAGCGCGAGCAGCCGCTGCAGCAGGACGCCGACGGCGATGCTGTTGCCCGCCAGCGGCGCGAGCCAGCCGCCGAGGCGCAGCACCACCGGCCCGTACGGCGCCGGCGTCTCGCGCCACATGTTCGACACGCCCGCGGTGAACTTGTCGGCGACGCCGAGTGCCTGCGCCGGGCCGAGGGTGTACGGGTCCATCCCGCGGTGCACGATCTCGCTCTGGGCGAGGTAGCTGTAGACGTCGCGGGAGAACAGCGGCGGGATGACCAGCAGCGGCAGCACCCACAGCGCGATGGTGCGCGCCAGCTGGCCCCGGGAGGCGAGCCGGTCGCGGTCGGGCAGAGCGAACTTGCCGAGCATCAGCCAGCTCAGCACCAGGATGCCCATGCCGGAGATGGCGATGGCCAGCGACACGGTGGGGATCCGGGTGAACAGCCGCAGCACCGGGATCTCCTGCACCGGGTTGATCACCGGGGCGGCGCCGGCGCCGAGCGAACCGAGGGCGAGGAAGAGCGACCCGACGGTGCCGAAGCGGCGGACGACGTTCAGCCCGCGCAGCTCGCCGGCCTCGAGGGGGAGCGGTTCGCGGGGGCGGACGGGTGAGAGCGTCACCGGGTGGGCACGCTCGGTGGCGAGCTGTGCCACTTGCTGCTCCTGCTGCCCAGGATGTTCGCCCAGTTCGCCCACTGCCACGCGTGCAGGGTATCGGTGCCGTCCCGGAGTGAGTCGGGTCACTGCCGGAGACCCCACCTTTGCCGACCGCCGGGAAATAAGACACACTTGTGTTGTGAAAAAGACGGAGGCAGGTGACCCGGCGGGCGGCGACATGCCGCGTGCCACGCTTCCGCACGTTCCTTCGCAGGTCAGCGCCGAGGGGAAGACCCGGCACGAGGTCGCCCGCCTGCTGCTGGAACAGGGTCCCATGACCGCCGTCGTGGTCGCCGACCAGCTCGGGATCAGCCCGACCGCCATCCGACGGCACCTCGACGCGCTTCTCGCCGACGGCGAAGCCGAGACCCGGGACGCGCCGCGCCGCGGCCCGCGCGGGCGGGGCCGCCCGGCGAAGCTGTTCCTGCTGACCGAGGCCGGCCGCGCCCGGTTCGGGCACGCCTACGACGACCTGGCCGTGTCCGCCATCCGCTTCCTCGCCGAGCACGCCGGTGAAGACGCCGTGCGCGCCTTCGCCGAGCGCCGCATCGAGAAGCTGGTCGGGCCGCACCGCCCGGCGATCACCGCGTCCAGTGACCCGGTGATCCGCGCCGAGGCCCTCGCGACCGCGCTGACCAGGGAGGGCTACGCTGCGTCGACCCGCCAGGTCGGCCTGCCGGTGTCCGACAAATCGGGCACCGGACCCGGACAGCACGCCGGCGCGCAGCTCTGCCAGCACCACTGTCCGGTCGCCCACGTGGCCGCGGAGTTCCCGCAGCTGTGCGAGGCCGAGACGGAGGCGTTCGCCCGGCTGCTGGGCACCCACGTCCAGCGGCTGGCGACCATCGCACGCGGTGACTCCGCGTGCACCACCCACGTACCCGTTCCGACGGGTCGCCCGGCCCACCCCGAGCCGGGAAGCACCGAGCCTTCGAGGGCGGCCCAGACGCCGCCCTCCGGGCGCACAGCACGGATCCCGAATGGAGGGAAACCCGCATGACTGCCGCTGCCGAGCAGCGCACTCCCACCACCACGCCACTGAGCCAGGAAGAGACCATCGAGTCCCTTGGCAAGTACGCGTTCGGCTGGGCGGACTCCGACGAGGCGGGCTCGACCGCCCGCCGCGGGCTGAACGAGGACGTCGTCACCGACATCTCTTCGAAGAAGTCCGAGCCGGAGTGGATGCGCGAAGCGCGACTGAAGGCGCTCAAGCTCTTCGAGAAGAAGCCCATGCCCAACTGGGGGGCCGACCTCTCCGGGATCGACTTCGACAACATCAAGTACTTCGTCCGCTCCAGCGAGAAGCAGGCTGCGAGCTGGGAAGACCTTCCCGAGGACATCAAGAACACCTACGACAGGCTCGGCATCCCCGAGGCGGAGAAGCAGCGCCTCGTCGCCGGTGTCGCCGCGCAGTACGAGTCCGAGGTCGTCTACCACTCGATCCGCGAGGACCTCGAGAAGCAGGGCGTCCTCTTCCTGGACACCGACACCGCGCTCAAGACGCACCCGGAACTGTTCGAAGAGTACTTCGGCTCGGTCATCCCGGCCGGCGACAACAAGTTCTCCGCGCTGAACACGGCGGTGTGGTCCGGCGGCTCGTTCATCTACGTGCCCAAGGGCGTCAAGGTGGACATCCCGCTGCAGGCCTACTTCCGGATCAACACCGAGAACATGGGCCAGTTCGAGCGCACCCTGATCATCGTCGACGAAGACGCCTACGTGCACTACGTCGAGGGCTGCACGGCGCCGATCTACCAGTCCGACTCGCTGCACTCGGCGGTCGTGGAGATCATCGTCAAGAAGGGCGCCCGCTGCCGTTACACGACCATCCAGAACTGGTCGAACAACGTCTACAACCTGGTCACCAAGCGGGCCAAGTGCGAAGAAGGCGCGACCATGGAATGGATCGACGGCAACATCGGTTCCAAGGTGACGATGAAGTACCCGTCGGTCTTCCTGATGGGCGAGCACGCCAAGGGTGAGGTCCTGTCGGTCGCGTTCGCGGGCGAGGGGCAGCACCAGGACGCGGGCGCCAAGATGGAGCACCTCGCGCCGCACACGTCCTCGACCATCGTGTCGAAGTCGGTGGCGCGCGGCGGCGGCCGCACCTCGTACCGCGGCCTGGTCCGCGTGGCGAAGCGGGCGCACCACTCGCGCTCCAGCGTGGTCTGCGACGCGCTGCTGGTGGACACCATCTCGCGGTCGGACACGTACCCGTACGTGGACATCCGCAACGACGAGGTGTCCATGGGACACGAGGCCACGGTCTCCAAGGTCAGCGAAGAGCAGCTGTTCTACCTGATGTCGCGCGGCCTCGACGAGGCCGAGGCGATGGCGATGATCGTGCGCGGGTTCGTCGAGCCCATCGCCCGTGAGCTGCCGATGGAGTACGCGCTCGAGCTGAACCGCCTGATCGAGCTCCAGATGGAAGGGTCCGTCGGCTAGTCATGTCGGTTACCGAGAACAACGTTTCCGAGGCTCTTCGCGAGGGGGCTGTCATTCCGGCGGCCTCCCGCGCGGAGCGCTTCACCTCCTACGACGTCGAGGCCTTCGAGGTCCCGGGCGGCCGTGAGGAGAACTGGCGCTTCACGCCGATGAAGCGGCTGCGCGGCCTGCACGACGGCAGCGCGCCCGCCACCGGCGAGATCACGCTGGAAGCCGACGCCGCGCCCGAGCTGACCATCGAGACCGTCGGCCGCGACGACTCGCGGCTGGGCCAGGCCGGTGTCCCGAGCGACCGGATCGCCGCCCAGGCCTACTCCTCGTTCACCAAGGCCACCGTCGTGACGGTGCCCAAGGAGACGAAGGCGTCGAAGCCGTCCGTGCTGCGGATCCACGGCCCGGGCGAGGGCCAGGTCGCCTACGGGCACCTGCAGGTCCGCGCCGAGGCGTTCGCCGAAGCCGTGGTCGTGCTCGACCACGTCGGCTCCGGCACCTACGCCGACAACGTCGAGTTCGTCATCGGCGACGGCGCCAAGGTCACCGTGGTCAGCGTCCAGGACTGGGCCGACGACGCGGTGCACGTCTCCGAACAGCACCTGAAGCTGGGCCGCGACGCCGCGCTGCGGCACACCGTGATCACCCTGGGCGGTGACCTGGTCCGCGTCTCGCCGACGGCGACCTTCACCGACAAGGGCGGCGACGTCGACATGCTCGGCGTCTACTTCGCCGACGGCGGCCAGCACCAGGAGCACCGCCTCTTCGTCGACCACGCGGTGCCGAACTGCAAGTCGCGCGTGGGCTACAAGGGCGCGCTGCAGGGCGAAGGCGCGCACACGGTGTGGATCGGCGACGTGCTGATCCGGGCCGCGGCCGAGGCCACCGACACCTACGAGTTCAACCGCAACCTGGTGCTCACACCAGGTGCGCGCGCGGACTCCGTGCCGAACCTCGAGATCGAGACCGGCGAGATCGAAGGCGCCGGCCACGCGAGCGCGACGGGAAGGTTCGACGACGAGCAGTTGTTCTACCTCCAGTCGCGCGGGATCGCCGAAGAAGCCGCTCGGCGTCTGGTCGTGCGCGGGTTCTTCCACGAGATCCTGGTGAAGATCGACGTCCCCGAGGTGCGCGAGCGCCTCGAAGCCGCGATCGAGGCCGAGCTCGAAGCCGTTGGCGCCTGACGCCGTCCACCGCAGACTTTAGGAAACGAAGAATGGCTACCCTGGAAATCAAGGACCTGCACGCCTCGGTCAACACCGACGAAGGCGCCAAGGAGATCCTCAAGGGCGTGAACCTGACGATCAAGTCGGGCGAGACCCACGCCATCATGGGCCCCAACGGCTCCGGCAAGTCGACCCTGTCCTACGCGATCGCCGGTCACCCCAAGTACGAAGTGACCTCCGGCGAGGTGCTCCTCGACGGCGAGAACGTCCTCGAGATGAGCGTCGACGAGCGCGCCCGGGCGGGCCTGTTCCTCGCGATGCAGTACCCGGTCGAGGTGCCCGGCGTGTCGATGTCCAACTTCCTCCGCACCGCGGCCACCGCGGTCCGTGGCGAGGCTCCCAAGCTGCGCCACTGGGTCAAGGAGGTCAAGGAGGAGATGGGCAAGCTCGAGATCTCGCAGGAGTTCGCCGAGCGCTCGGTCAACGAGGGCTTCTCCGGCGGCGAGAAGAAGCGCCACGAGATCCTGCAGCTGGCGCTGCTCAAGCCGAAGTTCGCCATCCTCGACGAGACCGACTCGGGCCTCGACGTCGACGCGCTGCGCGTCGTGTCCGAGGGCGTCAACCAGTACAAGGCGAACAGCGAGGTCGGCGTCATGCTGATCACGCACTACACGCGGATCCTGCGGCACATCGCGCCGGACTTCGTGCACGTCTTCGCCGGCGGCAAGATCGTCGAGTCGGGCGGCAAGGAGCTCGCCGACGAGCTGGAGGAGAACGGCTACGTCAAGTACGTCGGCAAGCCCGAGCCGGCCGCGCTCTGACACGTTCGATCACACCGAGAAGAGAGGAGTCGGCCCGATGACCACCACCTCGGCCGGTTCTGTGCCACTCGACGTGGCGGCACTGAGGGCCGACTTCCCCATCCTGTCGCGCACCGTCCGCGACGGGAAACCCTTGGTGTACCTGGACTCCGGGGCGACCTCGCAACGCCCGGCGCAGGTGTTCGACGCCGAACGCGACTACGTCTTCACGTCGAACTCCGCCGTGCACCGCGGCGCGCACCAGCTGTCCGAAGAGGCCACCGACGCCTACGAGTCCGCGCGTGCGAAGGTCGCGGAGTTCGTCGGCGCCGCCCCCGAGGAGCTGGTGTTCACCAAGAACGCGACCGAGGGCATCAACCTCGTCGCGTACTCGATGAGCAACGCCGCGACGGCCGGCGCCGAAGCCTCGCGTTTCGTGGTCGGCCCGGGCGACGAGATCGTCGTCACCGAGATGGAGCACCACGCGAACCTCGTGCCGTGGCAGCAGCTGTGCCAGCGCACCGGGGCGACGCTGAAGTGGTTCAAGGTCACCGCGGACGGCAGGCTCGAGCTGTCCGATGTGGACGAGCTGATCACGCCGAAGACCAAGGTCGTCGCGTTCGCGCACCAGTCCAACGTGCTCGGCACGGTCAACCCGGTTTCGCTGCTCGTCGAGAAGGCCAAGGCCGTCGGCGCGCTGACTGTGCTCGACGCGTGTCAGTCGGTTCCGCACTTCGCGGTCGACTTCCACGCGCTGGGTGTCGACTTCGCGGTGTTCTCCGGGCACAAGATGCTCGGCCCGTCCGGCATCGGCGTTCTTTACGGCCGCACCGAGCTGCTCGAAGCGATGCCGCCGTTCCTCACCGGCGGGTCGATGATCGAGATGGTCCGCATGGAGGGCTCGACCTTCGCGCCGCCGCCGCAGCGGTTCGAGGCCGGGGTCCCGATGACGTCGCAGGCCATCGGCCTCGGCGCGGCCGTCGACTACCTCTCGGCCATCGGCATGGACCGGATCGCGGCGCACGAGCACGAGCTCGCCGCGGCGGCCATCGAGGGCATCTCCGCCATCCCCGGCGTCCGGATCATCGGGCCGACCGATCTGAAGGACCGCGGCGCGACTGTGTCGTTCGTGATCGACGGCGTGCACCCGCACGACGCCGGCCAGGTGCTCGACAGCCTCGGCATCGCCGTCCGCGTCGGCCACCACTGCGCGTGGCCGCTGCACCGGGCGTGCGGCGCCCAGGCGACCGTGCGGGCGTCGTTCTACCTGTACAACACGCTGTCCGAAGTGGACGCTTTGGTGGCGGGTGTTCGCGAGGCCCAGAAGTTCTTCGGGGTGGCCCAGTGAACCTCGAAAGCATGTACCAGGAGATCATCCTGGACCACTACAAGAACCCGCACGGGCGTGGCCTGCGCGACCCGTTCGACGCCGAGTCGTTCCAGGTCAACCCGACCTGCGGCGACGAGGTGACGCTGCGGGTCAAGCTCGACGACGGGAAGGTCGCCGACGTCTCCTACGACGGCCAGGGCTGCTCGATCAGCCAGGCCTCGACGTCGGTCTTGACGGATCTCGTCGTCGGCCGCACGCTTGAAGAGGCGTTCACCACCATGGACGCCTTCGTGGAACTGATGCAGGGCAAGGGAAAGGTCGAGCCGGACGAGGACGTGCTGGAGGACGGGATCGCCTTCGCGGGCGTCGCCAAGTACCCGGCCCGCGTGAAGTGCGCCCTCCTCGGCTGGATGGCTTTCAAAGACGCCGTCGCCCGGACCACCAGTGGAGCTGAGAAAGCATGACCGAAGAAACCGCCACTCGTGAGGGACGCACCGCCGCCGACCTCGACGCCGAGACCACCGCGACGCAGGACCTCGAACTCGCCAAGCTCGAGGACGTCGAGGAGGCGATGCGCGACGTCGTCGACCCGGAACTCGGCATCAACGTCGTCGACCTCGGACTGGTCTACGACATCCGCGTCGAGCCGGACAACACGGCGACGATCGACATGACGCTCACCTCGGCGGCCTGCCCGCTGACCGACGTCATCGAGGACCAGACGTCGGCGGCGCTGACGTCCGGCGGCCTGGTCAAGGACTTCCGGATCAACTGGGTCTGGATGCCGCCGTGGGGCCCGGAGAAGATCACCGAGGACGGCCGCGAGCAGCTGCGCGCCCTCGGCTTCACCGTCTGAGTTCGTTCGCGTCGAGCGGGTCACCCTCCGGGGTGGCCCGCTTTGCGTATAACGCCCTATACCGCGCGTGCCAGCCCAGCGCGTAGAAGCCAAGGGCCACGGCGAAACCGCTGCAGGCGCCGGTGGCCAGCAGGTACGTGGCGTTGCCGACGACGCCCGCCCTGGTCATCGGGTCGTGGTGGGCCAGGAACGGCAGGACGGAAATCAGCACGCCCGCCAGCGCGCCGCCCGCCAGGAACACCGCGACGGTCTTCCGGTGGTGGATGCCCGGCGGTGCCGGCGTGACCGGCGCGGTGCGGTACCAGTGCCGCAGCCACCAGGCGAGCACAGCGGCCCCGCCGAGGGTGCTGATCAGCTGGATCAGCCGTCCGACGTCGACACCGGTGACGATCGGGATCCGCAGGAACGCCGGCCCGCCGTTTTCGTGGGTGAAGGCGTCCCAGCCGACGTGCGTGGCGGCGCCGAGCACGAGCGACAGGGCGATCCAGCCCGGTCGTTTCCAGCTGAACGGACGGCGGGGGAGCCGTTCGGCCAGGGGACGCGGCGCGAGCGCCAGGAGCGGACGCTTCAGCAGCAGGTGGAAGACGGCGAGCAGGGCCAGCGCGAGGAGCGGGTCGAGCCAGAGGACCGCCGCGGACTCGTGGGTCCGGGAGAGGCCGAACCCTTCCGGCGCCGGCAGGAACCAGAAGAGGTCCGGCGCGACCGACCCGGCGACGAGTGCCGACGGCATCAGGGGGTGCCTCGCCAGCGGGAGCACGCCGGCGGGATGACTCAGCGTGAACGGCACGGGGTTAGTATCCCGGGGTGGTCCTGCGGTCGATCCTCCTGTTCCTGGCCGCGGCGGTGTGCGAAATCGGCGGTGCCTGGCTGATCTGGCAAGGCATCCGCGAAAGCCGTGGTCTGTGGTGGATCGGCGGCGGAGTGGTGGCGCTGGGGGTGTACGGCTTCGTCGCGACCCTCCAGCCGGACGCCCACTTCGGCCGCATCCTCGCCGCGTACGGGGGCGTGTTCGTGGCGGGGTCGCTGGTCTGGGGGATGGTCGCGGACGGTTACCGGCCCGATCGCTACGACGTGATCGGCGCGTTGCTCTGCCTGGCGGGGGTCGCGGTGATCATGTACGCGCCGCGGACCGGGTAACACCGTTGGTGGATCGTGGCCGTGGTCGTCTTTCTTCGCCGGGCTCATCGGGCTGATCGTGACGCTCGTCCGGACCGCCGGAAAACGACGAACAGCAGCCGCAGTCCCACCAGGGCGCTGATCACCAGCAGGTTGTAGCCGAACACCTGGTGCAGCGTCAGGTCCGCGGCGATGTGCGGGCCGCCCGAGCCGGTCAGCAGGAACACCGCCATCAGCCCGGTCGCCGCGCCGACGAAGGCCAGCAGGCTTCGTGGACCAGGCCGGTGACGACGTCGCGGTCGCGTTCGTCGGAGAACAGCCGGACGTTCACCGACAGCCTGCCCTCCTCCAGCGCCGCGCCGATCCGGTCGATGCGGCGGGGGATGCGGCGCAGCACCGGCAGCAGCGCCATCAGCTCGCCGGCCGCCGTGCGGCCCAGTGAGCCCGGCCGCAGCCCGGCGCCGACCTGCTCGACGGCGAACGCGCGGGACTCGGCGACGACGTCGAAGCCGGGGTCCAGCGCGGCCAGGGTGCCCTCCACCGTGGCCAGCGCGCGGAACACCGCGGCCACCGGCGGCGGCACGCTGAGCCGGAAGTCCGCGACCACCCGGAACAACCCGGTGAACAGGTCGAGGTCCGGCGTGCGGCCGGGGCCGAAGTGCCGGGCGACCAGGGCGCCGAGGGCGCGTTCGAGGCGCTGTTCGTCGATCTCGACGGTGCGGTCGACGATCTCGAGGAGCCCGTCGCGCAGGCCTGCCGGGTCGCCGCGGTCCAGGGCGAGTAGCAGGTTCTGCAGGCCGCCGCGCAGCCCGGCGTCGAGGCGGCCGACCGAGCCGAAGTCGAGCAGGCCCAGGCGGCCGTCGCCCAGCAGCATGAGGTTGCCCGGGTGGGGGTCGGCGTGGAAGACGCCGCCGATCATCACCTGGTCGAGCAGGCAGCGCAGCAGCGACCGCGCCAGCCGCTTGCGCTCGGCCGGCGGCAGGGCGTCCTTCGCCGCGGCGAGCGGCTTGCCGTCCAGGCGCGACATCACCAGCACGCGGTCGGTCGAGAGTCCTTTGTGGACTTTCGGGAGCGCAACGTCCGGAGAACCCGTGGCGGCCACGGCGGTGATGTTGCGGGCTTCGATGGTGAAGTCGAGTTCCTCGGCCAGCGCGGCGGCGAACCCCTCGGCCAGTTCGGCGACGCCGAGCGAACGCGCCCAGTCCGCGCGGTCCTCCAGCGCCGCGGCGACGCGCCGGACGATGGCGATGTCGCGTTCGGCCTGCTCCCGCACGCCCGGCCGCTGGACCTTGACCACGACGTCTTCGCCGCCGCGCAGCTTCGCGCGGTAGACCTGCGCGACCGACGCGGCAGCCAGGGGTTCGGGGTCGAACTCGGCGAAGACGTCGTCGGGGGAGCCGCCGAGTTCGTCGGCGAGCAGGGCCCACACGGCGTCGGCGCGGGCGGGCGCGACCTGGTCCTGGAGCAGGCCGAGTTCGTCGGCGAACACCGGAGGCAGCAGGTCCGCGCGGGTGGAGAGCAACTGGCCGAGCTTCACGAACGTCACGCCGCCCTCCTCCAGCGCGCGGCGCAGGGACCGCGCGAGCTTGGCGTGCCGCCCCGGTGCGAGGCCGGGTTCGCGCCGGCCGGTGAGGTAGCGGCCGAGGCCGTGCTTGACCGCGATCCGGCTGATCTGCGCGTACCGGCGGGTGCGGGAGAGCCGGCCCCGCAGCCGGCCGAGCCCGATGCCGTGGGGGAACGCCATCTCGGCGACGAACAGGAAGATCAGTGTGGCGAGGAAAGCACTGCCCGCCAACGGGATCAGCAGGCCGATCGCCGCGCCGCCGTTGTGCAGCAGCGAACCGGGGAACGCCTGCCCGATGCCGCCGGCGACGAGCCACCCGAAGGCGGCGGCGCACAGGGCGCGCACGACGCCGATCCGGACGCCGAGCACGCGCCGCGCCGCGGCGACGAGCGGCCACAGCAGGAGTACGTACAGGGGGAGGGTCAGCAGGCCCAGCAAGATGTCCATCGGTTCCCTTTCGCCGGGAACGAGCAGACCACGGCGGCCGGGCCCGGTGGCTCACGCGGCGGCGGGAGAAGTCTCCCTCCTGCGGGGGAACGACTTTCGGCCGTGGCCGCCGCGGTGGTGACCTTCTAACCTGATCGCGCGAACCACGGTGAAGTGCTCTCTGAACCGGACGAAGGAGACACGATGAACGGACGCGTGATGGGCCGGGTGGTCGCTCTGGCCATCGCGGCCCCGCTGGGCCTGGCCCTGGCCACCGCCCCGGCCGCCTCGGCGGCCGCGGTCACGACGCTGTACTACAGCTCGTCGGGCGCCCCGGACTACTTGAGCCAGATCGACCAGGGCGCGGCCAACTGGAACGCGGCGGTGACGGACGTGAAGCTGGTCAAGCGGAGCACGGGCGCGACGATCGTGTTCCACGAGGTGCACAGCGGCGGCTCGTACACGAGCACGAACGGCCACGGCCGCGGCCAGATCTACCTGGACACGAGCCAGGTAGCCGAGGGCTACGACCCGACGCGCATCGCGGCCCACGAGCTGGGGCACAACCTGGGCCTGCCGGACCACTACAGCGGCCCGTGCACCGAGCTGATGTCGGGCCACGGCCCGGGGACGGCGTGCAAGAACGCCAAGCCGTCCGCGGGTGAGGCGGTGAAGGTGCAGTCGTTGTGGGTCAACGGCTTGGTGGCCGGCACGGCGGAGACGCGCACAGCTGCCCACTGAGGCACCTCGTCGTGGCCTCCGGTGCGGCATCCGCACCGGAGGCCACGTCCTTCCTCCGGTGCAGGCCGAGCGTGACCCCGGCGATGACCACGGCGCCACCGAGGAGCTGTGACGGCGTGAGCCTCTCCCCGGCCAGCACGACCGCCCACCCCAGTCCCGCCACCGGGACGATGTTCAGCAGGTTCACCGCGACACTCGCCTCCAGCTGCCGGAGTCCGTGGTTGTACAGCAAGAACCCGGCCACCGAGCAAAGTCCCGCCAGAAAGACGATCCGCAGCACGTTCGCCCCGCTCGGCACGCTCCACCGGTCCACTTCGGACAGTGACAGCAGCACGAACCCGCCCGCCCCGGCCAGCGTCTGGTAGTACGTCACCACGATCGGCGAAGCGCCGGATCCGTCCCGCCGCGCCAGGATGTTGTACGCCGCCCAGGCCACGCCGCCCGCGATGAGGAACACGTCGCCCCACAGCGAGTGCGAGCCGTCGCCCCGGACCACCAGCCACACGCCCGCGACCGCCACCAGCATGCCCGTCAGCCGAACCGGGGAGAACGCCGTGCGGCCGGACAAGACCAGCGTCAAAATCGGGTAGGACGCGACGATCAGCGTCGCATCGGAAGCCGACGCGAGATCGACGCCCACGTTCTCCAGCGCGAAGTACGCCGTGATCCCCAGCAGGCCCGCCAAGCCGATGGACAGCCGCTCCCGGGCTGATGGCAGGCGCCGGCGCTCCGGGCCGGTGTGCACCACCGCCCCCAGGATCAGCGCCGCCAGCACGAACCGCAGCGCGCCCAGCGTCATCGGCGGGATCTCCGCCAGCGCCACCTTGGTGACCGCGAACGAACTGCTCCAGATCAGCGCCGCGCCCAGGACGGCGGCGACGGACAGGCTCCGGCGAGGTGAATCGGTGATCATGGCGCCACGGTAAAGAACAGCCGGAACGCAACCGGCGAATGCCGTGCTAGATTCGGTGAACTCTCGAAAATCACGAATATTACGAGTCTGAGAAGCGGAGCAAGGCCCGATGGACGAACTTGACACGGCCCTGCTGACCCTCCTCCAGGAGGACGCCAAGCAGACCAACAAGGAACTCGCCCGCCGCCTGCACATCGCGCAGTCGACCTGTCTCGAACGGGTGCGGGACCTGACCCGGCGCGGGATCGTGCGCGGGCACACCGTCGACGTCGACCTGAAGAAGATCGGCCGGCCCGTGCAGGCGATGGTCGCCGTGCGGCTGCGGCCGCCCGATCGGGCCGTCATCGAATCCTTCCGCGCCTTCGTGACCGGACTGCCCGAGGTGCTTTCCGTCTTCGTCATGTCCGGCAGTGACGACTTCCTGCTGCACATCGCCGTCGCCGACAACGACCAGCTGAGCGGGTTCGTCCTCGACCGGCTGACCCAGCGCCGGGAGATCGTCGACGTCCGGACGTCGGTCATCTTCAACCACTTCCGCCGCACCGTCGTCACCCCGGCCGAGAGCGAGGGCTGAGGCGGTTCCACCGCAAGAGGGAGGCGCGGCCGCGTGCCGGGCTGCGAAGATCGGCCGGTGCGCATCCTCCGGCCCCTGACGAGCAAGGCGACCTACCGCCGCTGGGTCTACCTCGTCCTCGGCGGCGCCATCAGCGTGCCCTACCTGCTGTTCTCCGCGGTTGCCGTGCCGTCGCTGCTGCCGTTCGTCACCACGCTGGAACGGGCCGCCCTCGTCGGCGGGCTGCTCACCTTGGCCGTCCTGGCCGGGACGGCGTTCTTGCCCGCCGTCCACGTCCTCGAGTCGACCGCGGTCCGTGAGCTGCTCGACGACCCGGTGCCGGACGCGCCCGCGAAACCGCACACCCGCCAGGGGCGGCGGCGCGCCGCGGTGATGTTCGTGCTGCACGTCGGCGCCGGGTTCGTCGTCAGCTTCTTCAGCCTCGCCGCTCCCGTCGCGATCGGGCTGTCGATCAGCGCCGTGTTCACCGGCCGGCTCTTCCAGACCGAGGAGGGCGACGCCGTCACCGTGCCGACGGGCTGGCCGTCGGTGTGGCTGCCCGTGGTCTTCCTGCTCGGCTTGGTGGTGCTGGTCTACGCCGTCAGCGTGACCGGCGGATTGCTGCGCCGGGCCGCGACCGCGCTGCTCGGGACGACCGCCGCGGACCGGATCGCCCGGCTCGAACGGCGGACCGAGCAGCTCGCCGAACGCAACCGGCTGGCCAGGGAGCTGCACGACTCGGTCGGGCACGCGCTGAGCGTCGTCACGCTCCAGGCGGGCGCCGCCCGGCGGACGCTGCGCACCGACCCGGACTTCACCGAACGGGCGCTGGGCGCCATCGAGGAGTCCGCCCGCACCGCGCTCGACGACCTCGACCACGTCCTCGGGCTGCTGCGGGAGGAGGCGGCCGGCCGGGCACCGCTGCCGACGCTCGCCGCGCTGCCGGCGCTGCTCGAAACGACCCGGCTCGCCGGCACCGACGTCACCGCCGACCTCGGCGGCGACCTGGCCGCCGTGCCGCCGGTGGTGTCCCGCGAGGTGTACCGGATCCTGCAGGAATGCCTGACCAACGCGGTGCGTCACGCCGGTAGGGTCCCGGTGACGGTGGTCGTCGGCGTCGCGGCGCACGAGCTCCGCGCGCGGGTCGCCAACCCGCTCGGGAGCAGTCCGCGCCGGGCCGGGGGCGGCCGTGGCCTGCGGGGGATGGCCGAGCGGGTGGCGGTGCTGGGCGGTGAGCTGTCGGCGGGGCCGGTGGACGGGGCGTGGGAGGTCGTGGTGCGGGTGCCGTGGGGGAGCGGGCGATGAGCGTGGGTGTGCTGCTGGTGGACGACGAGCCGCTGATCCGGGCCGGGCTCCGCGCGATCGTGGACAGCGAGGACGGCCTTTCGGTGGTCGGGGAGGCCACCGACGGCGCCGAGGTGCCCGGGCTGGTCGCCCGGCTGCGCCCCGACGTCGTGCTGATGGACGTGCGGATGCCCGCGGTCGACGGGATCCGGGCCACCACTCACCTGATGTCCACTGTGGACGAGCCGCCGAAGGTCATCGTGGTGACCACCTTCGAGAACGACGACTACGTCTACGACGCGCTCGTCGCCGGAGCCAGCGGCTTCCTGCTCAAGCGCGCCCGCCCGGAGGAGATCATCGCGGCGATCCGGACCGTCGTGGCCGGGGAATCCCTGCTGTTCCCGGCGGCGATCCGCCGGCTGGCCGCCCAGCACGCCCCCGCCCCGGCCGGCGACGGCCTGGCCACGGCCGGGCTGACCGAACGCGAGCGCGAAGTGCTGCGGCTGATGGCCGGCGGACTGTCCAATGTGGAGATCGCGGGCGAGCTCTACGTGGGCGTCCAGACGGTGAAGACGCATGTGGGCAACGTGCTGGCGAAACTGGGGGCGCGGGACCGCACCCAGGCGGTGATCCGCGCGTACGACACGGGCTTCGTGACGCCGTCGCGCTGATTCGGGCACCATGGGCCGCATGACCGCCGCATACGACGACTTCGCCGAGGCGTAAGTCCGTGAATGTCGCATTGAGGGACTTCAAGTCCCTCAATGCGACATTCACGGCTCCGCGAGGCCACCGTGATCGGCCTCCGGTTGCAGCAGGGGGCCGCGGTCTGAAGACCGGACGGCGCCC
>NZ_JBFBBN010000021.1:0-139712 GCF_040682715.1 Amycolatopsis sp. NPDC051128 | reverse complement strand
GCTGGCGCGGCGGTTCGGGGTGCACCTGCACGACGTCGCGGCCTGGGATCCCCGGCCCGACTGGCGAAAGGAGATCGGCGCATGACCAGTGAGGCGCAGCGCGCCGCGTTGGAGGCGGTGGCGCTGGAGATGGCTGGCAGAGGGTGGGCGGTGTTCCCGATCCAGCCCGGCCGCAAGTGGCCGCCCGCCTGGCACCGCAAGGAGAACTGCCCGGGACGCGGGCCGTGCGCCACTGGGCACGTGACACCGGAGTCACTGGCCACCACCGACCCGGAGGTGATCGCCCGGGTGTGGGCACGGATGCCGTACAACGTCGCGGTGTTCCCGGGCAAGTCCGGGTTGCACGTCGTCGACTGCGACGTCCGCAAGCCCGGCGAGCTGGACGGCCCGGACGGGTGGGCCGAGCTGGTCGAGCTGGCCGGCCGCCGCGGTGGGCCGCTGCCGGAGACCTGGACCACCACCACCCCCAGTGCCGGTCGTCATCTTTGGTACGCCGTGCCGCCGGGGTGTCGGCTGGCTTCCACGGTCGGGCACATCGCTGCGCACGTCGACACCCGCGGCTGGGGTGGCTACGCACTCGCACCCGGCAGCGTCCGCGACGACGGCGCGTACGAGCTGTTCGACGACACCGACCCGGTGCCGCTGCCGGGATGGCTGGTCCAGGCCAACGTCGAACGCGCGCCCACGGCCACCTCCGGGCGCGTGCGGACGGCCGTGGCCGTTCCGGATGCGTTCGCGGCGAAGGCGGTACGCGAGGAGTGCGAGAAGGTCGCCAGCACGCCGTACAAGCAGGGCCGCAACAAGGCGCTCTCCCGCGCCGCCTACGCACTCGGCCAGCTGGTCGGCGCGGGCGTGCTCAACGAGGACATCGCGCGCATCAAGCTGCGGGCCGCCGTCAACTCCTGGGGCGATGCCGCCTCGATCGGCAAGGACTACGCCGTGATCGAGACGTCGCTGGCGGCCGGGATCGACAACCCGCGCCGGATCACGCCGCGGCACTCGCGCCGCGGCACAGGAAAGGAGGCCGCGTGAGGCCCACTCTGATCGCCACCATCGGCCCGGCCGGCGCCGGGAAAACCACCTGGCGGCACCGGCACGCCCCACCTGAAGCGACGGTGATCTCGCTCGACGAACGCCGCGCCGCGCTCTCGCCGTGCGGCTGCTCGGCCGACCCGGCGGCCAACGCCGCCGCCGTCGCCGACGGGACCGCCGAGACCCGCGCGGTGCTCGCCGCGGGCGGGACGGTCGTGTGGGACGTCACCAACTACCTGCCACGGTTCCGCGCGCATCTGCTGGCCGTGGCGGCCGGGTACGACGCGGCCACGGTCGGGCTGGTGGTGTGCCCGCCGCTGCTGACCGTGCTGGCCCGCAACAGCCGCCGCGACGGACGGGTCTGCGCGGTGTGCGGCACGGCGAGGCGGGTTCCCGACCCGGTCGTGTGGGCGATGCACACCGCGATCACCGCCGCGCTGCCGAGCCTGCACCGCGAGGGCTGGCACACCCTGCGCTTCCTGTCCCTGCCGCCGTACCTGCACCACCGACACCACAGGAGGACCACCTGATGGCCGCCATCGTCCACCGCTGTGCCTGCGGGCACCTGGACAGCTTCCACACCGACTTCCCCACGAAGGACGACACCCGGCCGTGCATCGCGGCCGGCTGCGACTGCGCCGACGCAGACCCGGGCATGCCGGAGGTGATCCCGACCTGGCGTGCGGCCAGCCCGGCCGAGCAGGCGACGCTCGACCCGACCGTGATCGAGCCCGGCACGGTCGACGGCCCCGGGCTGGGGCGGCTGTGCGACTGCGAGGACTGCTGGAGGCTCTACAACACCGGAACCGAGGCCGCGTGATGACCAACTCCCAGCTGACCATCTCGCCCCGCACCGCCGCCATCCTGGACCGGATCGCCGCCGAACGTGCCCGCCAGGACGCGCTGTGGGGCGAGCAGAACCATCCCGATGGCACCGGTCCGGACGTCGAGGTGGCCGGGCTGTCGCGTCGCGCCTCCGACGCCGCCCACGCCGCCCGCTTCACCACCGAGATCGCCCGCGCCGAAGGTCGCCTCACCTGGCTGCACATCCTGCGCGAAGAGGTCTACGAGGGCTTCGCCGAAGCCGTCGTCACCGACCTGTTCGAGGAGCTGATTCAGGTCGCCGCCACCGCGGCGTGCTGGGCCGAGGCGATCGAACGTCGCTCCCGGCCAGCGAATGGTGGTGGCGCGTGATGCGGTGCCTGTCCTATGGCGGCGGACAGCAGTCCACCGCATTGCTGGTGCTGGCCGCGACCGGGCAGCTGGCGTTGGACGCGGTGCTGTTCGCCAACGTCGGCGACGACTCCGAGCACCCCGGCACGCTCGCCTACGTCCGGGATCTCGCCACCCCGTGGGCGGCCGAGCACGGGGTCACGGTCACGACGCTGAACCGACGCCGCCGCGACGGCAGCGTGGAGACCCTGTTCGGGCGGCTGACGCGCCCGGGGTCGCGGTCGCTGCCGATCCCGGTCCGGATGTCCAACGGCGCGCCCGGGACACGCAACTGCACCGCCGACTTCAAGATCCGGGTGATCGGCAAGTGGCTCAAGGCGCACGGCGCCACCGCCGACGACCCGGCCACTGTCGCGATCGGGATCAGCCTGGAGGAGATCCACCGCGCCAACACCCGCCGCGTCGAACCCTACGAGCGGATCGTCTACCCGCTGCTGGAACTCGGGATGCGCCGCGCCGACTGCGCGGTGCTGATCCGGCAGCAGCGGCTGTCGCCGGCGATGGCCGAGCAGGCCCGCGTCACCGTCACCGACCAGCACCCTGACGTGCGGCGGCAACTGCTGCGCAGCGGCTTCACCCGGCTCCCGGTGCCGCCGAAGTCCTCGTGCTGGTTCTGCCCGTTCCACCGCCTGTCGACCTGGGCTGCGATGCGGGCCGAGGAACCCGAGCTGTTCGACAAGTCTTGCCAGCTGGAGGACCTGCTCAACGACCGGCGCACAGCGCTGGGCAAGGACCCCATCTACTTCACCCGCCACGGCCGGCCCCTGCGCCGGGCCGTCGACCCCGGGGTGCAGCTGCTCCCGTTCGCCGACGACGGCGACGGCAGCTGCGACTCCGGCTGGTGCACGACCTGAAGACGTGACAACGACGACCCACGCCACCAACCACACAGGAGGTCTGCTGATGTACACCGTGACCGACTTGTTCTGCGGGGCCGGGGGATCCGGGCTCGGGGCCACCGCCGTGCCCGGGGTGGAGCTGGTGATGGCCGCCAACCACAGCCCGCAGGCGATCGAGACCCACCAAGCGAACTTCCCCGGCTGCGACCACGACTGCGCCGACATCTCCCAGGTCGAACCGCGCCGCTACCGCCGCACCGACATCCTGTGGGCGTCCCCGGAGTGCACCAACCACTCCATCGCCAAAGGCAAGCGACAGGCCAAGAACCGCGATCAGGGCGTCCTTTTCGGTGAGGAGCCGGTGCCCGACCACGTGGCCGAGCGGTCCCGGGCGACGATGTGGGACGTGCCGCGGTTCGTCGAGGCGCACCGCCACGACGTCGTGATCGTGGAGAACGTGGTGGACGCGGCGAAATGGGAGCCCTTCCGTGCGTGGCTGGCCGCGATGGACTGCCTGGGCTACGACCACCGGGTCGTCTCGCTCAACTCGATGCACGCCCCGGCGATCGCTGTCCCGCGTGCCCCGCAGAGCCGGGATCGGATGTACGTGGTGTTCTGGCGCAAGGGCAACCCGGCCCCGGACCTCGACATCCGGCCGGCGGCGTGGTGCCCGGTGTGCGAGGCCGAGGTGGCCGCGGTGCAGTGGTGGAAGCCCGGCCGCGACGTCGGCCGGTACCGGCAGCAGTACCTCTACCGGTGCCCGAACACCACGTGCCGCAACACCGTCGTCGAGCCGTACGTGGCGCCCGCCGCGTCGGTGATCGACTGGTCCAAGCTCGGGGAACGCATCGGCGACCGCGACACCCCGCTCTCGGAGAAGACCTTGGAGCGCATCCGGGCCGGGCTGGAGCGCTACGCGCGGCTGATGACGTTCGAGGCCACCGGCAACACCTTCGTCCGTCCCGGGCCCGGCTACGCCCGCGCGTGGCCGGCCGACTGGCCGACCGCGACGCTGACGACCTCGCACACCCGGGCGCTGCTGGTGCCCAGCGGCGGCACCCGCAACGAGGACGCCCGCTCGGTCGGTGAGCCGTTCCGCACCCGCACCACCAGCGAGTGGGAAGGGCTGCTGGTCCCGGTGGAAGGGCGCGAGGGCAAGCACGCGGCCAGCACCGGGGACCCGATGCGCACGCAGACCGCGCGGCACGAGACCGCGCTGGTGGTCCCGTACTACGGCACTGGGCAGGCGCGGCCGGCCGGGCGGCCGATGCCGACGATGACCACCGTGGACACCGCCGGGCTGGCGTTCATCGCGGAACTGCGCGGCGGCGGCTCCGACGCCCGGCACGTGGCCGAGCCGCTGGCGACGGTGTGCGCGTCGGGCAACCACCACATGCTCGTGCGGCACAACACCGCCCGCGGCAACCCCGGCCAGATGTGCACGCCGGTCACCGAACCGGCCCGCACCCTCACCACCGCCGGGCACCAGTCGCTTGTGGGCTGGCCCGACAGCGCCCCGGCGGCGGAGGACTGCACCTTCCGGATGCTGTCCGTGCGCGAGATCCAGGCCGCTATGGCCTTCACCCCGGACTACGTCATCACCGGCAGCAGCAAACGCGTCAAGGTGCGCCAGCTCGGCAACGGCGTCACCCCGCCCGCCGCCGAATGGCTCGTGGGTGCCGCGGTCGCCTCACTCGAACGATCCGCCGGTCGCCGCCGCACAGCGGCGTGACCGGCTCCGCCGCTGCCTCCGGTCCTTCGTGACCGGGGCAGCGGTGCTCTACCAGCACGACGGAAGGGAAGGTGGCATGACGCCGCTGTTCTACCTCGGAGCCCCCGCCCCGGGCTGGCTTGAACGGGCGGGTGTGCCGCTGTTCGTCTCCGATACCCGGCTGCGGGTGTACAAGCGTCTGCCGCGGGCGGTCGCGCGGTGGGCGTGCGACTCCGGCGGCTTCACCCAGCTCAAGCAGCACGGCCGGTGGACCATCCCGCCGCGGGAATACGTGGACCGGGTGCGTCGCTACCGCGACGAAATCGGCATGCTCGACTGGGCCGCCCCGCAGGACATGATGTGCGAGTCGATCATCATCAACGGCGGTGTGGCCAACGGGCAACGCTACGTCGGCACCCGCCGGTTCCTCGACCCGAACGGCCGGCTCACCGAGCAGCAGATGGTGCGGCTGCATCAGCGCTTCACCGTGCTCAACGTCGCGCAGCTGCGCGAGCTCGCCCCGGACCTGAACATCATCACCGTCGTTCAGGGCCAATACCCCGAGGACTACATGTACTGCAAGGAGCTGTACTGGCAGCTCGCCGGGATCGACCTCACCCGCGAACCGCTCGTGGGCGTCGGCTCGGTGTGCCGGCGGCAGGGGATGGACGAGGCCGGGCAGATCCTGCAAGCCCTGCACGATGTCGGGCTGACCCGGTTGCACGGGTTCGGGTTCAAGCTCACCGGGCTGCGCGAGCACGGCCACCTGACCGTCTCCGACGACAGCATGGCCTGGTCGTTCGTCGCCCGCCGCCTGCAACGCCCGGCGCTGCCGGAGTGCATCGGCGGGCCGCACAAGAACTGCGCGAACTGCTTCCGCTGGGCCATGCACTGGCGGCGCTTCGCCCTGATCGCCGCGTCCGGCCGCCACCACCGCCGTCCCGCAGCTGCGCGACGCGCACTGCACACGGTCCCTGCCGTGGCCTGAGCGCGGCATGCACTACCCGCACGACGGAGGGAACGCCATGGCCAGTACGAATTCGCAACGCCTGTGGTCGGTCGGGCCCGGTGGCCGGCCACGGCTGCGCACCGGGGCCGCGCCGGAAACCATCCGGGTACTGACCGCCGCGCTCGACGGCCGCATCATCCCCGACACGTACGTCGCCGACGGCGCGCCCGTCGTCGTCGAGCAGGTTTCCGGCGCGGCCGACCCCACCGCCGGGGACGACGACGTGGCGCTGCCGCTGGCGGCGTCGGTGCTCAAACCCGCGCTGCTGGCCAACTTGCTGGCCACCCACACCGACGTGATCCAGAGCAAGGTCAACGAGAAAGGCGATACCTACGACGTGGAAGTCTCACCGCCCACCAACGTCCTGAACGCGGTGCTGGCGGGGAGTTCCTGGCCCGGCCTGCCGGTGTTGCGCCGGATCATCTCCACCCCGGTGCTGCGTCCGGACGGGACGCTGCTGCAAACGCCGGGCTACGACCCGGTCACCGGCTTCTACCTGACCGCCAACGGCCACCTCGACCCGATCCCGGACAAGCCGACGCCGGAGCAGGTCACCGCGGCCCGGGAGTTCCTGCTGGAGCGGTTCCTGCACGACTTCCCGTGGCGGTCGGCGGCCGACCGCGCGAACTACCTGGCGTTGCTGGTGACGCCGCTGATCCGGCCGTTCACCAACGCGCTGTCCCCGTTCGGGATGATCGAGGCGTCCATGCCCGGCTCCGGCAAGACGATCCTCGCCGGGTGTGTCGGGTTGCTGGTCGGGCAGCGGGTTCTCACCTGGACCGACTCGGATGAGGAACTGCGCAAGTCGATCACCACGGTGCTCTCGGACTCGGTGGGGGTGGTGGTGTTCGACAACCTCACCGAGGGGGAAACGGTCAACTCCGCGGTGCTGGCGCGGCTGGTCACCGAACGCACGTGGTCTGACCGCCGGTTGGGCACGAACGTGTCGAGCAACTTCACCAACGACCGGTTGTGGCTGGCCACCGGCAACAACCTGCGCACCGGCGGCGACATGGCCTCGCGCACGGTGTGGGTGCGGCTCGATCCGAACTGCCCACGCCCGGAAGCCCGCACCGGGTTCACGATCCCGAATCTCGACTCCTGGATTCTCGACCCGGTCAACCGGGCCACCGTGCTCCGTCACGTCCTGACCTTGGTGCTGGACTGGACGGCCAACGGTGCGCCGATCGCCAGCAACGTCCCGCAGATGCGGCAGTTCACCCGCTGGGCCCAGTACCTCGGCGGGTTCCTGGCCCACCACGGCGTCGGGGACTTCCTCGGCAACGCCGATACCGGCCGCGGCCTGGATGAGGACCACGCGGAGTGGTACGCGTTCCTGGCCACGTGGCGCGACATCTACGGCGGTGAGCCGGTGACCGCGCAGCAGCTGCGCGCCGACGCTGAACCAGAGTACGGCGCTCCGGATCGGTGGAAGGGGACGTTCCCGACCACCGCCGCTGGTAAGCCCCTGACCCCGAAGTCGCTGGGAAAGAGGCTGGCAGGGCAAAAAGACCGCTGGCGCGGCGACCTGGTGTTACGCAGCGAAGTCGACTCGCACACCAAGTTGAAGATCTACAAGGTCGAGCAGGACCCCGGTTCGAGCTGATCCCGGAAACAAACACCGCAAACACCGCAAACACCGCAACCGGCTCGGAAAAGTGGCTCTGAGCAGGGAAAACACCATCGCAGAAGTTGCGGTGTTTGACCTCGGACCAGGAGAGGTCAAACACCGCAAACACCGCAATCTGCGGTGTTTGCGGTGTTTAGACCTCCGGCCGTCAACCTCAAACACCGCAGACAGATCCCCAGGTCAGGGCCACTTTTGCGGTGTTTGCGGTATTGCGGTGTTTGGTTCCGGGCTCCCACGCCTGAGTCGCCTACCCCTCTGCCAGCCTGCCCAACCCGGCAACCACTCAACGTAACCGAACAGCAGTCCGGGACACGCCCGGCCAACTCGCCCTGCCCTACGGGATCCGAAAGGTTCACCACGATGAAAACCGCGACCGCATCCGCCGAACACGAACCGCTGCTGCTACGAGTCGAAGAAGCCGCGAAACGGCTTTCGATGAGCCGCACGTCCATCTACGAGCAAATGCGCGCAACAGACGACAAAGGTCGGCCCCGGCTTCGTTCCGTCAAGGAAGGCCGAAGTCGTCTCATTCCCATAGCCGCGCTCCGTGAATACGTGACACTGCTCGAAAAGGAGGCTGAGGCTGAATATGGCCAAGCGGCGTAGTCGTGGCGACGGCGGCCTGTTCTGGAACGAGGCCCGCCAGCGGTGGATCGCTGAAGTCACCATCGGGTACTCCCCGGCGGGCAAGCGCCTCACGCGCAAACGGAGCGCCAAAACGAAGACCGAGGCGAAGGAGAAGCTTAAGGAACTGATCCGGGACCTCGATGACGGTTTGCCCACAGGCTCGTCAACCTACACGGTCGCCGACGCTGTGGAGTCCTGGCTAGAGCACGGGCTGAGTGGCCGTGACGCAGAAACGGTAAGTAACTACCGGACGCTGGCGACGGCCCGGATCATCCCGCAACTCGGCAAGCGCAAGCTTCGGGAGTTGTCGGCCGAAGACGTCGAAAAGTGGCTCACGGCAGAGGCGGCGAGCGTCAGCACGCGCACGGTGCGCCTGTTGCATTCGATCCTGAACAGGTCGGTGAAACGGGCGGAGGCGCGGGAGAAGGTGAAACGGAATGTCGTTGCGCTGTGCGAGATCCCGACCGGCTTGGAGGGACGTCCGTCAAAGTCGCTCACCCTCGAACAAGCCGAGGCAGTCCTGAAGGCGGCGGAGGATTCACCGATGCACGCCTACATCGTGTTGTCGCTGCTGATCGGGCACGGACGGAAGAGCTACGGCCGCTGACGTGGGACCACGTCGACCTGAACGGAAACGCCGCCGCCACGCCTCCCGTGCTGCGCTCAATCAGCGTGTACCGCTCGGTCCGGGCCGGAAACGACACGAAGACACGGAAGTCCCGACGGGGCCTGGCGATGCCGATGCGCTGCGTGGTGGCGCTCCGGCTGCATCGGATCCGTCAGCAGGCCGTCAAGGAGCGCGCGCAAGAGCGGCACCACTGGGGCAAGGGCAAACCGTGGCAGGAGAACGGGCTCGTGTTCGCGTCGGCGGTCGGCACCGAGCTGGACGCGCACAACGTCCGGCGCGGCTTCCGGAAGGTGGTGAAGGCGGCCGGCCTGGTGCCGGAGGACTGGACGCCGCGGGAGATGCGGCACAGCTTCGTGTCCCTGCTGTCGGATGCCCGGGTGCCGATCGAGGACATCGCCAGGCTGTGCGGGCATAGCGGGACGGCCGTCACGGAGCAGGTCTACCGGCACCAGATCAGGCCGGTGATTGTGGAGGGTGCGCTGGCGATGGAGAGCATCTTCTCAGCAAGGGGTGGTGAGGCATAGTCACCCAGTTAGTCACTCGCGCCGGTTTTTCACCCTGAGTGCGAGCCTGAGGAGGTGCGGGGGAGCAGGCACACAAAGGGCCCGTGAGCTGCAATTATGCTGCTCACGGGCCCTGCAAGTGTGTCCGTCGGGCTGACAGGATTCGAACCTGCGACCCCTTGACCCCCAGTCAAGTGCGCTACCAAACTGCGCCACAGCCCGGACCCGCACTGCCTGAGTGCGTGAAAGTACTCTAGCGCGCCCTCCGAACGGCCCCGCAGTCAGGGTCCCTGATCCGCCTGACCTGCGGAAACAGGTCAGGCGGATCGAGAAGTGGATCAAGCCGTGTTGCCTGCGTGGGTCAGTGTCTGCCACGCCACGAAGAGGTTGTTCGAGCCCGCTGGGCGTTGGCGCTCCGTCAACGTCTGTGTGTTCGCCATCGCGATGCCCAGGCGGGTGTGGAGCGCGTTGAACCCCACCTCCGTCACCGGGCCGAGGCCCAGGTTGAGGTGGCCGGAGCACAGCCAGGACGGCACCGCCGCCCCCAGTTGGTACTTCGACTGGAAGCCCAGCGCCTGGCGCAGGCGCTCGCCGACGTCTGTTCCGTAGACGTCGGCGCCCTGGATGCGCAACGTCTCCGCCACGTCCGCGATCGCGGCGATGCCGTAACCCGTGTGGGTGAAGTCGCGGCAGGTTTCCTGGGTCAGGCCGTCCACGAATGTTGCCTGGCCCTGCCAATAGCCCACGATCTGGTCCCGGGTCGACAGGCCGCTGCCGGGGACGGTCTTCGGGAGGGTGCCGTCGGATGACAGGTAGATGTACGCCGCCGTGCGGTTGCGGTATCTCGAGACCGCCTTGTCGAAGCTCGTCCTGTCCTCCAGGAACACCGAGATGCCGACCGCGGCCTCCATCATGGACAGTTCCCAGTTGCCGTTGCTGTTACTGCCGTTGATGACTTTGCTCAGGTACACGTTGCGCAGCATCGTGGCGAAGCGGCCCGAATTCGGCCAACTGGTGTAGGTGTACTTGATGATCTCCGCCGCGCGCGGCCACGACGAGCCCGCCCAGCCCGTCTGCAGCGGGGCGTTGCTGTTGGTGTGGCTCGTGATCACCGCCGACCATGCGTCCATCAGCGCGATCGCCTTCTGCGCATAACGGGCGTCGCCCGAGATGTACCAGATCAGGGCGTCCGTGTACGCCGCGATCGCGTCTTCGCGCTCGTCCGTGCAGCCGTTGTTCGGGTTCGAGTACGGGCCGCATTCGACCACCGAACGCGGTTTCGGTGTGCGCGAAAGAGATGCGTACGCACTCGATTTGGCCTGGTCGTACGCCGCTTTCCACGGCTGGGCGCCGGCGTTCACTTTTGTCTTGACGAAGTCCAGTTGTGGACGGCTGACCAGCACGCCGGGATGCGTGAACGTCGCCGGCGCCGCGGGCGCCGGCGTGCTGATCAGGCCCAAGGCCAGCGGGACGAGTGCGGCGAGCGTGAGAACCTTTCTCACGCGGGAACCTCGTGCGGACATGGCTCTCCTCGAGACGACGTTGTCTGAGCTGTGAGTCGGTTCCCCAGTCTCATGGTCCAGACCATCGCTCGTCAAGCAGAACCCGGCCTTTGTTCAGGATCCGACAAAAGAGGTTCAGCCCGCTGAATGAATGGCGCTTTCCGTTCAGCGGGCTGAATAATGTCGGTGTGACGGAAGACAAAGCGCGCGAACGGCTGTCCGAGGTTGGTTTGCTGTGGTACGTCGACGAGACGACCACCGCCGAAGTCATCGCCGCGGCGTGCGCGCTGCTCGTGGCCGGCGCGGACGGGCAGGCCCTGGCCGAACTCGCTGGGGCCGACGTGCGGACGGCGCGCAGCGATCTGCGGGCACTGGTCGATGCCGCGTTGACGGAGGTGGGCAGCGAACCACCGGCCGATCGCGATGCGGCGGTCGAGGCGGCGCTCCGGCTGAAGGCCGGGCAGATCCTCAGCGGGGATCTGGCGCCCGAGGCCCTGACGTGGTGGGTGTGCAAGGCCTCGTATGAGGACACGATTCCGGACGTGGCCGGCGCGTTCGCCGTGTTGGATTCCGACTACCGGGTCGCGGCCGCCATCGACGCTTCGCGCGAAGAGATCGACGCCGCGGTGCGCGCGGAGGCGGCCAAGCTTCTCCGGGACGAGCGCTGACGTACTCAGACGGTCGGCTCGCGTACCTGGGTGGTCGGTTCAGCGGCCCGTGAACGTCGCCTTTCCCGGTCCATCCGCGAGGAACGACTTCACCGCGTTGCGAAGGTCCTCGGTCTCGAACAGCGCCGCCGCGATCTCCGTGATGTGCGCGTTGGCCTCGGGGACGCCGCCGGCGGAGAAGTGGTCGAGGACGCGCTTGGTCGCGGCGTGGGCGCGGGTCGGTCCCTCCGCCAGCCCAGCGGCGAAAGCACGGGCCGCGGCGTCGAAGCCTTCGTCCGGCAGGACGCGGTTGACGACGTTCCAGCGCTCCAGCGTCGCGGCGTCGTAGGTGTCGCCGGTCATCACGAACTCCTTGGCCCGCCCGACGCCCGCCCGCGAAGCGAGGCGCTGGGTGCCGCCCATGGTCGGGGTCAGGCCGACGACCTTCTCGACCAGGCCGAACTTCGCGCGCGAGGCGGCGAGGATGATGTCACAGGCCACCGCGACCTCGAACGCCCAGGTCAGGCACAGGCCGTGGGCCGCGAACACCGTCGGGAACGGCAGTGCCGCGATCCGGTCCGGCACCGCGAGCATCTCGTCGAAGAGCACCTTCGCCGAGGCGGCCGAACCCTGGGCGTCGAACAGCGAGACGTCCACGCCGCCGCTGACGATCTTGCCCTCGGCGCGGATGAGCAGCGCCCGCGCCGGGGACTCCTCCAGCGCGCCGATCGCCGCGGAAAGCGAATCCTGCAGCGAAGCCGTGTAGAGGTTCAACGGCGGGGCGTCGATGGTCAGGACGGCGAGCCCGCCGTCACGATCGAGGCGGACCTGCTGAGTCATGGACACCCTGTTTCTTCGGCTTCGACGACGTCGTCCCAATACTGCTGGGCCTCGGGGCGCCAGTCGACGTGTTTGTGATGGAACAGTTCCGCCGCCTTCGTCCCGCTCCACTTCGCCGGGAGGAGCTCGGCGGGCAGCTGCGGGTCGAGGAACGGGAACCGCCGCCACTCGTGCACCAGCTCGGTCTGCGCCCGCAGCACCGCCCGGCCGCCGGTGGGGTGCAGCCCGGTGAAGCGGTCGATGAAGTCCTCGTAGCGGTCCTTCAGCTCGGTCAGGTCCCAGGACCGGGCGACCATCGACTCCTGCTCGCCGACCTCGCCGTACGACGCGGCGAACGACATCGCCTGGGCGTCGAGGCCGAGGTCGCTGACGATCTGCTGGGCCTCGCGCTGGCGGCTCAGGTCGGGGCTGACCCACACGCCGGCCACGGGCGAGCCGAAGCCCGCCCAGGTCAGCCGGGTGCGCAGCCGGTGCCGCAGGTCGCGCTTGGCTTCCGGCACGGAAACGATGAGCATCAGCCACTGCCCGTTCCAGCGGCGTTCTTCGCGGCCGAACGCGTAGATCCGGTCGGCGCCTTCGGTCAGCAGGCGGCGGCCCGGCGGGGTCAGCGACCAGCGGACCCGGCGCCCGACGCGCTCGGAGACCACCCAGCCTTCGGCGGCGGAGCGGGCCAGCGCCTGCCGCGCCGACTTCTCCTCGATGTCGAGGATGCCCAGCACCTCGACGAGCATCGACGTCCAGACCGGCTTGTCCCGGGGCAGCGCGTACTCGCCGAGCACGGTCATCAGCAGCGAGCGGGCGCTGGCGTGGCTGACTTCGCGGCGGCGGCTCACCGTCGGCCGGGGCGCGGACGGGCGGCCTTCCCGCGGCTTCGGCCTGCGGCCGAGGGTGACCGGGGGAGCGGGTTCGCCCATGCTGTTTCACCGACCTCACTGCTGTGGGACTGACAACCGAACAGGTTACCCACACTGAGTGATCAAAGCGCCACCGGACACACACGGCCGGTGGCTTTGACCATGATCTGACACTTCTGCCCGGCCCCGTAGACTCGGCTACCTCATGAGCGCAACTCTCGTCGCGAAGGACCTGGCCGCGGGCCACGGTGACCGCACCCTCTTCTCCGGGCTCGACCTGGTCGTCGCCCCCGGGGACGTCGTCGGCCTGGTCGGCGTCAACGGCGCCGGCAAGTCGACGCTCCTGCGGACCCTCGCCGGGCTCGCCAAACCCGACGGCGGCGAGGTCCGGCTGAACCCGCCGACCGCCACCGTCGGGCATCTGCCGCAGGAGCCGGAACGGCGGGACGGCGAGTCGGTGCGCGCCTTCCTCGCCCGGCGCACCGGCGTCGCCGCGGCGCAGGCGGACCTCGACGACGCGACCGAAGCGCTCACGGCCGGCGAAGCGGGCTCGGACGACCGGTACGCCACGGCGCTCGACCGGTGGCTCGCCCTCGGCGGCGCCGACCTCGACGAACGCGCCGCGGAAGTGGCCGCCGACCTCGGCCTGGCCGTCGACCTGGACCAGCCGATGACGTCGTTGTCGGGCGGTCAGGCCGCGCGGGCCGGGCTCGCTTCGCTGCTGCTGAGCCGCTACGACGTCTTCCTGCTCGACGAGCCCACCAACGACCTCGACCTGGACGGCCTGGCCCGGCTGGAGCGGTTCGTCTCCGGGCTGCGGGCGGCGACCGTGCTGGTCAGCCACGACCGCGAGTTCCTGGCCCGCACCGTCGACCGCGTCGTCGAGCTGGACCTGGCCCAGCAGCAGGTCAACACCTTCGGCGGCGGGTACGAGGCCTACCTCGAGGAGCGGGCGGTCGCGCGGCGGCACGCGCGCGAGGAGTACGAGGAGTTCGCCGGGACGAAGGCGGCGCTCGAAGCGCGCGGGCGGATGCAGCGGGCGTGGATGGAGAAGGGCGTCAAGAACGCCCGCCGGAAGCAGCCCGACAACGACAAGGCCGCCCGTAAGTTTCGCACCGAGGCCACGGAGAAGCAGGCGTCGAAGGCGCGGCAGACCGACCGGATGATCGAGCGGCTGGACGTCGTCGAGGAGCCGCGCAAGGAGTGGGAGCTGCGGATGGAGATCGCCGCGGCCCCGCGGGCGGGCGCGGTGGTCGCGACCCTGCGCGGCGCGGTGGTCCGCCGTGGCGGCTTCACCCTCGGGCCGGTCGACCTGCAGATCGACTGGGCGGACAAGGTCGCCATCACCGGCGCGAACGGCTCCGGCAAGTCGACGCTCCTGGCCGCGATGCTCGGCCGGGTCGCCCTCGACGAAGGCGGCGCCGCGCTCGGCCCGGGTGTCGTGGTCGGCGAGGTGGACCAGGCGCGCCGGCTGTTCCTCGGTGACGTCCCGCTCGCCGACGCCTTCGCGCGCGAGGTGCCGGAGCTCGCCGACGCCGACGTCCGGACGCTGCTGGCCAAGTTCGGGCTGAAGGCCGCGCACGTGCTGCGGTCCGCGGCGACGCTGTCGCCGGGGGAGCGCACGCGTGCGGCGCTGGCGCTGCTGCAGGCCCGCGGAGTGAACCTGCTGGTGCTGGACGAGCCGACCAACCACCTCGACCTGCCCGCGATCGAGCAGCTCGAGGCGGCGCTGGACGAGTACCCGGGCACGCTCCTGCTGGTGACGCACGACCGCCGCATGCTCGACGCCGTGCACGTCACCCGCCGCCTCGAAGTCGACGGCGGCAAGGTCCGCGAGCTGTGAACATCCGCGAGGCGACTCGTGACGACGCCGGCTTGCTGGCGGACATGCTCGTCGAGGCGGTGAACTGGTCTTCCGAAGGGAAGAAGCAGAGCCGGCGGCGGGTGTTGTCGGCGCCGGGCACGGCGCACTACATCGCCGGCTGGCCGCGGGAGGACGACCTGGGCGTGGTCGCCGAAGCGGACGGGCAACGGCTCGGTGCGGCTTGGCTGCGCTTCTTCCCGCCGGAGAAGCCGGGCTACGGATTCGTCGCCGCCGACGTCCCCGAGCTCACGATCGGCGTGGCCGCGCGGTGGCGTGGTCAGGGCGTCGGACGCGCGCTGCTGCGGGCGGTCGAAGAGCGGGCCACTTCGGGGGGCATCCGGCGGATCAGCCTCAGCGTCGAACGGAAGAACTTCGCGCGGAAGCTGTACCTCGCGGCGGGCTACGAGGTCGTGTACGCGGCATCGCCGGATTCCGACACCATGGTCAAGGTTCTCTAGCCCTTTGCCGCGCCGCGGTCACCGCGCGAATGCGCGCCCGGTGCGTTACATTCTGCGGCCGTTCGAGTGGCTTTGAATTGACGACATGGTCCTGCCGGGTGGTCGTCGTAACAATGAGTGAGGCCGGAGGGATTCGAGGGGTGGCGGCGACGCCGGGGCGTCGTCGACGAGGGGAGATCGCCGTGGTGGTCAGCAGCAGGCAAATAGGCGCGCGAGGGGAAACGGAGCCGGACGTCCGGGTCGACTGTCCGTGCGTGTCCGATCTGATCGACGCCTACCAGGAACCCGGGCGGCGGCGGTTCGCGGCGATGCGGGCGGCCTACGAGGCCGGTCAGGGAAAGATCGTGGAGGAGTATTACGCGCTCCATTGCCGGGCGGCGCTTCTGCTCGTCGTCAAGGACCTGGACGGGCCGGACGGCGACGAGAAGCGGGTCGTCTACAAGTTGCGGCTCTTCTACGACCCGGTTCACAGCACCACGGACGTCGACGACGTGTTCCGGTCGGCCCGCCGGGTGGAACGGAAGTACGCGGTGCTCCTCGGCGGTCAGCCGCAGGAGATCCTGGCGCAGGGCCTCTACACCGCGGCCGTCGCCCTCCTGGGCGTGCTCGACGCGATGGTGGGTTCCGAGCAGCAGCGCGAGCGGGTTTCCGCCGCGGTCCTTTCGGCCAGGAAGGAGATTCGCCAGATCGAGCAGGACGCCCGCGAGGCGGCCCTCGACCGGGCGCTCGTCCGCTATCTCGGTGGTCTCGCCGTCGGTGTCTTCGCGGCCGCCGCCGTCGCCATGGGCGTGTATTTCCTGCCCCTGCCTGCCGATTTCCGCACGCAGCTGATCATTTGCGTGGTTTCCGGCGCCGTCGGGGCGATTCTCAGTGTCATGACGCGCACGGCGAACCGGGAAAGAGTGCGCGTGAGCCTCGACCAGGGGTGGCTCGTGATCGTTCTTTCCGGGTGTTTCCGGCTCGTCATCGGCGCGGTTTTCGGGGTGGCGATGCTGGTGCTCGTGCGCGCCGGGCTGCTCCCGCTCGCCGCTCCGGGTTCGGGGGAACAGGTCACCTTGTTCTTCGCCGGGCTCGCTTTCCTCGCGGGGTTCAGCGAACGGCGGGCGCAGGACACGATCGTCCGCACCTTGCCCGGCGCCGTGGAGCAGAACGTGGCCGAACCGGCGCGGGGCAAGGAGGGCTGATCGGTCAGGGCCGGTCGGTCAGGTAACCGCCCATCGTCTTGAAGTACTCCTGGGCGGCCAGTTCGGTGCCGTCGGCCGTGCGGACCCGCTCGACCAGCAGGCCGGGGGACTGGCCGCGCCGCGCGCCGGGGCCGGCGACGATGACGACGCCGTCGCCCTCCTTGATGAAGATCCGGCCCGGCGTGCCGCCGTAGTGGCCCTTCGACACGGACGCCTTGGTGATCCGCAGTTCCTGGCCGCGGTGGTAGGCGAACGCGTTCGGGTACGGGTCGGACTGGGCGCGCACCAGGCGTTCGATGTCCTCGACCGGCCAGGTCCAGTCGATCAGGCTGTCGCGCGCCGCGCGCTTGTGGAAGAAGCTGGCCTTCGACCGGTCCTGCGGCACCGGCGTGTAGCCGCTCTCGATCAGGGCGATGGCCTCGGCCGTGATCGGCGCGATCAGGTCGACGGTGCGGTGGAACAGGTCCGTGGTGGTGTCGGCGGGCCCGACCGGGATCGCGCGCTGCAGGACGATGTCGCCCGCGTCGAGCTCGCCGTCCATCATGTGGGCGGTGACGCCGACCTCGGGCTCGCCGTTGATCAGCGCCCAGATGAGCGGGGAGAAGCCCGCGTACGCCGGCAGCAGCGAGTCGTGGATGTTCAGGGTGCCGTGCCGCGGCAGCGCGAAGATCTCCGGCGGCAGCCAGGTGCGCCAGTTGTTCGCCACGATCAGCTCGAGGTCGGCGGCCTCGAGCTCGGCCAGCAGTTCGGCGTCGTCCGGTCGGGTGCGCTGCAGGACGCGGATGCCGTTGGCCTCGGCGAGGTCCGCGACCGAGTCGGCCCAGATCCGCTCGTAGGCGTGGTCGCTCTTCGGATGCGTGACCACGAGGGCGACCTCGTGACCCGCGTCGATGAGCGCCTGGAGGGTCCGGTGCCCCCAGGTCTGGTAGCCGAACATCGCCACGCGCATTCGAGAGTGCCTTTCTGGTCGGGGACGAACATCACCACGAACGTACTAGGTGAGGCTCGCCTAAGTTAGGCTAGGGTTCCCTGAACGGTACCGAAGCGCGTTAGGGAGCGACATGACTGCAGAGGCCGGCGAACAGGTCCCGATCTACGACGTCGTCGGGGTGGGATTCGGACCGTCGAACCTGGCGCTGGCCATCGCCCTCGCCGAGCACAACGCCGGCCAAGCCGAGCCGGTGACCGCGCACTTCCTCGAGCGGCAGCCGCGGTTCGGCTGGCACCGCGGGATGCTGATCGACACCGCGACCATGCAGGTGTCGTTCCTGAAGGACCTGGTCACCATGCGGAACCCGACCAGCGAGTTCAGCTTCCTCAACTACCTGCACGCGGCGGGCAGGCTGGTCGACTTCATCAACCACAAGAACCTGTTCCCGCTGCGGGTCGAGTTCCACGACTACTTCGAGTGGGCGGCCGCGAAGGTCGACGACGTCGTCTCGTACGGCACCGAGGTCGTGTCGGTGCGGCCGGTGTACGACGGCGGCGAGGTCGCGTACTTCGACGTCGAGGCCTCCGACGGCGCGTCGTTGCGGGCACGGAACCTGGTGGTGGGCACGGGTTTGCGGCCGCGGCTGCCGGAGGGGGTCACCGCCGGCGCCCGGATCTGGCACAACAGCGAACTGCTGTTCCGTGTGGACGCCCTGCGCGGCACCGACCCGAAGCGGTTCGTCGTGGTCGGCGCCGGGCAGAGCGCGGCGGAGGTCGCGGCGTTGCTGCACGAGAAGTTCCCGCGCGCCGAGGTGTGCGCGGTGTTCGCGCGCTACGGCTACAGCCCGGCGGACGACAGCGCGTTCGCGAACCGGATCTTCGACCCCGACGCCGTCGACCAGTTCTACGGCGCGGGCGAGCCGGTGAAGGACCGCCTGATGCGCTACCACGGCGCGACGAACTACTCGGCCGTCGACATCGACCTGATCGACGAGCTCTACCGGCGGGTCTACCGCGAGAAGGTCCTGGGCACGGAGCGGCTGCGGCTGTTGAACGTCTCACGCCCGGTCGAGGTGACCGACACGGGGACGGCGGTGTCCGCGACGGTCGAGTCCCTGACGACTGGCGAGCGCACGGTGCTGGAGGCCGACGCGGTCGTGTACGCCACCGGCTACCTGCCGGCCGACCCGACGTCGCTGCTGGGCGAGCTCGGGCCGCGCTGCGCGCGTGACGACGAGGGCAGGCTGCGGGTGGAGCGCGACTACCGCATCACGACGGAAGCCGCCCTGCGCGGCGGGATCTACCTGCAGGGCGGCACCGAGCACACGCACGGGATCACGTCGTCCCTGCTGTCGAACACCGCGGTGCGGGTGGGCGAGATCCTGCGATCCATTGTGGACCGCAAGATCGTGCCGGCGCCGGCGGGGGAGTTCGCGGTCAGCGCCCGGTGAGCTGCTCCCGGAGGATGTCGCCGTGGCCGGCGTGCCGGGCGAAGTCCTCGATCAGGAGCAGGTAGACGAACCGGAGGTTGACCTCGCCGAGGACGTCGTGCGTCCAGGTGTCGTCGAGTTCGAAGCGGGCCGCGATCTCGCGTGAGCGCGCGCCGGCCCGTTCGAACTCGGCGATCACGTCGGACAGGGTTTCGCTTTCGGCGACGACGAAGCTGGCGTCCCCCGGGGTCGTGGGCCCGTCGCACTCGGACTCGTCGAGGCCGAGCAGGAGGCACTGGAACCAGCGGCGTTCGGCCATCGCGGCGTGCTTGACGAGGCCGATCGGCGTGGTCAGGGACGCGACCAGGCGCCGCCGGACGTCGGTCTCGGACAGTCCTTTCGCGGTGTCGACGACCGCGCGGCGGTTGCGGTCCATCGTCGCCTCCAGCAGGAGGCGCTCGGGTCCGGTGGTGATTTCGGGCAGCACGAACATGGTGGTCTGCTTTCTGGGAGCGGGAAAGTGGCCGACGGTCCTCGGGGAACGCGTCCGGAGCCGAGGAGGGCCGGACCCAGGATAGTGCGCGGCGGCGGGAAAGTCGCTGGATCTTACGGCGCGTGCCGCCTTACGGTGGCGCCATGAGTGACCACTCGGAAGCGCCCGTCGCGCCCGTCGCGGCCTATGAACCCCCGTACTACGCGGCCGTCTTCACTTCGGTGCGCACCCAGGACCAGAGCGGCTACCGCGAGACCAGTGCCCACATGGAAGACCTGGTGAAGGACGTCCCCGGGTTCCTCGGGATGGACCACGCGCAGACCCCCGGCGGGCTGTCCATCACCGTCGGGTACTTCCGCGACGCCGACGCCCTCACGGAGTGGCGGAGCAACGCCGAGCACCGCGCGGCGCAGAAGCGCGGGCGGGCCGAGTGGTACGAGAGCTACACGCTGCACGTGGCGAAAGTGGAGCGGAGCCACGGGTTCAAGCGCGCGGAGGGTCCGCGCTAGTTCACCGGCGCCGGGTGGTGGCGGCTGATCGGGATCACCATCGGCGTGCCGCTCACCGGGTCCGGCGTCACCTGGCAGCGGACGTCGAAGACCTCGTCGACCAGTTGCTCGGTGATCACCTCGGACGGCGCGCCGGACGCGACGATCCGCCCCGCCTTCATGGCGATCACGTGGTCGGCGTAGCGGCAGGCCTGCGGAAGGTCGTGCAGCACCATCACCACCGTCCGGCCTTCGGCGCGGTTGAGGTCGACGACCAGGTCGAGCACGTCGATCTGGTGCGCCAGGTCGAGGTACGTCGTCGGCTCGTCCAGCAGCAGCACCGGCGTGCCCTGCGCGACCGCCATCGCGATCCACGCGCGCTGGCGCTGCCCGCCGGACAGCTCGTCCACCGGCCGGTCGGCCAAGTCGGTCATTTCCGTGGCTGCCAGGGCCGCGCGCACCGCGCCTTCGTCCGATGTGGACCATTGCCGCCACCAGCTCTGGTGCGGGGCGCGGCCGCGGCCGACGAGGTCCGCCACCGTCATGCCCTCGGGCGCCACCGGGGACTGCGGCAGGATGCCGAGCCGCTGGGCGACCTGGCGGGTCGGCAGGTCGTGGATCGAGCGGCCGTCCAGGTAGACCCCGCCCGAACGCGGCGTCAGCAGCCGGGCCAGCGTGCGCAGCAGCGTCGACTTCCCGCAGGCGTTGGGCCCGACGATCGCGGTGATCCGCCCCGGCGGGAGGTCGAGGTCGAGCCCGTCGATGACGACGCGGTCGTCGTAGGCGACGCGCAGCTGCCGCACTCGCAGTGCCGGTGTTTCCATGGGTCAGCCTCCGGAACCGGATCGGTTGGCCCTGGCCAGCAGCCAGAGCAGCAGCGGGGCGCCGAGCGCGCCGGTCACCACGCCGACGGGCAGCGGCGACGCGGTCAGCGAGCGCGCGATGATGTCGCTGCCCAGCACCACCACCGCGCCGGTGAGCGCGGACGCGGTGATCGGCGGCGACGACAGCCGGGCGAGCCGTTGCGCGATCTGCGGCGCCGTCAGCGCCACGAAGGAGATCGGGCCCGCCGACGCGGTCGCGAACGCCACCAGCCCGGCGCCGGCCAGCAGCAGGCCGAGCCGCACCGGCTGCACCGGCGTGCCGAGCCCGGCCGCCACGTCGTCGCCGAGCAGCAGCGTGCTCATCCACCGGGACAGCGCCAGCACCAGCGGGAACAGCACGACCAGCGCGGCGAGCAGCGGCACGACGTGCTCCCAGCCGCGGTTGGCGAGGTTGCCCACCAGCCAGCCGATCGACGCCTGCGCCTCGGTGATCTGCGCGCAGCTCAGCAGGTAGTCCGTCAGGCTGGTGCACATCGCGAAGATCCCGATGCCCACCAGCAGGATCCGGTACCCGGTGGTGCCGCGCCGCCACGCCAGCGCGTACACGAGCAGCGCGGTGAGGAGCCCGCCGAGCAGGCCGAGCGTCGTGGTGCCGAGCCCGCCGCCGAACCCGAACGAGATCCCGGCGACCACGGCGGTCGCCGCGCCCGCGTTGACCCCGATCATGTCCGGGCTGGCCAGCGGGTTGCGGGTGATGGTCTGGAACACCGCGCCGGACGCGCCGAACGCGAGCCCGGCCAGCAGCCCGGTGAGCGCACGGGGGAGACGCAGTTCCTGGACGATGTAGCCGTTTCCGGTGTCGCTGCCCCCGAACAGGCCCGAGAGCACATCGGACACGCTCATCGGGACGTCCCCGATCGTCATGCCCACGCAGAACAGGACGAACGCGGCCACCGCCAGGACGACCGAGACGAGGAGCAGCCGCGGCCGGACCCGGCCGGACACCGGGGGTTTCGCCAGGCGGAAGGTGACGCGGTCGCGCCGCACCTGCAGCAGGCTCACGTCAGGACTCCACGAGCTTGCGGCGGCGGACCAGGGCGATGAAGAACGGCGCGCCGACGAACGCGACGATCACGCCGGCCCGGATTTCGCCCGGCCGCGCCATGATCCGGCCGAGGATGTCCGCGGCCAACAGCAGGCACGGCGCGAGCACCGCGGTGTAGGGCAGCAGCCAGCGGTGGTCCGGGCCGATGACGAACCGGACGGCGTGCGGGACGATCAGGCCGAGGAACACGATCGGCCCGGCGACCGCGACGGAAGCGCCGGTCAGGAGCGTGATGGCCAGCGCGCCGCGCAGCCGCAGCGGGCCGAGTTTCCGGCCGAGCGCGACCGCGACGTCGTCGCCGAGGGCGAGGCTGTTCAGCGCGGGACCGCTCGCGATCGCCAGCACCACGCCGACGACGAGGAACGGCAGGATCCGCAGCAGCGAACCGCTGTCGACGCCGGCGAGCGAGCCGGCCGACCAGAACCGGTACCGGTTGAGCGCCACCGGATCCGACAGCACCATCGCGCTGGTGAACGACCCGAGCAGCGCCGTGACCGCGGCTCCGGCGAGGGCGAGCTTGACCGGGCTCGAACCACTGCGGCCGCGGGTGCCGAGGAAGTAGACGACCGCGGTGGCGGCGAGCGCGCCGGCGAAGGCGAACCAGATGTAGCCGTAGAGCGAGCCGACGCCGAGCACGGTGATCGAGAACACGATGGCGAACGCGGCCCCGGCGCTGACGCCGAGCAGTCCCGGGTCGGCGAGCGGGTTACGGGTCAGCGCCTGCATGAGCGTGCCTGCCAGCCCGAGCGCGGCTCCCACCAGCACCGCCAGCAGTGTCCGCGGCAACCGGACACTGTGGATGATCACGGCGTCGGCCGAGCCGTCGTCGTGCCACAGCACCTGCCAGACGGCACCGAAGGAGATCTCCTTCGATCCCAGCCAGACGCTCAGCAGGCACAGGAAGACCAGGACGCCGACGGCGGCCAGCAGACCGAGGGCGCGGCCCGTGTGTGGCGGGCGTCGCGTGAAAGCGATCCCTCCCGGGTCTGTTCGCACCGCACCTCCGACTGGTACTCATTTAGGTAAGGCTAACCGATGGTACAGGAGTGCATCCTCACCATCCGTTTGTTAGGGTCACCTAACTTCGCGCCCCGATCGGGGCGCCGTGAGCAGCGGGAGGCTGGTCTACCGGTGAGCAACGGTGACGCTGTGCAGCAGGCGGCGGAGATCGATTTCTGGCGTGACCGCCTCGCCTCGGCGCCGAAGGAACTCCCGCTTCCGGTCGACCGGCCGCACCTCGCGGAGCCCGTTCCGGCGCGGCTGACCCGGCCGCTGCCCGCGGTCGACGAGCTGACGCTCTTGGCGGCGTTCACGGTGCTGCTGTCCCGTTACGCGGGGACCGTGGACGTCGTGCTCGGCATCGGCTCACTGGTGCCGCTGCGCGTCGATCTGGGTGGGTCACCCGGGTTCGCCGATGTCGTCGCGCGCGTGCGCGCGGCGCGGGAAGAGGCGCTGGCCCGCCGAGTTCCCTTCGACGACCTGGTCGCCGAGGTGCGGCCCGAGCCCGGCCGCGGGGGATCGATGCTCGTCAACGTCGGCTTCGGCGCCGAGACGGACCTGCCCCTGGATCTGAACGTGACCGCCGCCGACGGCGTCCTGACGGCGCACTACCGCGCCGACGTGCTCGACGCGTCCACTGTGGACCGGATGCTCGGGCACCTCGACCACCTCCTGGCCGATGCGCTGCGACGTCCACAGTGGCCGGTCGCGCGGCTGGATCTGGTGCCGGAGCCGGAACTGCGCCGGATCCTCGAGGACTGGAACGACACCGGCGTCGGCTCGCCGCTGTCGACCCTGCCGGAGCTGTTCGCCGCCCGCGTCCGGGAGGCGCCGGACGCCGTCGCGCTCGTCTTCGAGGACGAGGAACTGACCTACGCCGAACTGGACGCGCGGGCGAACCGGCTCGCCCACGTCCTGATCGGCCGCGGGGCCGGGCCGGAACGGGTGGTCGCGCTCGCCGTGCCCCGCTCGCCCGAGATGATCGTCGCCGAGCTGGCCGTGCTCAAGGCCGGTGCCGCGTACCTGCCGCTGGACCCGGACTATCCCGCCGAGCGGATCGCGTTCATGGTGGCCGACGCCCGGCCGGTGTGCGTGGTGACCACGAGCGACCTCGCCGGCCGCTTCGACGGCGACGTCCTGCTCCTCGACGAAACCACGCTCGACGACGCACCCGGAACGGACCCGGGCGCGGAGATCGTCCCGGCCAACGCCGCCTACGTCATCTACACCTCCGGGTCCACCGGCCGCCCCAAGGGCGTCGTCGTTTCCCACGCGGGTGTCGCGAAGCTGGTCGCGACCCAGTCCGAGCGGTTCGGCGTCGGCCCGCACAGCCGGGTGCTGCAGTTCGCGTCGCCGAGCTTCGACGTCGCGTTCTGGGACCTGTGCCTCGGCCTGCTTTCGGGCGGGCGCCTGGTGATCGTCCCCGCCGAGCGGCGGGTGCCCGGCCCCGAGCTGGCCGGCTACGCCCACGCCAAGGGCGTCGACTTCATGATCCTGCCGCCCGCGCTGCTCGCCGAATTCCCCGACGACTGCGACCTCCCGCGCGACAGCGTGCTGCTGGCCGGGACCGAGCGAGTGTCGCCGGAGCTGGTGCGGCGGTGGGCGCCGGGCCGCCGGATGTTCAACGCCTACGGACCGACCGAGGCCACGACCAACTCGACGCTCGGGCTCTGCGACCCCGAGATCGCGCCCGGCTCGGCCGTGCCGATCGGCGTCCCGGACCCGGGCACCCGCGCGTACGTCCTGGACGCCCACCTCGCGCCGGTCCCGGTCGGCGTCGTGGGGGAGCTGTACCTCGCCGGCAGCGGCCTCGCCCGCGGCTACCTGGGACGGCCCGGGTTGACGGCGGAGCGGTTCGTCGCGGACCCGTTCGGTTCGGGCGGGCGGCTCTACCGCACGGGTGACCTGGTGAAGTGGCTGCCGGACGGCCGTCTGGTGTTCCTGGGCCGCGCCGACGACCAGGTCAAGATCCGCGGCTACCGGATCGAACTCGGCGAGATCGAGTCGGTCCTCGCCGAGCACCCGCGCGTCGGCCAGTCGGTCGTCGTCGCGCAGGACGGGCAGCTTGTCGCCTACGCCGTGCCGGTGCCGGATCGTGACCAGGCGGCCGAGCAGGGCCACGTCGACGAATGGCACGACGTCCACGAAGAGATGCTCGCCGGTTCCACCGGTATCGAGGAGAACTTCGCCGGCTGGAACTCCAGCTACGACGGTTCGGAGATTCCCCTCGACGAGATGCGGGAGTGGCACGCGGCGACGATCGAGCGGATCCGTTCTCTCTGTCCGAAGCGGGTGCTCGAGATCGGCGTCGGCAGCGGCCTCATTCTCTCCCGGATCGCCCCGGCGGCCGAAAACTACTGGGGGGTCGACCTTTCCGAGAGCGCGGTCGAGAACGTCCGGCGCGAGGTCGCCGCGATGCCGGACCTCGCGGGCAAGGTCCACCTCGCCGCGCGTCCGGCGCACGACCTGGGCGAGCTGCCGGACGAGCCGTTCGACACGGTGATCATCAACTCCGTCGCCCAGTACTTCCCGAGCGCGGACTACCTCGCCGAGGTCGTCCGCACGGCCGCCGCCCGGCTCGCCCCGGGCGGCACGATCTTCCTCGGCGACATCCGCAACCTCCGTTCGCTGCGGGCGTTCCGCACGGCCGTCGAGCTTCGGCACGGCCGGGGCGACGTCGCCGCGGTGGACCAGGCGATCGCGCGCGAGGGCGAGCTGGTGCTCGACCCGGACTTCTTCCCCGCGCTGGCCCGCGGCCTGGACGGCTTCGGCGACGTCGACCTGTGGGTCAAGCGCGGCACCGCGCACAACGAGCTGACCCGGCACCGCTACGACGCCGTGCTGCGAAAGGCCCCGAAACCGGACCCGGTGGCCGAGCAGGTCGTCGCGTTCGGCGATCTCGGGGCGGTGGAACGGTTCCTGGCCGCCGAGACGCCGGAGCGGCTGCGGGTCACCGGGATCCCGGACGCGCGGCTCGCCGGTGAGCTGGCGGCGGTCCGTGCCCTGGACGAGGGGGACGCCGAGGCGGCGCTCGCCGCACTCGAGCGTCGCGACGGCGTCGACCCCGAAGCCCTGCACCGGCTCGGCGAAAGCGCCGGCTACCGGGTCGCGGTGACCTGGGCGGCCGAGCGCGGCGAGCTGGAGGCCGTCTTCATGCGCCCCAATGTGGCGTTGGGTGCGTCCAGTGCACCCAATGTGGCGTTGGGTGCGTCCAGTGCACCCAATGTGGCGTTCGGTGCGTCCAACGCACCCAACGCCACATTGGGGCGTTCGGGCGCGGCCTATCGGCCGGTGCGCCAGGCGGGCTCGCCCGCGTCGTTCGCCAACAACCCGGCGGCCCGGCGGGAAACCGGCGCGCTGGTGGCGTCGCTGCGCGCGCACGTGCGGGACCGGCTGCCGCTGTACATGGTGCCGTCGGCGTTCGTCGTGCTCGACAAGCTGCCGGTGCTCGCCTCGGGCAAGCTGGACCGCAAGGCCCTGCCCAGCCCGGAGCGGTTCACCGCCGGGCCGGGCCGCGCGCCCCGCAATCCCGTCGAACAGCTGCTGTGTGAGATGTTCGCCGACGTCCTCGGCGTACCGCAGGCGGGTCCCGACGACGACTTCTTCGCTCTCGGCGGGCACTCCCTGCTGGCGACCCGGCTGATCCAGCGGATCCGCGCGGCCGTCGGCGCCGAGGTGCCGCTGCGTGCGGTGTTCGACGCCCCGACCCCGGCCGGGCTCGCGGACCTCCTGGCCGGGGCCGTCACCGGTACCGGGCGCCGTCCGCTCGCCCGCGTCACCGAGCGGCCCGGCCGGCTGCCGTTGTCGTTCGCGCAGCAGCGGCTGTGGTTCCTGCACGGGCTGGAAGGCGGGTCCGCGACCTACAACGTCCCCCTCGTCATGCGGCTGGCCGGTGAGCTGGACGTCGAGGCGCTGCGCTCGGCGCTGAACGACGTCCTCACCCGGCACGAGACGCTGCGGACGGTGTTCCCCGTCGCCGACGGTGTCCCGTACCAGCGCGTCCTGGACGAAGCGACCGTGGAGCTGGCCGTCCGCGCCGTCGAAGAGTCCGAAGTGGACGCGCGAGTGGACGCTCTGGTCCGCGGCGTGTTCGACCTCGGCGCCGGAGTGCCGGTGCGGGCCGAGCTGCTGGCCGTCGACTCGCGCCGGCACGTGCTGGTCCTCGTCGTGCACCACATCGCCGCCGACGGCTGGTCGTTGTCGCCGCTGTGGCGGGACATCGCCACGGCCTACCGCGCCCGCCTCCGTGGTGAAGCTCCACAGTGGACGCCGTTGCCGGTGCAGTACGCGGACTACACGCTCTGGCAGCGCGATCTCCTGGCCGCGGACGAGACCGCCCAGCTCGGCTACTGGCGCGAAACGCTCGACGGCCTGCCCGAGCGGATCACCCTCCCGCTCGACCGGCCGCACCCGGCGATCTCCGCCCACCGCGGCGAGTTCTTCACCTTCACCTGGGATGCCGGGCTGCGGGCCGGGCTCACCGACCTCGCGCGGGCCTGCGGCGCCAGCCCGTTCATGGTCGTGCACGCCGGCCTGACCGCCCTGCTGTCGCGCCTCGGCGCCGGGACCGACATCCCGATCGGCACCCCGATCGCCGGCCGCGCCGACCCAGCGCTGGACGACCTCGTCGGGTTCTTCGTCAACACGCTGGTGCTGCGGGTCGACGCCGGCGGCGACCCGTCGTTCCGCGACCTGGTGGCGCGGGTCCGCGACCGCGGCCTCGACGCCTACGCCCACCAGGACGTGCCGTTCGAGCGGCTGGTGGAAGCGCTGAACCCGGCCCGCTCGCTGGCGCACCACCCGCTGTTCCAGACCATGCTCGCCTGGCAGAACACGCCCGGAACCGGCGTCGAACTGCCCGGGCTGACCGTCGCCGAGCAGCCCGTGGGCACCGGCACGGCCAAGTTCGACCTCTGGTTCTCCTTCACCGAGCGGGCCGACGGGCTCGACGGCCAGGCCGAGTTCAACGCCGAGGTGTTCGACCGGGCCACCGTGACCGGGATCCTCGACCGGCTCGAAGTCCTGCTGCGCCAGGTCGTGGCGGCCCCGGACCGCCGGCTCGGCACCCTCGACGTGCTCACCCCGGCGGACCGCGACCGCCTGGCCGAGGCCTGGCCGGGTGCGGTCGCCGAGGTCCCCGCGGTCACCGTGCCCGACCTGTTCGCCGCCCAGGTCGCGCGGACCCCGGACCACCCCGCCCTCGTCTTCGAGGACGAGCAGCTCAGCTACGCCGAGCTGGACGCCGTCTCGAACCGCCTCGCCCGGGTGCTGGCCGCGCGGGGCGCCGGGCCCGAGCGCGTGGTCGCCCTGGCGCTCCCGCGCTCGGTGCACCTGGTGACGGCCATTCTCGCCGTGCTCAAGACCGGCGCGGCCTACCTGCCCCTCGACCCGGGCTACCCGGCCGAGCGCATCGCGTTCATGCTCGAAGACGCCGCTCCGGCGCTCGTGCTGGCCACCGCGGAGACGGCTGTTCCGGGTGCCCTGCTCCTCGACGACCCGGACACCCTGGCCGGGGTCCCGGCCGCGCCGCCGGCCGAGGTCGCGCTCCGGCCGGAGCACCCGGCGTACGTCATCTACACGTCCGGATCGACGGGCCGGCCCAAGGGCGTCGTCGTCCCGCACGCGGGCATCGTCAACCGGCTGCTGTGGATGCAGGACGAATACGGCCTGACCGGCGACGACCGTGTGCTGCAGAAGACGCCGTCCAGTTTCGACGTCTCGGTGTGGGAGTTCCTCTGGCCGCTGATCGCCGGCGCCACCGAGGTGCTCGCCCGGCCCGACGGCCACAAGGACCCGGCCTACCTCGCGCGGCTGATCCGCGAGCGCGGCGTCACCACCGTCCACTTCGTGCCGTCGATGCTCCAGGTCTTCCTGCAGGAACCGGCGGCGGGGGAGTGCACGAGCCTGCGCCGGGTCCTGTGCAGTGGCGAAGCCCTGCCCCCGGACGCGGTCGCGCAGTTCGGCCGGGTCCTGGACGCCGGGCTGCACAACCTCTACGGCCCCACCGAGGCGTCGGTGGACGTGACGTCGTGGCGAACGTCCACTGAGGACACCACGGTCCCGATCGGACGTCCGGTGTGGAACACCCGGACGTACGTGCTCGACGCCGCCCTGCGCCCGGTGCCGCCGGGCACGCCCGGTGAGCTGTACCTCGCCGGCGTCCAGCTCGCCCGCGGCTACCTCGGCCGCGCCGGCCTCACCGCGGAGCGGTTCGTCGCCGACCCGTTCGGCGCGCCCGGCTCCCGGATGTACCGCACCGGCGACCTCGCCCGCTTCCGCGCCGACGGCGTCCTCGAGTTCCTCGGCCGTGGCGATGAACAGGTCAAGATCCGCGGCTTCCGCGTCGAGCCCGGCGAGATCGCCGCGACCCTGGCCGCGCACGACGACGTCGCCCACGCCGTCGTCGTGGCCCGCGAAGACCGGCCGGGTGACGTCCGCCTGGTCGGGTACGTCGTGCCCGCCGGTGCCGGGGCCGGAGACCTGCCGGCGGACCTGCGGGCCCTGGCCGCCGGCCGGCTGCCGGAGCACATGGTGCCCTCGGCGATCGTGGTGCTCGACGCGCTCCCGGTGACGGCCAACGGCAAGCTCGACCGCCGCTCCCTGCCGTCGCCGGCGCCGGTGACGCCGACGTCGGACCGGGCGCCGCGCACGCCCGTCGAGCGGCAGCTGTGCGAGCTGTTCGCGGATGTTTTGGGCCTGTCGAAGGCCGGCCCCGACGACAGCTTCTTCGCCCTCGGCGGCCATTCGCTGCTCGCCACCCGGCTGATCGCCCGGGTCCGCGCGGCACTGGGCGCCGAACTCGAGATCCGGTCGGTGTTCGAGACCCCGACCCCCGCGGGCCTGGCGGGCGTGCTCGCCACGGCCGGCGGGACCGCGCGGCCGCCCCTGGTCCGGGCGCGCCGCCCGGAGCTGGTGCCGCTGTCCGGCGCGCAGCAGCGGCTGTGGTTCCTCCACCACCTCGAAGGCCCGTCGGCCACCTACAACGTGCCGCTGATCATGCGGCTCGAAGGCGAGATCGACGTCGAAGCGCTGCGGGCGGCACTGTCCGATGTGGTCGCCAGGCACGAGGCGCTGCGCACCCGGTTCCCCCAGCGGGACGGCGTGCCCTACCAGGAGATCCTCCCGCCCGGAGACGTGGACCTGCCGGTGCGGGAGGTCACCGGTCTCGACGAGGCGCTGACCGGGCTCGTCCGGGGCGCCTTCGACCTCGAGCACCACGTGCCGATGCGCGTGGAGCTGCTGCGGCTGGGCGCGCGCGAGCACGTCCTCGCGCTGGTGTTCCACCACATCGCCTCCGACGGCTGGTCGATGGCCCCGCTGTGGCGCGACATCGCCACCGCCTACACCGCGCGGTCCGCCGGTGATGCTCCACAGTGGACTCCGCTGCCGGTGCAGTACGCGGACTACACGCTGTGGCAACGGGAACTGCTCGGCCGCGAGGACGACCCGGACAGCGTGCTCACCGCGCAGCTCGACTACTGGCGAGCCGCCCTCGACGGCCTCCCGGACCGGATCGAGCTGCCGCTCGACCGGCCGCACCCGGCGACCGCGACGTTCCGCGGCGAGCTGCACACCTTCACCTGGGACGCCGAGCTCCACGCCCGGCTGGCCGAACTGGCCCGCGAGTGCGGCGCGAGCGTGTTCATGGTCGTGCACGCGGCCCTCGCCGCCCTGCTCACCCGGCTGGGCGCCGGTACCGACGTGCCGATCGGCTCACCCATCGCCGGCCGCACGGACCAGGCCCTCGACGACCTCGTCGGCTTCTTCGTCAACACGCTGGTGCTGCGCGTCGACACCGGGGGCGAGCCCTCGTTCCGCGATCTCGTGGCGCGCGTCCGCGAGCGCAACCTCGACGCGTACGCCCACCAGGACGTCCCGTTCGAGCGGCTCGTCGAGCTGCTCAACCCGGCGCGCTCGCTGTCGTACCACCCGCTGTTCCAGGTGATGATCGCCGGCCAGAACAACGCCCGCGCCGAGGTGATCCTGCCCGGCCTGACCGTCACCGAAATCCCGGTGACCACCGGGACGTCGAAGTTCGACCTGTCGATCTCGCTGACCGAGCGCGACAGCGGGATCGCGGGCGTGCTGGAGTTCAACGCCGACGTGTTCGACCACCCGGGAGCGGACGCCATCCTGCGCCGCCTCGAAGTGCTGCTCCGCGCGGCGTTGGCCGAACCGGACCGCCCGGTCGGCGCCCTGGACCTCCTTGACGGCGACGAGCGCGACCGGGTGCTGACCGAGTGGGCCGGTTCGCTCGAACCGGCGGGCACGGAGACGTTCCCCGGGTTGTTCGCCCGCCGTGTGGCCGAGGCGCCGGACGCGGTGGCGCTCGTCTTCGAGGACGTCGAGCTGACCTACGCCGAGCTGAACGCCCGTGCCAACCGGCTCGCGCACCTGCTGGCCGAGCGCGGCGCCGGGCCGGAGCGTGTGGTCGCGCTGGCCGTGCCGCGGTCGGTGGACATGATCGTCGCGGAGCTGGCCGTGCTCAAGGCGGGTGCCGCCTACCTGCCGGTCGACGTCGACTACCCCGGCGACCGCATCGCCTACATGGTCGGGGACGCTCGCCCCGTCTGCGTCGTCACGACCCGCGAGATCGACGCCAAGCTGCCCGCCGACGTGCCGCGGGTGCACCTCGACGACGCGGCCGTCGACGGAATGTCCACAGAGGACCCGTCCGTGGTCGTCAAGCCGGAGAACGCGGCGTACGTGATCTACACGTCCGGCTCGTCAGGACGGCCGAAGGGCGTCGTCCTCCAGCACTCGGGCGTCGCGAAACTGGTCGCCACGCAGGTCGATCGCTTCGGCGTCGGCCCGCACAGCCGCGTGCTGCAGTTCGCGTCGCCGAGCTTCGACGTCGCGTTCTGGGACCTCTGCCTCGGCCTGCTCTCGGGCGGACGCCTGGTCGTCGTCCCGGCCGAGCGCCGGGTCGCGGGGCCCGCGCTCAGCGAGTACGCCTTCGCCCACGGCGTGGACTTCATGATCCTGCCGCCGGCGCTGCTCGACGCCATGCCGGCGGACTGCGACCTCCCGCGCGACAGCGTGCTGCTGGCCGGGACCGAGCGGGTGTCACCCGACCTGGTGCGCCGCTGGGCGCCCGGACGGCGGATGTTCAACGCCTACGGCCCGACCGAGGCGACCACCAACTCGACGCTCGGCGAGAGCGACCCGGCCGAGCTCGCGGACGCGACGGTCGTCCCGATCGGCGTCCCCGACCCGGGGACCAGGGCCTACGTCCTCGACGCCGGGCTGCGTCCGGTCCCGCCCGGCGTGGTGGGGGAGCTGTACCTCGGCGGATCCGGGCTGGCGCGCGGCTATCTCGGGCGGCCGGGGCTGACGGCCGAGCGGTTCGTCTCGGACCCGTTCGGTTCGGGCGGACGGCTCTACCGCACCGGCGACCTCGTGAAGTGGCTGCCGGACGGGCGGCTGGTGTTCCTCGGCCGGGCCGACGACCAGGTCAAGATCCGCGGCTACCGGATCGAGCCGGGCGAGATCGAAGCCGTGCTCGCCGAGCACCCGGCGGTCGGCCAGTCGGTCGTGCTCGCCCAGGACGGCCGGCTCGTCGCCTACGCCGTCCCGGCGGCCGGTCGTGACGAAGCGGCGGAGCTGGACCACGTCGGCGAGTGGCGCGAGCTGCACGAGAACGTGTTCACCGACGCGGCGGCCGGGGGACTGGAGGAGAACTTCACCGGCTGGAACTCCAGCTACGACGGTTCGGAGATCCCCCTGGCCGAGATGCGGGAGTGGCACGCGGCGACGATCGAGCGGGTCCGTTCTCTCCGTCCGAAGCGGGTGCTGGAGATCGGCGTCGGGAGCGGGCTCATTCTTTCCCGGATCGCGCCGGACGCCGACGAGTACTGGGGTGTCGACCTGTCCGAGCGGGCGATCGCCAACCTGCGGCGCGAACTGGCCGCGACGCCGTTCGCGGGCAAGGTCCACCTCGCCGCGCGCCCGGCGCACGACCTGGGCGAGCTGCCGGACGAGCCGTTCGACACGGTGATCGTCAACTCCGTCGCCCAGTACTTCCCGAGCGTCGGCTACCTCGCCGAGGTCGTCCGCACGGCCGCGGCGCGGGTCCGCCCGGGCGGCGTCATTTTCCTGGGCGACATCCGGAACCTGCGTTCGCTGCGGGCGTTCCGGACGGCGACGGAGCTGCGGCACGGCCGTCGTGACGCGGCCGCGGTCGACCAGGCGATCGCGCGGGAGGGTGAGCTGGTGCTCGACCCGGACTTCTTCCCCGCGCTGGCCCGCGAGCTGGACGGCTTCGGCGACGTCGACCTGTGGGTGAAGCGCGGCACCGCGCACAACGAGCTGACCCGGCACCGCTACGACGTCGTGCTGCGGAAGGCACCCAAGCCGGCTTGGGTCGACGAAGACGTCGTCGTGTTCGAGTCTTCGGAGGAGCTGGAGCGGCTGCTGGCGGCTCGCCCTGGCCGGCTGCGGGTGACCGGTGTGCCGGACGCCCGGCTGTCCGGTGAGCTGACGGCTGTCGCGGCGCTGGCCGAAGGTGACGCGGACGCGGCACTGTCCGCATTGGACGCTCGCCCGTCCGGAGTGGACCCGGAGGCGCTGCGGGAACTCGGCGAGCGCCTGGGTTACCGCGTCTACTCGGCACCTGGGGACGCGGGCTCTTTCGAAGCCGTGTTCACCACCGGCGAGCCGACCCGGATCCACCGCCCCCGTCCGGCCCGGGCCGCCCTGGACGCGCTGGGCAACCATCCGGCCGGGCAGCGTGACACGAGCGCGCTGGTGTCGGCCCTGCGGGCCCACGTCCGCGACCGGCTGCCGCAGTACATGGTGCCCTCGGCGTTCGTGATCCTCGACCGGCTGCCGCTGCTCGCCTCCGGCAAGCTCGACCGCCGCGCGCTGCCCAGCCCGGACAAGCAGGCCGTCGCCGCCGGCCGGACGCCGCGCACCCCGGTCGAGGAGGTCCTCTGCGGCCTGTTCGCCGAAGTCCTGGACGCCCCCTCGATCGGCGTCGACGACGACTTCTTCGCGCTCGGCGGGCATTCGCTGATGGCGACGCGGCTCGTCGCGCGGCTGCGCGCGGTCTTCGGCGTCGAGCTGCAGGTGCGCTCGGTGTTCGAAACGCCGACCGTGGCCGGGTTGGCCGGCCTTCTGTCCATCTGGGGCTCGGCGGCCGCGCGGCCGCCGCTGGTCCGCGCCGAGCCGCGGCCGGACGTGCTGCCGCTGTCGTTCGCCCAGCAGCGGCTGTGGTTCCTGCACCGGCTCGAAGGCCCGTCGGCGACCTACAACATGCCGACCGCGGTCCGCCTGACCGGCGATCTCGACGCCGAAGCGTTGCGCGCCGCGTTGTCCGATGTGGTCGAACGCCACGAAGCGCTGCGCACGGTCTTCCCCGAGATCGACGGCGAGGCCCGGCAGCGGGTGCTCGGCGACGTCACGATCCCGCTGCCTGCCCGCACGGTCACGGAGGCCACGCTCGCCGACGCGGTGTCCGAAGCGGCCGGCACGGTGTTCGCACTGGAGTCGGAGCTCCCGCTGCGGGCGGAGCTGCTGCGGCTCGGCGCCCGGGAACACGTGCTGGTGCTCGTGTTCCACCACATCGCCTCGGACGGCTGGTCGACCGCGCCGCTCTGGCGGGACCTGGCGACGGCCTACACCGCCCGTCGGTCCGGTGAAGCTCCACAGTGGACGCCGTTGCCGGTGCAGTACGCGGACTACACGCTGTGGCAGCGTGACGTCCTCGGCGAGCCGGTGATCGAACCGCAGCTGGCCTACTGGCGCGACGCCCTCGCCGACCTGCCGGAGCGGATCGAGCTGCCGGCCGACCGGCCGCACCCGGCGGAGGCGTCCTACCGCGGCGAGCAGTTCGCGTTCGGCTGGGACGCCGAACTCCACCGCGGGCTGGTCGAGCTGGCCCGTGCGTGCGGCGCCAGCGTGTTCATGGTCGTGCACGCCGGGCTCACCGCCGTGCTCACCCGGCTCGGCGCGGGCACCGACATCCCGATCGGCACGTCCATCGCCGGCCGGACCGACCAGGCTTTGGACGATCTCGTCGGCTTCTTCGTCAACACCCTGGTCCTGCGCGTGGACACCGGCGGCGATCCGTCGTTCCGTGACCTCGTCGCCCGGGTGCGGGACCGCAGCCTCGACGCCTACGCGCACCAGGACGTCCCGTTCGAACGGCTTGTCGAGGCGCTCAACCCCGCCCGGTCGCTGGCGTACCACCCGCTGTTCCAGACGATGCTCGCCTGGCAGAACAACGCCGTCGCGGATCTCGCGCTGCCGGGCCTGACCGTCGCGGAGGAACCGGTCCGGACCGGCACCGCGCGGGCCGACCTGGTGTTCTTCGTCGGCGAGCGGCCCGGTACCCAGGCCGGGATCCGCGGCACCGCGGAGTACAACAGCGACGTCTTCGACCGCGCGAGCGTCGAAGCGATCCTCGAGCGGCTGCGGGTGCTGCTGCGGGCCGCCGTCGCCGACCCGGGCACCCGGATCGGCGCGATCGACCTGCTCACCGGCGCCGAGCACGAGCGGCTCGCCGCCGACCCCGCGACGCCCCTGCCCGCGGAGACGGCCACCGAGCTGTTCTCGGCCCAGGTCGCGCGGACGCCGGACGCGCTCGCCTTGACGTTCGGCTCCGAGCGGCTCACCTACGCCGAGCTGGACACCCGGGCCACGACGCTCGCCCGGGCCCTGCTCGCCCGGGGCGCGGGACCGGAACGGGTCGTGGCGGTCGCGTTGCCGCGGTCGGCCGAGCTGGTCACCGCGCTCCTGGCGGTGCTCAAGACCGGCGCCGCCTACCTGCCACTCGACCTGAACCACCCGGCCGAGCGCGTCGAGCTGATGCTCACCGACGCCGCGCCGCACCTGGTCATCGCCGAGGACGGCTTCGGAGACCGGCTGGTCCGCCCGGACACGACCGGAGAAGAACCGGTGGCCTGGCCGTCGATCAGCCCGGACAACCCGGCGTACGTGATCTTCACGTCCGGCTCGACCGGACGGCCGAAGGCGGTCGCCGGGACCCAGCGTGCCCTGGCCAACCGGCTGCACTGGGGCCGCTCGGCGCTCGGGCCCGGCGTGCGCGTGGCGAAGAGCGCGTTGACGTTCATCGACGGCTCGACCGAGCTGCTCGGCGGGCTCGTCGCGGGCGATCCGGTGGTCCTGGCCGACGACGCGACGGCCACCGATCCGCACGCGCTGGCCGCACTGGTGCGGGAGTCCGGCGCGCAGGTGCTGACCGTGGTGCCGAGCCTCCTGGACAGCTTCGCCGAGGACGGCCCGGACGGCGCGTTCGAGTCCGTGACCACGTGGATCACCAGTGGCGAGCCGCTTTCCGGCGCCCTGGCCGAGAAGGTGGCGCGGCGATGGCCGTCGGCGAAGCTGGTGAACCTCTTCGGCTGTTCGGAGGTCGCGGGCGACAGCCTGGCCCACCGCTGCGACGGGTCCGTGGCCATCGGGCGGCCGGTCGCGAACACCCGCGCGTACGTCCTCGACGCCGCGCTGCGGCCGGTGCCGCCGGGCGTGCGGGGCGAGCTGTACCTGGCCGGCGCCGGGCTCGCCCGGGGCTACCTCGGCCGCCCGGCGCTGAGCGCGGAACGGTTCGTGGCGGACCCGTTCGGAGCGCCGGGGGAGCGGATGTACCGCACCGGAGACCTGGTCCGCCGCCGCGCCGACGGGGCCTTGGAGTTCCTCGGCCGAGCCGACCAGCAGATCAAGATCCGCGGTTTCCGGGTCGAGCCCGGCGAAGTCGAAGCCGCGCTGACGGCCGACGCGTCGGTGGCGCGCGCGGCCGTGATCGCCCGGGACGACCGGCTGATCGCTTACGTGGCGCCGTCGGGCGACCCGGAGGCACTGCGGGCGCTGCTCGCCGCGCGGCTGCCGGAGTACCTGGTACCCGCGGCCGTCGTAGTGCTGCCGGAACTGCCGGTCAACGCCAACGGCAAGCTCGACCGCGCCGCGCTGCCCGACCCGGAGGTCCGCACCTCGGGCCGGGTCGCGCGAACCCCGGCCGAACAGGCGCTCTGCGAGCTGTTCGCCGCCGTCCTCGGCGTTCCGGCGGTCGGCCCGGACGACGGGTTCTTCGCCCTCGGCGGGCACTCGCTGCTCGCGACGCGGCTGGTCAGCCGGATCCGCGCGCTGCTCGGCGTCGAGGTGCCGATCCGGGCGGTGTTCGACGCGCCCACTCCGGCCCGGCTCGCGGAACTCCTGGATCCGAGCCGCCGGAGCCGTCCCACGCTGGTCCCGGTCGAACGACCGGAGGTCCTGCCGCTGTCGTTCGCCCAGCAGCGGCTGTGGTTCCTCGACCGTCTCGACGGGTTGAGCGCGACTTACAACATCCCGTGGGCGTGGGAGCTGACCGGCCCGGTCGACACCGGGGCGCTGCGGGCCGCGCTGGGTGACGTCGTGGCCCGCCACGAGATCCTCCGGACGCTCCTGGTCGAAGAGCAGGGCACCCCACGGCAGGTCGTGCTCGACCGGGCACACCCGGTGCTGGTCACCGAGTCCGTGCCGGCGGCGGACCTCGACGAACGCGTCGCGGCCGCGGCGTCGTACTGCTTCACCCTCGACGCCGAGATCCCGATCCGGGCCACCCTCGTGTCCGCCGGGCCCGAACGGCACGTGCTCGTGCTGCTCGTGCACCACATCGCGGGTGACGGCTGGTCGTTGCCGCCCCTGAAGCGGGACCTCGACACCGCGTACGCCGCACGGCTGCGCGGCGAGCGTCCACAGTGGACGCCGCTGCCGGTGCAGTACGCGGACTACACGGTGTGGCAGCGGGAGATGTTCGGCCGCACCGACGACCCGGACAGCCTGCTCGGCCGTCAGGCGGCGTTCTGGCGGGACGCATTGGCCGGGATCCCCGACGAACTGGCGCTCCCGGCCGACCGGCCACGGCCGGCGCGCTCGACCAACCGCGGCGCCGCCGTGCCGTTCACCGTGCCCGCGTCAGTGCACCACGGCCTGCGTGAACTGGCCCACCGCAGCGACACCAGCACGTTCATGGTCCTGCAGGCGGCGCTGGCCGCGCTGCTGACCCGGCTCGGCGCGGGCACCGACATCCCGTTGGGGACACCGGTGGCCGGCCGCTCCGACCACGCGCTGGAAGAGCTCGCCGGGTTCTTCGTCAACACCCTGGTCCTGCGCACCGACACCGGCGGCGACCCGACGTTCCGGCAGCTCCTGGACCGCGTCCGCGAGGCCGACCTGGCTGCGTACGCCCACCAGGACCTGCCGTTCGAGCACCTCGTCGAGCTGCTCAACCCGCCCCGGTCGCTGGCCCGGCACCCGCTCTTCCAGGTCATGCTCGCGGTCTACCACTCGGGTGCGGAGCCGGAACGGCTGCTCGGGGTGGACGCGGCCTACCGGGACACCGGGCTGCGGCAGGCGAAGTTCGACCTGTCGTTCGACCTGGTCGAGACGGCCGGCGGCATCGAGGGCGATCTCGAGTTCAGCCTCGACCTGTTCGACGAGCCGACGGCCCGGACGCTCACCGAGCGCCTGGTCCGGGTGATGGCGGCGGTCGTCGCGGACCCGGACCGGCCGTTGAGCCGGCTCGACGTCCTCGACTCGCCGGAGCGGGACCGGATTCTGGGCGACTGGGGTGCCGGGGCACCGCTGACGCTGTCGGCGCCGACGGTCGTCGACCAGCTGGCGGCCCAGGTGGCGGCGACTCCGGACGCGACCGCGCTGAGCGACGCTCGGTCGCGCGTCACCTTCGCCGAGTTCGCCGCGCGCACCGATCGCCTCGCCCGGTGGCTGGCTTCCCAGGGTGCGGGGCCCGAGAAGGTCGTGGCGCTGGTGCTGCCGCGGTCGGCGGCGGTCGTCGAGGCGATCTTCGGCGTGTTCAGGACGGGCGCGGCGTACCTGCCGGTCGACCCGGACCAGCCGGTGGACCGGATTTCGGCGATCCTCGCCGACGCCGGTGCCGCATTGGTGCTCACCAGCCGTTCGCTCGCTTCCCTCGTCCCGGGCGCACTGTTCGTCGAGGACATCGTGGATGTCGAGGCCGCGCTGACGCCGCCGTCACCCGCGAATCCGGCGTACGTGCTCTACACGTCCGGGTCGACCGGGAAGCCCAAGGGCGTCGTGATCCCGCATTCGGGGCTGGTGAACCTGTTCCACAGCCACCGCGAGACGCTCTACCGCCCGGCGGTCGCCGCGGCGGGCGGGCGGCGGCTGCGAGTCGGGCACGCGTGGGCGTTCTTCTTCGACGCGTCGTGGCAGCCGCAGCTTTGGCTGCTCGACGGGCACGAGGTGCACGTCGTCGACGACGACACCCGCCGCGACCCCGCCCGGCTGGCCGCGGTGGTGCGCGAACGCGGGCTCGACTTCCTCGAGCTCACGCCGTCGCACTTCGCGCAGCTGGCCGCGGCCGGGGTGATCGAAGACGGCGAGTGCGCCCTGGGGGTCGTCGGCGTCGGCGGGGAGGCGGTGTCCCAGCCGCTGTGGGAAACCCTGGGTTCGCTGCCGGGCACCGAGGCGTACAACCTTTACGGCCCCACTGAAGCCACTGTGGACGCCCTGGTCGCCAGGGTCGGCGACGCGGACCGCCCGGTCGTCGGCCGTCCGGTGCACAACGCCCGCGCGTACGTCCTCGACGACGGCCTGAGCCCGGTCCCGGCCGGCGTGCCCGGCGAGCTGTACCTGGCCGGCGCCGGGCTGGCCCGGGGCTACCACGGCCGCGCGGCGCTGACCGCCACCCGGTTCGTCGCCGACCCGTTCGGGCCGCCGGGGGAGCGGATGTACCGCACCGGCGACCTCGTGCGGTGGCGGCCCGACGGGCAGCTCGAGTACCTCGGCCGCACCGACGACCAGGTCAAGATCCGCGGCTTCCGGATCGAGCCGGGCGAGATCGAGAGCGCGCTGACCCGGCATTCCGGGGTGGACCAGGCGCTCGTCGTCGTCCGCGAGGACCGGGACAAGCGCCTGGTCGCGTACACGACTCCGGCGACCGCGGATCCCGTGCGGCTGCGGGAGTTCGTCGCCCGGTCGCTGCCGGAGTACATGGTGCCCGCGGCGATCGTCCCCCTGGAGACGTTCCCCGTGACGCCCAACGGGAAGCTGGACAAGGCGGCGCTGCCGGTGCCCGAGTTCGAGACCCGCGGCCGGGCGCCCGAGACGCCGCTGGAGAAGACCCTCTGCGAAGTCTTCGCGGAGGTGCTCGACGTCGACGCTGTCGGCGCCGACGACGACCTGTTCATCCTCGGCGGGCATTCCATGCTGCTGGTGGTCCTGCGCAACCGGATCACCGAGCGGACCGGAACCGAGCTCCCGATCGCCGAGTTCTTCCGTACCCCCACCGCGGCCGGGCTCGCCGCCCTGTTGACCGAGACACGAGGAAGCCGATGCACCGCACCCTGATGAACGCCAAGATCCACCGCGCCACGGTGACCCAGGCCGACCTGCACTACGTCGGCTCGCTCACCATCGACGCGGACCTGATGGCCGCCGCGGACATCGTCGAAGGCGAACAGGTCCACGTCGTCGACATCACCAACGGCGCCCGGCTGGAGACCTACGCCATCACCGGCGAGCCGGGCACCGGCGTGATCGGCGTCAACGGCGCCGCCGCGCATCTCGTCCACCCCGGGGACCTGGTCATCATCATCACCTACGCCCAGGTGGCCGAGGCCGAGCGCGCCGGGCACCGGCCGCGCGTGGTGCACGTGGACGCGGACAACCGCCAGGTCCACCTGGGCCACGACCCGGCCGAGCCGGTGCCCGGCGCCGAAGCGCAGCTCTCGGGCCGTGGTGGGCGCTGACACACAGGAGTCACGGCGGTTGCTTTGACAGGCTGCCCTAAATAAGGTGTGCCTATCCTAAAAACTGCCGTGACAGCCGGGCCTTCGGCCCGGGCCGGGGCTCTGCCACCCGGACCCCGAAAGCTCTCGAAAGGTTCTCATGTCCGTGTTTCAAGGCGCTGGCGGTCTCACCCGGCGTGGATTCCTGATCGGGGCCGGCGGGGTCGCCGCCGCCGCGGCGCTCACCGCCTGCGGCAACGGCGGCGACAAGCCGGCGGCGGCGGCCTCCGGGCCGTGGGAGTTCACCGACGACCGCGGCCAGAAGGCGTCGCGCGACCAGCGCCCGGCCCGCGTCGTGGCCTACGTCAGCTCGGCCGCCGCGTTGTGGGACTACGGCGTCCGCCCGGTCGGCGTCTTCGGGCCGCAGAAGACGGCTGACGGCGGCAAGGAGATCCAGGCGGGCAACATCGACCTGAACGCCGTCACGTCGATCGGCAACGCGTGGGACGACTTCAGCATGGAGAAGTTCGCGGCCACGAAGCCGGACCTGGTGATCACCGGGCTCACCGGCGCCAAGCCGACCGACCTGTGGGTGCTGAAGGACGACCTCGGCCCCAAGGTCCAGCAGATCGCGCCGATCGTCGCGATGTCGGAGTACAAGGTCACGCTGCCGAAGGTGATCGAGCGGTACGAGCAGCTCGCGGTGGCGCTGGGCGGTGACGCGAACTCCGCCGCCATCAAGCAGGGCAAGGAGGACTTCCAGAAGGCTTCCGACGACCTCAAGGCGGCGATCAAGGCCAAGCCCGGCCTCAAGGTGCTCGTGGTGTCCAGCGACAAGGACAACCTCTACATCTGCAAGCCGGAGTTCTTCGCCGACCTCGCGTACTACCGCGAGCTGGGCCTGGACATCGTCGACGGCGGCGGCTCCGACGACTACTTCGAGACGCTCAGCTGGGAGCAGGCCGGCAAGTACCCGGCCGACCTGATCCTCACCGACAGCCGCACGTACGCGCTGTCGCGGCCGCAGCTGGCGCAGATCCCGACCTGGGCGCAGCTGCCCGCGGTGAAGGCGAACCAGCTCGCCGACTGGTCGACCGAACCCCGGTTCAACCCGGTGCTCGCGGCCCCGGTCCTGCGCAAGCTGACCGAGGTCGTCACCGGCGCCCGCACGGACATCACCGCCTGAGGAGGCCTGGCATGACCAACCCGTTCGAAGACCCTTCCGGCACGTACCTGGTGCTGGTCAACGCCGAGAACCAGCACAGCCTGTGGCCGGAGTCCGTCGACGTCCCGGCCGGCTGGACGGTCGCGTTCGGCCCGGAAACCCGCCAGGCCTGCCTGGACCACGTGGAAACGAACTGGACGGACATGCGCCCCAAGTCCCTGGCCGACGCCATGGACGCCTGAGCCCCACCCGCCGTGTCATCACGCGAGATCCGCCTTCAATCACGCGAGTCCCGTCCCTGATCACGCGAGATCCGTCTCCGCACACGCGAATCCCGTGTACCGGAACGGCGAACTCGCGTACCCAGACGGACGACTCGCGTACCTGGAGGGTCGGCTCGCGACGGCACGGCGTCAGGCGCGCTGGCCCGACCAGGCCGCCCAGAGCTTCGCGTACTGGCCACCCGCGGCGACCAGCTCGTCGTGGGTGCCGGACTCCACCACGGCACCCGCGTCGAGGACCACGATCCGGTCGGACGCCGCCGCCTGGGTCAGGCGGTGGGCGACCACCAACGCCGTGCGTCCCTCCAGCGCCGCCGCGGCCGCCGACTCCAGCACCCGCGACCCCGCGCTGCCCGCCTCCGCCGTGGCCTCGTCGAGGATCGCGATCGGCGGGTCGGCCAGCACCAGCCGGACCAGGGCCAGCTGCTGCGCCTGCGTCACCGTCAGCTGGTGGCCGCCTTCGCCGACGACGGTGGCCAGCCCGGACGGCAGACTGTCCACCCAGGACAGTGCGCCCACCTTCGCCAGCGCGGCCCGCAGTTCGGCGTCGGACGCCGACGGGCGCGCGAGCCGCAGATCGTCGGCCAGCGCCCCCGCGAAGACGTGGACCTCCTGGCTGATCAGCGCGACCGTCCGGCGCGTGGCCTCGGGGCCCAGCTCGTCCAGGGGGACGCCGCCGAGCGTGACCGATCCCGTGTCCGGGCGGTGGATCCCCGCGATCAGCTTGGCCAGCGACGTCTTCCCGGCCCCGCTCGCCCCGACCAGCGCCACCCGCTCGCCGGGCGCGACGCCGAGGTCAACCTCCCGCAGCACCGGGTGACCGTCCACATAGGAGTACCCGACCGCCGCGGTCTTCACCGACGCGTCGACGGGCCGCGCCGGTCGTGTGGGCGACGCCTCCGCGGGCAGGTCGGCGACGCCGATGAGACGCGCCAGGCTGGCCGCGGCCGCCTGCGCGTCGTCGACCAGCGCCAGCGCGGTCATGATCGGTCCGAACAGGCTGTGGAAGTACAGCGCCGCGGCCGTCGCCACCCCGACGGTGACCGCGTCCGCGCCGACCAGCAGGAACCCCAATGCCAGCACCGCGGACAGCCCGACGAACTCCGCCAGGTTGAGCCGCGAGTAGAACCTTGTCACCAGCCGGATCCCGCGCAGTGCCAGGTCGACGGCCGTGTCGGATCGCTGCCGCACCCGCTCCAGGTGGGGGCCGGCCAGCCGGAACGCGCGGACCGTCTTCGCCCCGCCGATGGTGTCGAGCAGCTGCTGCTGTTGCGCTCCCACGGCCTCGCGCTGGCTGGCGTACAACGGCTTCGCGCGCGGCACGTACCAGCGCACGGTGTGCAGCTGGATCGGCACGGCCACCAGCGCGGCCAGCAGGAACCGCCAGTCGAGCACGGCCAGCGCGCCGAGCGTCAGGACGACCGTCAGCACCGACCGGCCCAGCTCCGGCAGCGCGCTCCGGACCCCCTCGGCGACAACGGAGACGTCGTTCGTGACGCGGCTGGTGAGGTCGCCGGACCCGGCGCGTTCGAGCTGTTCCAGCGGCAGCCCGAGGGCGCGTTCGACGAAGCGTTCGCGCAGCTCGGCCAGGATCGTCTCGCCGAGCCGGGCCACCAGCGAGACGCCGATCGCGGTGGTGACCGCCTGGGCGAGCGCGACGAGCGCGAGGCCCACGACGGGCGTGATCAGCTCGGTCGCCGGACGGCGCGTCGCGACCAGGTCGACCACCCGGCCGAGCAGGAGAGCGGTGAGCAGGCCGATCGCGGTGGCCGCGACGAGCGTCGTGAACGCGGCCACGGCCTGGCCCTTGGACCGGCCGATCAGGTCGCCGAGCACGGCGCGGATCCGGCGGCCGTCGGCGACGGGGAGGAGTTCGCGGGTCATGACAGCACCGCCGCCCGGTAGTCGGCCCGGCCGGCCAGTTCGGCGTGACTGCCTTCGCCGGCTATCCGCCCGTCGTCGAGCAGGACGACGCGGTCGGTCGCGGCCAGCAGGGCCGGGCTGGTGGTCACGAGGATCGTGGTGCGGCCGCGCCGGAGTTCGGCCAGGCCGGCGGCGATCCGGGCCTCGGTGACCGTGTCGACGGCGGTCGTCGGGTCGTGCAGCACCAGCACCGGCGCGTCGGCGGACAGGGCCCGCGCCAGGGCGACCCGCTGACGCTGGCCGCCGGACAGCGACCGGCCGCGTTCGGTGACGGCGGTCGCGACGCCGTCGGGCAGCGCGCTCGCCACCTCGTCGACGGCGGCCGCGGCCATCGCCTCAGCGGCGCGGGGCCCGGCCGCCACGTTCTCGGCGACGGTCCCGGCGAACAGGTCCGCGTCGTGCGCGGCGACCAGCACCACCTCGCGGACCCGGCTCGGATCCACAGTGGACAGGTCGACCGAGTCGACCGACACCGTGCCGGCCCCCGGGTCGGCGGCGCGGCCGAGGCAGTCGAGCAGGTCGGTCGCCGCGGCCGGGTCGGTGGCGACGACGCCGAGCAGCTCGCCCGGCCGGGCTTCGAAGCCGACGTCGCGCAGGGAGCCGCGGCGCACCGCGGACAGCTTCACGTGCCCGGCCGGCGGGGCCGGCAGGGTGGCGTCCCCGGCGCCGACGGCGGGCGGCGCGTTCAGCACGTCGGCGATGCGCGCGGCCGACGCGCGGCCCTGCGCGAGCTCGCCGTTGACCCACGAGAAGATCGAGAACGGCGTGATCAGGTACTGCGCGAGCCCGACCGCCGCGACCAGGTCGCCGACGCTGATGTCACCCGCCGCCGCGAGGGTGCCGCCGACGAGCGCGACCACGGCGATGAAGATCCCGGTCAGCGCGAGCAGCGCGCCGTTGTGCCACGCCTGGGCGCGGGCCGCGCGCAGGGTCGCCCGCAGCGAGTCCTGGCTGGTCCGGCGGTAGCGCTCGACGGCGGCGCGTTCGGCGCCGACGCCCTTGAGCACGCGCAGCCCGGCGACGAGGTCGGTGGCGATGCCGGAGGCGAACGCGGACCGCTCCTGCTCCGCTTCGCTGCGGCGTTCGAGGGGTTTGCCGACCAGGTGCGCCAGGTACAGCATCGGCGGCGTGCCGAGCAGCACCAGCAGGCCCAGCGGCAGCGACATCGTGAGCAGCGCGACCGCGCTGACCAGCAGCCCGGCCAGGCCGGCGACGCCGAACGGCAGGACGCCGTTGACCGTGCCGACCCGCTTCGCGTCCGCCGTCCCGATGCTCACCAGTTCACCGGCGAGGTTGCCGGACTCCGCGCCGCCGCCCGGGTGCAGCACCCGGCGTCCGACGTCGAGGCGCAGGTCGTGCGCGGCGCGTTCGGCGGCTCGCTCGCCGAAGCGGGCGCCCAGGCGGTAGCTGGTCGACAGCACGGCGAAGAGCACGCCCAGCACCGCCAGCCAGACCAGCAGCGTGCCCACCGAGCCGTCCGCGACGGCCTGGTCGATCACCACGCCGATGACCACCGGCACCAGCGCTTCGCCGCCTTGGTGGCACGCGGTCAGCAGCGCCGCGAGCGTCACCGGCCGTCGTTGCCCGGCGATCGAACGGCGGAGGACTTCCCGTCCGGTCGTGCTCACCCGCGCCTCCCTGTCCTGTCGTGGGATAGGTAAGGCTAGTCTAAGTAAAGAAATTACGGGAACACGGTCGGCTTCGTCTCAGTTCGCGGCCACGGGGTCGGTGGCGGGTTCCCCGAAGCGGGCCAGCGCGAGCGCGGCGGCCACGGCGAGGACGAAGCCGGCGACGGCGACGGCGACGAACCCGGGCCGGGTGCGGTCGCCGAGCACGAGGACGCCGACCAGTGACGGGAAGATCGTCTCGCCGAGCACCATCATCGCGGTCGAGGTGGTGACGCTCCCGCGTTGCAATGCCGTCGCGTAGAACAGCATCGCCATCCCGCCCGCGACCGCGACGGTGTAGGTCGCCGGGTCGGTGAGCAGGTCCAGCGGGGCCAGGCTGGGGATGATCCGGCCCGAGATCGCGACGACGCCGAAGCTCAGCCCCGCGACGAGCCCGAGCGCCGGCGTCCGCACGCGGCGGCTCGCCTTGCCCGCGACGATCCCGGCGGCGGCCAGCAGGACGACCGCGCCGATGAGCGCGATGCGGAAGCCGAGCCCGACCGGGTCGGAGCCTTCGCTCTCCGCCGCCGCGCCGAGCAGCGCGAGCCCGGCGCACACGACGGCCACGGCCGCCCATTCCCGTTTGCCCAGCCGGACGCCGAGGAACCGCGCGGCGACGGCGGTCACGGCGAGGCTCGCGGCGAGCGCGGCCTGCACGACGAACAGCGGCAGGACGTGCAGGGCGAAGATCTGCGCGACGAATCCGAGGACGTCCAGCGCCAGTCCCAGGACGAACTTCCACTGGCCGAGCACGCGCACGAGCAGCTTCGGATCGACGCCGTCGGCGCCGGTGTCGGTCGCCCGCGCGGCGACCGACTGCATCACCGAAGCCACGCCGTACGCACAAGCCGCGCCCAAGGCGCAGAGCAGACCCCACCACATGCCGATCACTCTATGGCGGATTTTGTCGGACCAGCGCGGTAGGTTGCGGTCATGTCGAACACGAGTTCGAAAACGTATCGCAGCTGGCCGGCCCCCCTGGCCGGTGACGAGCTGCGCCTGCAGCTGGATTTCCTGCAGTTCCTCCGGGCCACGGCGGTGAACAAGGTGGTGGGGCTGAGCCGCGACCAGGCGGCGGCGACGCCGTTGCCGGTGTCGCCGCGGATGAGCGCGCTGGGCGTGCTGAAGCACCTCACGGCGGTCGAGCGCTGGTGGCTGTCCATCGAGGCGGGCGGGGCGGACCTGCCGTCGCTGTGGGCGGGCACGCCGGACCCGAGCTGGAACCTGACCCCGGACGACACACCGGCCTCGGTGGTGGCCGCCTACAAGGCGGAGTGGGCCCGGGCGGAGAAGGCGCTGCGCGGCCTGGGCCCGGACGACCGGTCGCGGCGCCGGGCGGAGTTCACGGTCCGGTGGGTGCTGGCGCACGTGGTGCAGGAGACCGCGCGCCACGTCGGGCATCTGGACGTCCTGCGCGAGCTGGCGGACGGCGAGGTGGGCGAATGAACAAGGGATGACAGGGATGGCGAAATCCGGGTGACTCGCTCGCTATTCTGGATGCGTGGCCGTCGTCGCGGGGTACCGCCGATTTACCGGCCCCCTGGCCCTTTCCGGGTGCCAGCGGGGTTCCGGTGTCACGTCCGCGGCCGGCGCCGCCTGAACAGGCTTGCCGGTTCGGCACCGCCGTCGTCCGCCGTCACGGTGGCCGGCCGGGGGTCGCCGCCGTCCGCTTCGCGCTGAACCTCGCCGGGTGTCCGGGCCAGGGGGAGCAGTTCCCCATCCGTCCCGTTCACCCTGGAGGTTCCGTCATGCCCGCGGCACTCACTCCCGCCCAGCTCGTCCGCGATCTCGCCATCCGCGATCTCACCGACCCCGCGGCCGGGCCGCACGCCATCCAGCTCGTCGTCGAGGAGGCCGTCGCCGCTCTCGTCGCGCGGTGGGCGTGCGCCGTCCGGTGGTGGCCCGGCGACCGGATCGTCACGGTCGCCGACAACTACGACAACCTCGGCTACGACCCGGCCGACGTCACCCGCGACGCGCGCTACACCCGGTACGTCGACGACGGCCACGTGCTGCGCAGCCATTCCAGCGCGATGATCCCGGGCGCGTTGCGGGCCCTGGCCGCGAGCCCCGTCGACGACGTCCTGCTCGTGTGCCCCGGCATCGTCTACCGCCGCGACAGCATCGACCGGCTGCACAGCGGCACGCCGCACCAGCTCGACCTGTGGCGGATCACCCGTGGCGACACCAGTCGCGCGGACCTCGGGGAGATGGCGGGCACCCTCCTGCCGGGACGGAAGTGGCGGCTCGAACCACGCCGTCATCCGTACACAGTGGACGGTGCGCAGGTCGACGTCGAGCACGACGGCGAATGGGTCGAGATCGCCGAGTGCGGCCTCGCCCACCCGGCCGTGCTCGCGCGCGCCGGGCTCGGGGCCGGCTGGTCCGGGCTCGCCCTCGGCATGGGGCTCGACCGGATGCTGATGCTGCGCAAGGGCATCCCGGACATCCGGCTGCTGCGCTCGGCCGAACCGGCGGTCGCCGCGCAGCTCACCGACCTCGCGCCGTACCGGCCGGTGTCGGCGCTGCCGCCGGTGCGCCGCGACCTGTCGATCGCCGTCGCCGCGGACGACCGGGCCGAGGACCTCGGCGACCGCGTCCGCGACGCACTGGGCGACGACGCGGATGTCGTCGAGTCCGTCGAGATTCGTCAGGAGACGCCGTGCGCGGAACTGCCCGCGCAGGCGCTGGCCCGGCTCGGCGCCCACCGCGACCAGAAGAACCTCCTGGTCAGGCTGGTGCTCCGGCCGATGGGCGCGACACTGTCCGACCACGAGGCCAACATCCTGCGCGACCGCGTGTACGCCGCGCTCCACCAGGGCAGCGCCCACCAGTGGACCGTCTCAGGCCCGGAGTCCCCGGATCGCGAGCGCGGCGAAGCGGCGGGAAGCCGCGACAGGGGCTGCCGGTGAGCCGAGCGCGCCGATCGCCTGCGCGAGCTGGGCGGTGGACGACGGCGAGGTGTTCGGCCAGCTCAGGTGCTTGGTGAACTCGGCGGAATCAGCGCCGTGGCCACGGCGCGCGTCGTCGCGCGGTCGCCCAACAGATCGGTGTTGTCGGTGACCTGGTCGACGGCCCCGGTGAGTGGCAAAGCGCGAAGTTCGGGGTCGGCGATGGTGCCGAGGAGCGCCTGGCTGAATCGTTCGGCGTGCAGGACCTGGAACGGCCGGTCGTGGTAGGGGCGGGTGCCGGGGTCGAGCGGCTCGGTCAGCCCGAGCTGGTTGTGCAGCTCGGCGACGGCCGAGTAGGCCGTGGCGAGGTGGTCTTCCCGTTCGTGCCACGTGGTGGCGGCGAGCGCCGCGGTCAGTACCGGCGTGATGGTGGCTGCCCAGGGGAGCCGGGTGAAGGCGCTGCCGAGCCATTTGCCGTAGGGCGGGTAGCGGCGGTGCATGAGCAGGCTCAGCCGCATGAGGTCGCGGACCAGGCGGGCGGCGACGACGGCGGAGCCGAGTTCGTCGCCGACTTCTCCGCACCGTCCGACGAACGCCTCTTCTTGGGAGATCCGCTGCCATTGGCAGGCCAGGAGGTAGCGCCAGATCTGCTCGGGATACCAGGTGAGGCGCGAACGAGCCGGAACGAGTTCGGCCAGACCGTCGTGGAAGACCGCGCCGGCGGTGATCTCGGCCAGGGTCTGGGTGGGGGTGGCGAGCCAGTCGAACGTGGTGATGCCGTGGCGTGGATCGAATCCCAGATGGCGGGTGAACCATGCGCTGAGGGTGGTGACGTCGACCCGGTGGAAGACCGGTCCGTCGGTGAGCGCCATGTGGCGCGCGTGCTCGTTCTCGGTGGGGGCGAAATTCGTGGGGTAGCCGCGGAACGTCTTGGGCAGCTCGTGGCCCAACGTCGCGACGACATCCTGGGCGTGGCGGGCGGCGTCGTCGCGGCGCAGGAACAGCTGCAGGCGCGGACCCCATTCGTGATCGGCGGAGCGGGCGGTGTCGAAGCCGAGGACCTCCGAGCCGGTGCCGAGGCGGGCGGCGGTGTGGGGCAGCTCCCCGAACCGCGCGCGGATCAGCGGTCGTACCGCCTCGTGGTAGAAGCGGCGCGACAGGTCCAGTCCCGGGATGAACGTGCGGTCCATGGGTGGCATGGTGCCGCGCACGGCGCGCGTGCCGCGACCGGATATCGCCGACCCCGTAGGGTGTGGCCATGTCTGATCGGCTCTACTTCCGGCAGCTGCTCGCCGGCCGTGACTTCGCCGTCGGGGACTCCGTCGCGACGCAGATGCGGAACTTCGCCTACCTGATCGGCGATCGCGAGACCGGGGACGCGGTGATCGTCGACCCCGCGTACGCGGTGCGCGATCTGCTGGACGTCCTGGCCGGCGACGGGATGCGGCTCACCGGGGTGCTCGCGACGCACCACCACCCCGACCACGTCGGCGGCGACATGCTCGGCTTCTCGCTGCCCGGCATCGCCGAGCTGCTCGCCATCGAGCCGGTGCCGATCCACGTCAACGGCGCCGAGACCGAGTGGGTCCGCCGTGTGACCGGGGTCGAGGACACCGACCTGCGCGCGCACGACCACGACGACGTCCTCGAGGTCGGCGCCATCCCCATCCGGCTGCTGCACACGCCCGGGCACACGCCGGGCAGTCAGTGCTTCCTCGTCGAGGACAAGCTCGTCTCGGGCGACACGCTGTTCCTCGAAGGCTGCGGCCGCACCGACTTCCCCGGCGGGGACGCCGAAGAGATCTACCGCAGCCTGCAGGCGCTCGCCGGCCTGCCCGGCGATCCGGTCGTCTACCCCGGACACCAATACTCGGCCGAGCCGTCGGCCGCGCTGTCGGCGGTGAAGCGCGGCAACTTCGTCTACCGGCCACGCTCGCTCGACGAATGGAAGATCATGTTCGGCGGCTGAGCCAAGCCGTTCCACGGGCTGAAACACGGCGAGTTCACGGATTGGGACCAGGTGTCCACGGATTGACTTCGCCTCCCGGGGGCCGCAAGGTCGGGACCAGTAATCCCGAACATCCCCGTCTCCCGGGAGAAATCCGTGTCGATTTCCACCGCGGGTGTGCTGACGCGCGTCCGCAAAACCGCCGAAGGGCCGCCGCCACGCAAGGCGTCGCGACGGCTCGATCTCCGGCGCTGGATCAGCCCGGTGGCGCTCGTCGCCGCCTGGCAGATCGCCAGTGCCGCCGGTGTCCTGCCACCGGACAAACTCAGTTCACCGTGGACAGTCGTGCGGGCCGGGGCCGAAGTCGCGCGCTCCGGCGAACTCGGTGACGCCTTCGCCGTGTCGCTCGGCCGCGTCGGCGCCGGGTTCGCGCTCGGCGCGGTCGCCGGAGTCCTGCTCGGCATCGTCTCCGGGCTGTCCCGCTGGGGCGAGGCGCTGGTCGACCCGCCGGTGCAGATGCTGCGCACGCTGCCCTTCCTCGGCCTGATCCCGCTGTTCATCCTGTGGTTCGGGATCGGCGAGGAGACGAAGATCGTGCTGGTCGCGCTGGGGGTGGCCTTCCCGCTCTACCTCAACGTCCACTCGGGAATCCGGAGTGCCGACCCGGACCTCGTCGAAGCCTCGCGGGCCCTCGGGTTCAGCCGCGCGGAACGGATCTGGCACGTCGTCCTCCCCGGTGCGCTGCCCCAGGCGCTCGTCGGCCTCCGGCAGTCGCTCGGCCTCGCCTGGCTCGCGCTGATCGTCGGGGAGACGGTGAACGCCGACGCCGGCGTCGGGTACCTCATCAACAACGCACGGGAGTTCCTGCGCACCGACGTCGTAGTCGTCGGCCTGGTCCTGTACGCCCTGCTCGGCCTGGTCACCGACGCGCTGGTCCGGCTGCTCGAACGGAAGGTGCTGCGGTGGCGAGCCCGGTAGCCGAGGTCCGGAACCTGACGAAGCGCTTCGGGGACCGGACCGTCCTCAATGGACTCGACCTGACCGTCGGGCGCGGCGAGTTCGTCGCCCTGCTCGGCCGCAGCGGCTCCGGAAAGTCGACGCTGCTGCGGGTGCTGGCCGGTCTCGACGGCGACGTCGAGGGACACGTGGAAGTGACCGGGACCGTCTCGGTCGCCTTCCAGCAGCCGCGGCTGCTGCCGTGGCGGAAGGTCTGGCGCAACGTCGTCCTCGGCCTGCGCCAGGACGGCGTCGCGAAGTCCCGCAACCGGGCGCTGGCCGACAAGGCACTGGGCGAGGTCCGCCTGGCCGCGCACGCCGACGACTGGCCGCTCACGCTGTCCGGTGGCGAGGCCCAGCGCGTGTCGTTGGCCAGGGCCCTGGTGCGCGAACCCGACCTGCTCCTGCTCGACGAGCCGTTCGGCGCCCTCGACGCGCTCACGCGCATCGCGATGCACGGCCTGGTGGCCGATCTCTGGCGGCGCCACCGGCCGGGCGTGCTGCTGGTGACCCACGACGTCGACGAGGCCCTGCTGCTGGCCGACCGGGTCCTGGTGCTCGACGGCGGCCGGATCGTGGCCGGGCACCGGCCGCGGGAAACCGCCGACCACGACGACCTCCGCCACCGCGTGCTGGCGGACTTGGGAGTGACCGAAGATGCGCTTGCGTAAGGGATTGGCCGCCGTCGCGGCGGCACTCGTGGTGACCGGCTGCGGAACGGCGACCGGCGAAGGGCCGTCGGCCGTGCCGGGCCCGGTGAGCGCGGCGGACCTGGCGAAGGTGACCCTCAAGGTGGGCGACCAGAAGGGCGGGGTGAAGTCCCTGCTCACGGCGGCGAACCTGGTGGCCGGGACGCCGTACCGGATCGAGTGGGCGACCTTCACGTCGGGCCCGCCGCTGCTCGAGGCCGCGTCCGCCGGGGCGATCGACGCCGGCCGGGTCGGCAACACGCCGCCGATCTTCGCGGCCGCGGCGAAGGCGAAGATCAAGGTGGTCAGCGTCTCGCGCAGCAACGTCGAGCGGGAAGCCGTCCTCGTCCCGCCGGACTCGCCGCTGACGGACGTGGCCTCGCTGAAGGGGAAGACGATCGGCGTGGCGAAGGGCAGCTCGGCCCACGGGCAGTTGCTCAACACCCTGCACAACAACGGGTTGTCCACCAAGGACGTGAAGCTGAGCTTCCTGCAGCCGTCCGAGGCCTACGCCGCCTTCACCCAGCACACGATCGACGCCTGGGCGATCTGGGACCCGTACACCGCACAGGCCCAAATCGAAGCCCACGCCCGGGTGCTGGCCGACGGCCGGGGCGCGTCGAACGGGCTGGGCTTCCTGGCGGCGAGCGTGGCCGCGCTGGGCGATCCCGGCAAGAACGCCGCCCTGCGCGACTTCGCGGTCCGCGTCGTCAAGGCGCAGAAGTGGGCCGACACGCACCGCGGCGAGTGGGCGAAAACCTGGGCGGCCGAGACCGGGCTGAAGATCGAAGTGGCGCAGCGGGCGGTGGACGCGGGCCGTGACCGGCCGGTCGTGCTGGACGACGCGGTGGTGCGGTCGGAGCAGCAGCTCGCGGACGCCTTCAGCGACGAGAAGACTTTGCCGGGCAAGGTGGACTTCGCCGCCTTCGTCGACCGGCGGTTCGGTCCCGACCTGGACCAGGCGAGGAGCAACGGATGAGCATCAGGCTGCACTGGTTCCTGCCCACCAGCGGCGACGGCCGCACGATCGTGGAGCGCTTCCACGCCAACCGGTCCGCGGGCCCGGCGGCCCAGCGCGACCCGGACCTGGACTACCTGGCCCAGGTCGCCCGCGCCGCCGAGCGGCAGGGCTTCGAAGGCGTCCTGACCCCGACCGGCACGTGGTGCGAGGACGCCTGGCTCACCACGGCCGCGCTGATCCGCGAGACGACCCGGCTGAAGTTCCTGGTCGCGTTCCGGCCCGGGGTCATCTCGCCGACGCTCGCCGCGCAGATGGCGGGCACCTTCCAGCGGCTGTCCGGCGGCCGGGTGCTGCTCAACATCGTCACCGGCGGCGACGCGGTGGAACAGCGGCGGTTCGGTGACTGGCACGACCACGACGCCCGGTACGCGCGCACCGACGAGTTCCTGACCATCGTCCGCGGCGTCTGGTCCGGCCGGCCGTTCAGCTTCGAAGGCGAGCACCTGCGGGTCGAGGGCGCGACGACGCTGGCCGCGCCGGATCCCGTGCCCCCGATCTACTTCGGCGGCTCGTCGCCTGCCGCGCTGCCGGTCGCGGCGCGGCACGCCGACGTCTACCTGACCTGGGGCGAGCCGCCCGCGCAGGTGGCGGAGAAGATCGGCAAGGTGCGGGAGCTCGCCGGGGACCGGCCGATCCGGTTCGGCGTCCGGCTGCACACGATCTCGCGCGACACCTCCGCCGAAGCCTGGGCGGAGGCGCGGAAGCTCCTGGACGCGCTCAGCCCGGAGCAGGTCGCCAAGGCGCAGGCGCAGCTGGCGGCCAGCGAGTCGGTGGGGCAGCAGCGGATGGTCGCGCTGCACGGCGGGAAGTCCGACGGCGGGGTGCGCGGGCTGGAGATCCACCCGAACCTGTGGGCCGGCGTCGGCCTGGTCCGCGGCGGCGCGGGCACCGCGCTGGTCGGCAGCCACGAAGAGGTCGCCGACCTGATCGAGGAGTACCACGGCGTCGGCGTCACGGAGTTCGTGCTGTCGGGCTACCCGCACCTGGAAGAGGCGTACTGGTTCGGCGACGGCGTCCGGCCCGAGCTGGCGCGACGCGGCCTGCTCGCGGACGTCCCGGCGCTGCACCGGCCGTCCCACCCCGAGCGCAACGTCGCCGCGCTCTGACCCCGGCGTCATCACGGAGAGGAGGACGGGACGAGCAGTCCCGAGGGCGCGAACAGCGGATAGGTGACGAGCACGCCGTCGGCGGTCCGGGTGACCGAGGACGGGCGGAACAGGTCGCGCTGGCCGGTGTAGAACGCGGCCGCGTCGTCTTCGCCGCCGGTCAGCAGCACCCGGCGGCGGGGCTGCCCGGCGGGGTCCTCGCCAGGGACCTCGGGGAAGGCCACCACCCGGACCGGCTGGAGCGCCGCGAGCGCGGCGATCGTCGCGATGAGCCGCGGGTCGGCGCGGCCCGCGCGCAGCACGGCGGCGGCGTCCGGGGCGAGGGTGATCCGAGCCGAAGCCGTGAGTGCCTCGCCGGCGTGGGCGCGCGCCGACGCCTCCGACGCCTCCGACGGCGCGGCCGGGTCCGCGGGCGGCAGGCCGAGGCGCGAGACGGTGACGCGGCGGTCGCCGGCGCCGAACACCGCGGTCGTCCCGGCGTTGGCGAAGGCGCCGTCGAGGGCCGGATAGCGCTTGCGGAGATCGGTCCCGCCGGTGCCGAAGACGGCCCACTCGGCGGGCGGGCAGGCGACCGCGCACGCGGCGGGCGCGGCCAGCAGGCCGGTCGGCCAGCCGGCCTTCGCGAGTTCGGCCCAGGCCGCGTCGTCGACGAGCAGCTGGGCGCCGGAGGCGTTGGCCCGCACCCAGTCCCGCGCTTCGGCGAGCGGCCCGGCCCGGTCGGCCGACGGCCGCAGCGCCGGGTAGCCGTACGCCCAGCCGGCGGCGACTGTCGCGACGAGGACGGCGCCGGCCGGCGCGAGCCCGCGCCGAGGCCGGCGGCGCGCGTGCCACCGGTGCGCCGGGGTGCGCCGCCGGGTGACGGCCTGGGCCACGCCCGCCACCAGCACCGTCGTCACCGGCAGCAGCAGGGCGAGCACGGCGGTGTCCGGCACGCCGGGAACGAGCAGGGTCGCCGCGAGCAGCAGGCCGGACACCGCGAACGGCCGCAGGGCGGTGACGGCCAGCGCGGCCACCAGTGCGACGGCCGACAGCACCGCCCACGCCGGGTCGAGCGCCACCCAGTCGGCGACGGCCGGGCGGCCCGCCGGCGCGAGGTGCGGCCGGAGCGTGCCGGCCGCCGGGCCGAACGCGATGCCCAGCCCGAGGTTCAGCAGGACCGCCACCAGCGCCGCCCGCTCCGGCGCGCGCCGCACCAGCAGCCAGCCGGCCGCGGGCAGGAAGAACAGCGCCAGCGGCGAGGTGAGCACCGCCGCCAGCAGGCAGATCGCGGCCACGACGTCGTGCCGGATCCGGGCGCCGGGCTTGGTGATCAGCACCAGCGCCCCCAGCGCCCACACCACCGCCAGGTGTTCCACGACGACCAGCCGCTGCAGGCCGAGCGCGAGTGGTGACGCGGCGAGGAGCACGACAGCGGCCGCCGACGCCCACCGGGCCAGGCCCAGGCGGCGAGCCAGGAACCAGAGCAGCACGGCACCGATCACCGCGGCGACGAGCATCGTCTCGCGCACCGCGGCGAGTGCCGTGGCGGAGCGGCCGAACGCGTCCGAGACCATCGTGTAGGCCGAGAGCTGCAGCCAGCCGAGCGGACTGGCCCCGGCGCCGCCCGCGTCGGTGAACGACGTGAGGTGGCCGAGCGCGTAGGCGTGGGCGACGTTCGCGGCTTCCGTGGGCAGGGCCGGCGTGGGCGCGGCGAGGTAGAGCACGCGCAGGCCGCCGGTCAACGCCAGCAGCGCGAGCACGATGTCGAGCGAGAGCAACCGGTGCGCGGCACCCGCCTGCGCGGCGAGCGGCGTGGGGGAGTGGCCCGTTACCGTTTTCTCCTGGCTGTGCTGGGCCATTGGACGGATCGTAGCGGGTCCCGATCACCGGTCCAGCTCGGGAGGATTACGTCAGCCGGACGGCCTAGAGCGCCGGAAGTCGTTGTCCCGCAGGATCATTTCCGACCGCGCGGAGTGGATCCGGAGAGTGTGCGGGTCAACGCGAGCGCGACCGTCCGGACGGCGGGCGCGACCCGTTCGGTCCGCATCCGGTTGGCCCAGCCGGAGATCGACACCGCCGCCACCGCCACCCCGCGCGAGTCGAGCAGCGGGCTGGCCGCGCACACGACGCCGACGCCGGATTCCTCGCGTTCCAAGGCGATCCCGTCCTCGCGGATCCGGGTGAGCTGACGGCGGAGCAGGCCGGGCGCGGTGATCGTCCGCGCGCTCATCCGCGGCAATCCGGCGTCGATGACCTGGTTCACCACGGATTCCGGGGAAAACGCCAGGATCGCCTTGCCGACGCCGGTGGCGTGCGCGGGGAACCGGCCGCCGATGCGCGACGGCAGGGTCGGCGCGTCCGGCCCGCGCAGCACGTCGAGGTAGACCACTTCGGTGCCTTCCAGGATCGCGAGGTGGACGGTGTTGCGTGTCGCCTCGCGAAGGTCGGCGAGGTACGGCCGCGCCGCTTCGACCAGACCGCGCCGGGGTGAGGCCAGCTGGCCGATTTCGAACAGCCGCAGCCCGAGTCGCACCGCGCTGTCTTCGCGCTCCAGCAAGCCGGTTTCGACGAGGTGCCCGATGAGCCGGTGCGCCGTCGTCTTCGCGAGCCCGGTGCGGCGGGCCAGCTCGGAGACGCCGAGCGTCTCGTCACCCGGCCGGAAGGCTTCGAGGAGCGCGGCGAGCCGGGCGGCGACGAGACCGTCGCCGCCCGCGCCGTCGTTCCGCCCAGCGGTACGCATGGGTTGAGTGTGCCGGATCCGGCACGGGACTGTCAGCAAGGTCAGCGGAGGTGAGGTCAGTGGGCGTCGGCGCCGAGCACGAGTTTCACGCAGTGCGCGACGAGCCGCTCGCGCGAAACCTTCAGCGAGCCGTCGAGATAGGCGATGAAGACGTTGCTCAGCGCGCCGACCAGCCCGACGGCGACCAGCCGCCGTTCGGTCTCGTCGCCGTGGGACAGCTGCTCGCCGACGAGCGCGGCGAACACCGGCAGCAGGTGCAGGCCCCGGCGGGTCAGCGCGGGGTCGGTGAGCGGGGCGAGCAGCAGGATCCGGCCCTTGCGCGGGTCGTCGACGATCAGTTCCACGAACGCGCGCACGGCGTTCTCGGCTCGCAGGGCGGGACTCGGGGCGTCCCGGACGGCGTCGACGAGCGCCTGCCGCGCCTGCTCGCCGACGTGCTCGTACACCGCCGCGACGAGCTCCTCGCGGTCGGTGAAGCTCTCGTAGAAGTAGCGCTCGGTGAGCTTCGCCCGCCGGCAGACCGCGCGGACGCTCGTCCCGGCCGAGCCCTCGGTGCCCAGCAGTTCGAGCCCGGCGGCCAGGAGCTGCTCGCGCCGCAGCGCCTTCCGGTCGTCCAGGGTCGTGCCCGCCCACGTGCGGCCCGGCATGGCGGCTCCTCGGTTGACTACAACTGTTGTCAGATCCTAGCCTGACAACAGCCGTAGTCAGTTCGGACTCGACGAGGAGCCGCCGATGAGCAGGGAAGCACCCGAGCCCTTGGGCCCCGGCTCGCTGACGTGGAAGTACTTCGGCGACTGGCGCGGGCTGCTCATCGGGTTGTGGGCCGGGTCGATGCAGAACATGCACCCGGGCCTCGGGGCCGGCGTCGAACAGCACTCGCGGTTCTTCGAGGAACGCTGGCAGCGGCTGTTCCGCTCGCTCTACCCGATCGGCGGGGTGGTCTACGACGGCCCGCGCGCCCACGAGACGGCTCTCGAAGTCCGCGGTTACCACGATCGCGTCAAGGGCATCGACGCGAAGGGCCGCCGCTACCACGCCCTCGACCCCGACACCTACTACTGGGCGCACGCGACCTTCTTCGTCAGCACGATCCTCATCGCCGACCACTTCATGGGCGGCATCGGCGAGGCGGAGAAGCGGCGGCTGTTCGACGAACACGTCCAGTGGTGGCGGATGTACGACATGAGCCCGCGCCCGGTGCCGGCGAGCTGGGAGGACTTCCGGCGGTACTGGAAGCACATGTGCGCCGAGGTCTTGGAGGACAACAAGGCCACGCGGGACGTGCTCGACATCCGCGGCCTCGGCAAGCCGCCGTTCCTGCCGTGGCTGCCGGACGTGCTGTGGCGGCCGGTCCGGCGGGTGGTCGCCCGCGCCTTCGTCTGGCTGACGATCGGGCTGTACGACCGCGAGATCCGCGACCTGCTCGGCTTCAGCTGGTCCGAGCGCGACGCGCGGCGTCATCGGCGGGTGGGGAAGCTGATCAACGCCGTGTTCAAGCTCGTCCCGCACGATCGCCGCTACCACCCGCGGGCCCGCGCCGGCTGGCGTCGCGTGCGCGGCGAGGTGGCCGCGGATGCGCCCTTGGTCGAGACTCCACGAAGGAACCTGCCGCCGCTTTCCGAGCGGGGCAAGCCCGAGCACTACGCGCCGAACGTCTAGGAGGCATTCGTGAAGCTGGGATTCCACGTCGGGTACTGGGGAAGCGGCCCGACCCCGGGCGCGCTGGAAGCGGTCCTCAAGGCCGAGGAGCTCGGCTTCGACTCGGTGTGGACGGCGGAGGCCTACGGCTCGGACGCGTTCACCCCGCTGGCCTGGTACGGCTCGTCCACCAGCCGGATCCGGCTCGGCACGAACATCGTGCAGATGGCGGCGCGGACCCCGACGGCGACGGCGATGAGCGCGCTGACGCTCGACCACCTCTCCGGCGGCCGGATGGTGCTCGGGCTCGGCGCGTCCGGCCCGCAGGTGGTGGAGGGCTGGTACGGCCAGCCGTACCCGAAGCCCCTCGCGAGGACACGGGAGTACGTCGACATCGTCCGGCAGGTGATCGCCCGCGAGGCGCCGGTGACGCTCGACGGGCAGTTCTTCCAGCTGCCGTTGAAGGGCGGGAGCGGGCTCGGCAAGGCGCTGAAGCCGACGGTGCACCCGCTGCGCAAGGAGATCCCGATCCACCTCGCCGCGGAGGGCCCGAAGAACGTCGCGCTGGCGGCGGAGATCGGGGACGGCTGGCTGCCGCTGTTCTTTTCGCCGAAGAGCAACGATTTCTACAAGGCCGCACTCGAGGAAGGCTTCGCCCGGCCGGGCGCCCGGCACACGCTGGAGACGTTCGAGGTGCCGTGCTCGCTGCCGGTGATCGTGCACGACGACGTCGAGGAGGCGGCGAGCTGGATCAAGCCGTCGCTCGCGCTGTACATCGGCGGGATGGGCGCGAAGAGCGTCAACTTCCACCACGACGTCTTCGCGCGGCTCGGCTACGAGGACGTCGCCGACAAGGTCCAGGAGCTGTTCCTGGCCGGCCGCAAGGACGAGGCGACGGCCGCGATCCCGACGTCGCTGGTGGAGGACACGTCGCTGATCGGGCCGCCGGCGAAAATCCGCGAAGAGCTGAAGGCCTGGGAAGACACCGTCGTCACGCAACTGCTCCTGCGCGGTGACGCCGCGACACTGGCGAAGATCGCCGACGCCCTTTCGTGACCGGCTAGCGCGGGTCGCTCCGTGCGCCAGATCACGACGATGGCACGATTCCCCTCGACCACCACCGGGTGCGCGCCGAGACCGAATACCCGGCGCGCACCCGGTACGCATTCCGAGGAGGACTGTTGGCGACGCTGCCCCGGCAGACGAGGTTCCGGTATTCGCTCGGCTCCTTCGTCACCGGTTCCTTCGGGACGGTTCCCGGCCTCGTCCTGGTCAAGTACCTCACCGACACGATGGCCGTGCCCGCCGGCTGGGCCGCGGCGATCGTGTTCGTGCCGAAGGCCTGGGACTTCTTCTTCAACCCGATCGCCGGCCGGCTGTCCGACGCGGACCTGATCAAGACCGGCAGCCGCCGCCGCTTCCTGCTGATCGGCGGCATCGGCGTCGCGATCCTGTTCGCCGCGATGTTCGCGCACCCCGGGTTCGGCGACCCGCTGCCGGACGCGCTGTACGTGGCGGTCATGTTCGCCGCGTGCGCGACGGCGTACGCGCTGTTCCAGGTGCCGTTCAACGCGCTCCCGGCGGAGCTGACCGACTCGGCGGCGGAACGCACGAAGCTCACCAGCGTCCGGATCGGCGTGCTCGCGGTGACCATCCTCATCTGCGGCGGTGGCGCGCCCGCGATCAGCGCCGGCGTCGGGGGTGTCGCCGGCTACCGGGTGATGGCGGTGGTGATCGGGCTGATCGTGCTGACCGCGACGCTGCTGGTCTACACCGGCCTGCGCGGCGCGCCGGTGGGCTCGCTGCGGCCGAACACCCCGAGCCTGTCGGAGCTGGCGCGCACGCTGGCGACCTGGCGGCCGTTCCGCTGGCTGCTCGGCACCTACTTCATCCAGGCGCTGGGGATCGGCACCGTGCTGGCGGCGATCCCGTTCTTCGCGCAGCGGATCCTCGGCAGCGAGGGCTACGGCACGATCCTGTTCGTCATCTTCGTCGGCCCGGCGCTGGTCACGATGCCGTTGTGGCCGCGGCTCGGCGACCGCGTCGGCAAGCTCAACGGCTTCCGGCTGGCGACCGGGGCGTTCGCCGTCGGGCTGCTCGGGCTGGTGCTCGCGCAGGTGCTGCCGCTGGTGCTCTCGTTCGTGTTCGTGGCGCTCTGCGGTGTCGGCTACGCGGGCATCTCGGTGTTCCCGCTGGCCATCCTGCCGGACCTGATCACCGCCGAGGAGGAGCGCACCGGCGCCACCCGCGCCGGTGTCGCGGCCGGCGTGTGGACCGCGGGGGAGACACTGGGGCTGGCCTTCGGCGGCGGGCTGTGGGCGCTGATCCTGGCGTTCGGCGGTTACGTGTCCAGCACCGACGCGACGGCCGACCAGCCGCACAGCGCGATCGTGGCGATCCTGATCGGCTCGTCGATCGTCCCCGGCGTCCTCATCGCGCTCGCGCTGCCGCTGCTGCGGCGCTCGGTGCTGGAACCGCGCCCGTGATTCCGCCTGAGGACGTCCTCGCGTCGCTGCGGGCGCTCCGCGCGGGTGACCTGCCCACGCACGGCGGCCGCACGCTCGCGTACGTCTACGACAGCGGGCTGTCCGAAGTGGACTCGCTCGGTGCGGCGGCGCACGCGCTGGCGTCGTCGGCCAACGCCCTCGACCCGACGGCGTTCCCGAGCCTGCTCCGGATGGAGAACGACCTCGTCGGCGCCGCGGCGACCTTGCTCGGCGACGTCCCGGGCGTGGCCGGCTCGGTGACGTCCGGCGGCACGGAGTCGTGCCTGCTGGCGGTTCTCGCGGCTCGCGACGCGCGGCCGGACGTGGCCGCGCCGTCGATCGTGCTGCCGACCACCGCGCACGCGGCGTTCCACAAGGCCGCCCACCTGTTCGGCCTGCGCCGCGTCGACGTCCCCGTCGACCCGGTGACGTTCCGCGCGGACCCGGCGGCGATGGCCGCGGCGATCGACGACTCGACGGTGCTCGTGGTGGCGAGCGCGCCGTCGTACGCGCACGGCGTCATGGACCCCATCCCGCTCATCGCGGCGGCGGCCGCGGAGCGGGGCGTCCGGATGCACGTCGACGCCTGCATCGGCGGCTGGGTGCTGCCGTACTTCGCCCGCCTGGGCGCAGACGTGCCGCCGTTCGACTTCCGCGTCCCCGGCGTCACGAGCGTTTCGGTGGACCTGCACAAGTACGCGTACTGCCCGAAGGGCACGTCGGTGCTGCTGCACGCGTCGGCGGAGCTGCGGCGGCCGCACTACTTCGCGAGCGCGGGCTGGCCGGGCTACACGATGCTGAACACGACGATCCAGAGCACCCGCTCGGGCGGCCCGCTGGCCGCGGCGTGGGCGGTGGTCCGCCACCTCGGCGAGGACGGCTACCTGCGGCTGGCTTCCGAGGCGCGCGAAGCGACTTCGCGGATCCGGGACGGCATCGGCGAACTGGCGGGCCTGCGGGTGCTTGGCGACCCGGTGTCGACGCTGATCGCGTTCACCGGCGACGACGGCTTCGACCTGTTCACGGTGGCGGACGAGATGAAGGCCCGCGGCTGGTACGTCCAGCCGCAGTTCGCGTTCGAAGCGTCCCCGGTGAACCTGCACCTGACGGTGACGGCGGCCAACCACGGCAGCGAGAAGGAGTTCCTGACGGACCTCTCGGCGTCCCTGGCCGCGGCCCGGGCGGCGGGCCCGGTGCTGATCGACCCGGCGGTGGCGGAGTTCGTGGCGGCGCTGGACCCGGCGACGCTGACGCCGGAGCAGTTCGCGGGCCTCCTGGCGGCGGCGGGCCTCGGCTCGGGCGCCGGGCTGCCGGACCGGATGGCCCCGATCAACGCGTTGCTGGCCACCGCGCCCGCGCCGCTGCGGGAGCGTCTCCTGCTGGAGTTCCTGGGAGCCCTCTACACGCCGTGAGGGTGCCCCTCACGGCATTGGCCCACTGACGGGTGAGCCGGGAGCCGTCGCCCGGACGGCGCCGGCGGGTGCTGCGGTGTCCTGAATGACCAAGGCCGGACAGTTAGCTGCGGCAGCGAGCTGTCAAGCTGGCCGATTGACCCGGTTTCAGGTGCTCGCCCACGGCCGTGAATGGCACATTGAGGGACATAGAGTCCCTCGATGAGCCATTCACGGCCTTCCGTTGACCGCTTGCGCGGCAGAGGAATCCTCAACTACTCGGCCTTGCCCCTCACGGCGTTGACTCACCGACGGTCAGTGGACGTGGACCTCGTCCCACGCGGGGAAGGGGTCCGGGCCGCTCGTCACCTCGGCGAGGCACTCTCGCAACGCGTCGAGCAGCGCCTCCCCGGCGAGGTCGACGCCGATGAACACCAGCGCTTGGGACCACGGCCCGGTCACCCCGGGCTGTGACATCCGGGACTTCGCCCCGGGCCGGGGGCTGCGCCACCCGGAACCCCCATGAGCCGCGACGCGAGCACGAAGAACCCTTCGACCGCAGCACGGTGCCGAACTCGCCGGAGTCCAGCCGCCGCGTGACGAAGTCCCACAGCGCCGCCGGGTCGAACGCCCGCGCCGCGCGGAACACCACGCTGGAGATGCCGTACTCCTCGGTCTCCGGCACGTGGTCGCCGTTCAGCGGGCAGGGTACTGTGCGTAGAGTAGATGACAATGACAATCACTACCAACTTGGGAGGGTCCTGTCCGCCGTGTGCCAGGTCACCGGTCGCCAGCCGGGCTACGGCAAGCAGGTCTCGCACTCGCACCGCCGCACGTCGCGGCGGTGGGAGCCGAACCTGCAGAGCCACCGGTACTTCGTGCCGAGCGAGGGCCGCTGGGTGCGGCTGCGCGTCTCCGTCAAGGGGATGAAGACGATCGACAAGCGCGGCATCGAGGCCGTCGTCGCCGAACTGAAGGCGAAGGGGGTGAAACTCTGATGGCGAAGAGCACCGACGTCCGGCCGATCATCAAGCTGCGGTCCACCGCGGGCACCGGCTACACGTACGTGACGAAGAAGAACCGCCGGAACGACCCGGACCGGATGGTCCTGCGCAAGTACGACCCCGTGGCGCGCAAGCACGTCGAGTTCAAGGAAGAGCGTTGATGGCCAAGAAGTCGAAGATCGCGAAGAACGAGCAGCGGAAGGTGATCGCCGCCCGGTACGTCGAACGCCGCCGCGCGCTCAAGGCCGTCGTCGCCTCGCCGGGCTCGTCGCCCGAAGAGAAGGCGACGGCCGTCGTCGCGCTGCAGAAGCTGCCGCGGGACGCGAGCCCGACCCGGATTCGCAACCGTGACTCGGCCGACGGGCGGCCCCGCGGGTACCTGCGGAAGTTCGGGCTGTCGCGGGTGAAGACGCGCCAGGCCGCGCACAACGGCGAACTGCCCGGCGTCACGAAGTCGAGCTGGTGAGCCGGATGCCGAAGCCGAAGCGGGACCGTCCCGTCAAGCGCAAGGTGAACCTGTTGCGCGCCAACAAGATCACCGAAGTCGACTGGAAGGACGTCGATCTGCTGCGGAAGTTCGTCTCCGACCGCGGCAAGATCCGCGCCCGCCGCGTCACCGGACTGACGCCGCAGCAACAGAAACAGGTTGCCACGGCGATCAAGAACGCGCGCGAGATGGCCCTCCTGCCGTACCCGTCGGCCGGCCGCGCGAGCTGAAATTCGGGTGCGCGCACACCGGGCGGTGCGCGACCATGGGCGTCCGAAAGGGGGCGTCGCAAGAAGATGTCCTGACAACCAGGAGGTCCGCGCTTGCACGCCCAGCTCACGGTCACGCCCGCCCGGCTGCCCGAGCTCCTGCTCACCACCGCCGTCGTGCGGCCGGTGTTCCTCTGGGGCGCGCCCGGGATCGGGAAGTCCTCGCTGGTGCGCGACTTCGCGGCATCGCTCGGGCTCGACTGCGTTTCGCTGCTGGGCACCCAGCTCGCGCCCGAAGACCTGATCGGCGTGCCGCAGATCGTCGACGGCCGCAGCCGGTTCTGCCCGCCGGAGCAGATCGCCCGCGACGAGCCGTACTGCCTGTTCCTCGACGAGCTGAACGCCGCGGCGCCCGACGTCCAGAAGGCGTTCTACTCCCTCATCCTCGACCGCCGCATCGGCTCGTACGAGCTGCCGGCGGGCTCGGTCGTGATCGGCGCCGGCAACCGCGCCACCGACCAGGCGCTGGCCCGGCCGATGGCCTCGGCCCTGGTGAACCGCCTGGTGCACGTCCACCTGCGTGCCGCGCCGGGCGACTGGCTCGCCTGGGCGGCCGGGAACGACATCCACCCGTGGGTGATCGAGTACCTCACCCAGCGCCCGGACCACCTGTGGAGCCCGCCGCCGAAGACCGAGGAGCCGTTCTCGACGCCGCGATCCTGGCACATGCTCTCGGACCTCCTGCACTCCGCCGGCGACCCGGCCGAGGACGAGACGGTCGCGCTGCTGGCCTACGCCACGCTGACGCCGGCGCACGCCGGCGCCTTCCGTGCGTACCTCAAGGTCGCCCGGCACGCCTTCGACCTGGAGGCGATCCTCAAGGGCGACGCGCGCTGGCCCGCCGAGCCGGCCGATCGCGACCTGCTCTACTTCCTCGCCGAGACGTTCCGCGCGCGGCTGGTCAAGGATCTGCCCGCCGACAAGCGGCACGCGTCGGCGGCCGTGCGCCAGTTCGCCTTCCGGGCGAAGAGCCTGCTCGTGGAGCTGGCCGAAATCTCCCTGGAGATGGCGCAGCTGGTCATTGCCGACGACGAAGCGGGCAACCCCCGGCTGCCGTCGTGGTTCCTCGTCGAAGCCGCCCGCGACCTGCCGCGGCTGGTGGCCGCGCGCGCATGAGCAACGCCCGCACCGAAGCGCAGCGCCGCGAGCGCCGGAACAAGGCGATCGAAAACGGCTGGGTCCAGGTGCGGTCGAACACCGTCCTGGACCACCTCACGCGCGGCGCGAGCCTGAGCCCGGAGAGCCTGACCGGGGTGGACAGCTGGGCCGTCGTCACCGACCGCGGCCTCATCACGCCGAACCGGGTCCGTGACGCCGAACCGGCCGAATGGGCGTGGGTCTTCGCGCACCTGCTGCTGCACCTCGGCCTCGGGCACCTCGACGAAGAGGCGCTGGCCGACGCGGCCGCCGTCACGCCCGGCCGGGAGGTCGACGCGGTCTACGGCGCCGCGTGCTGCGTGGCCGTCCACCGGTTCGCCGAGGCGGTCCACGCCGGGTCGCCGGTCGTGAGCCTGCCGGAACTGCCGGGCACCGACGAATCCACGCTCACCCGCATGTGGCGCGAAACCGGCGTGCCCGAGCCGTTCCGGGGGCTCGGGACCGGCGGCCCGCGGCCGTGCCTGGCGCTCGCGGAGCCGATGTCCCACTGGCAGCTGCAGTACCACGGGAAGCCGAAGCCGTGGACCGAACGGTTCGCCCGCGGGCTGATCGCTTCGGCCACCGAGGCGATGGAACGCGCCGCCGACGCGCGCGGCCAGACCCGCCACCGGCGGGCGATGGGGGAGTGGGACCACGCGCTGTCCTGGTTCGTCTCGTCGTTCCCGCTGCTCGGCGCGGTCGCCGCCGGGTTCACCCTGGTCGTCGACGCCGAGGTCGTCCGCACCTGGGACATCGCCCTGGCCGCGGTCGACGCCGAGCACGGCGAGATCTACGTCAACCCGAGCGCGGCCCTGACCGCCGAGGAGTGGCGGTTCGTGCTGGCCCACGAAATGCTGCACGCCGCGCTGCGCCACGACCGCCGTGCCCTCGGCCGCGACCCCTACCTGTGGAACGTCGCCTGCGACTACGTGATCAACGGCTGGCTGGTGGCCATGGGGGTCGGCGAACTGCCCGAGGGCGGCCTGCACGACCAGCAGCTCACCGGGATGTCCGCGGAGTCGGTGTACGACACGCTGACCACGGACCTCCGCCGGGCGCGCAAACTGCTGACCCTGGGCTCGCGCGAGGCCGGGGACGTGCTGGGCGACTGGCTGTCCGAACCGGACGCGGTGCAGCGCCGGTCGTCGCGGCGGGCGGCCGCGAAGCCGCTGCCGTGGCGCGACGGCGACCGGATCGGCGCCGTCGACCTCGACGAGTTCTACCGCCGGTCGCTCACCCAGGGGCTCGAGTACCACCACGCCCAGGGCCGCGGGCTGCTGCCTGCCGGGCTGGAGCAGGAGATCCGGGCCCTGGACCACCCGCCGCTGCCGTGGGACGCCCAGCTCGCGCGCTGGTTCGACGAGCACGTCCGCGTCGAGCTGCCGGTGCGCAGCTACGCGCGGGCGTCGCGTCGCCAGTCGGCGACCCCGGACATCCCGCGCCCGGGCCGCGTCCGCCCGGAGCGGCTCGACCGGCGCGTCACCTTCGGCGTCGTGCTCGACACCTCGGGGTCGATGAACGCCGAGCTGCTCGGCAAGGCACTGGGCGCGATCGCGTCGTACGCGCTGGCCAGGGACGTCCCGGCGGCGCGTGTGGTGTTCTGCGACGCCGTCGCCTACGACGCCGGGTACCTCGCGGTGGAGGACATCGCGGGCCGCGTCAAGGTGCGCGGCCGGGGCGGCACGGTGCTCCAGCCCGGCGTCGACCTGCTGCAGCGCGCTTCCGACTTCCCGGACGACGGGCCGATCCTGATCATCACCGACGCGCAATGCGACCACGTCCGGCCGCGGCGCGAGCACGCGTACCTGGTGCCGCAGGGTGCGCGGCTGCCCTTCGTGGCCCGCGGGCCGGTGTTCCGGGTGGCGTGACCCACGCTGGGCTGTCGCGGGCTTCGGTCACCAATAAACTCCCGGCCATGGACGACCCGCACTACCTCTCCGGCCTCCAGCTCTCCGGCCGCCGCGTCGTGATGATCGGCGGCGGCACGGTCGCCCAACGCAGGCTGCCCCGGCTCATCAGCGCCGGTGCCCGCGTCGAACTGGTTTCGCCGCACACGACGCCGTCGGTGCAGGGGATGGTGGACGCGGGCGAGCTGGTCTGGCACGAACGCCGGTACACCGAAGGCGACCTGAAGGACGCTTGGTACGCCCTGGCCTGCACGAACGATCCGTCGGTCAACGCCGCCGTCTGCGCCGAGGCCGAGCGCGAGCGGGTGTTCTGCGTCCGCGCCGACGAAGGCGAGTCGGGCAGCGCGGTGACCCCGGCGTCCGGGCGGCACGGCGGCCTGCTGTTCGGCGTGCTCTCCGGCGGCGAGCCGCTGCGCTCGGCGGCGGTGCGCGATTCGATCCTCGACGGCCTGCACGCCGGGGTGATCGAAGAGGGCCGTCAGCCGCACCCGGAGGGCAGCCTGCCCGGGGTGGCGCTGGTCGGCGGCGGCCCCGGCGACCCGGAGCTGATCACGGTCCGCGGCCGACGGCTGCTCTCGCGCGCGGACGTCGTGGTCGTCGACCGGCTGGCGCCCCGCGAACTGCTCGACGAACTCGCGCCCGAGGTGGAGATCGTCGACGCGGCGAAGATCCCGTACGGGCGCGCGGCCAGCCAGGACGTCATCAACAGCACGCTGATCGAGCGGGCCAAGGAGGGCAAGTTCGTCGTCCGGCTCAAGGGCGGCGACCCGTACGTGTTCGGCCGCGGCTTCGAGGAGGTTCTGGCCTGCGCCGAGGCGGGCGTCCCGGTGACCATGGTCCCGGGCATCACCAGCGCCTTCGCGGTGCCCGCCGTCGCCGACGTCCCGGTGACCCACCGCGGCGTGGCCCACGAGGTGGTGGTGGTCTCCGGCCACGTCGCCCCCGGCGACGACCGGTCGCTGGTCGACTGGGCGGCGCTGGCCCGGCTGCGCGGCACGATCGTGCTGATGATGGGCGTGGAGCGGCTCCCGCAGTTCGCGAAGGCCCTGCTGGACGGCGGCCGCCCGCCCACCACCCCGGTGGCGATCGTCGAGGACGGCACGATGCGCACCCAGCGCACCCTGCGGTCCACACTGGACACGGTGGTCGCCGACGCGGCGGCCTCGGGAGTCCGCCCGCCGGCGGTGATCGTGATCGGCCCGGTGGCCGGCTTGGTCCCGGTCGAGGGGCCGCACGCGTGATCCGGCGGGCATCACGCGTGATCCGGCGGGCATCACGGGTGATGCCCGTTCAGTCCTCGTAGCAGCTCGCCGCGAAGTCGCGGATCGCGTCCGACAGCCGGGTCGGGTCCAGGCGGAGCTCGACCGGGCTGCGGGCCTGGACGAACTCCGCGTCCGGCATGTCGACGGCGAGGCTGTCCGCGTCGCCGAAGGGGTGGATCGGGTCGCCCTGGTGGCCGATCACCAGCGTGCGCGTCGTGATCTTGCGCCGCACCGACTTCGGGGGCGCGATCCGGCCGAACAGCACGCCGTGCAGCAGCGCCGCCATCGGGGCCGGGCGCTGCGAGAGCGTGTCCGTGACGACGTCGACCCACTGGCTGCCGTGCGGTACCAGCGACGCCACGAGCGCCACCGCCCGCACCGTGAACGGCAGGAACCGGGCCGCCATCAGCAGCGGGGCGAACGTGACCAGCCCGGAGACGATCGCGTTGTCCAGCACCGGCATCTCGACGACCAGCCCGCGCGCCCGCTCGGGTGCCAGCACGGCGACTTCGAGCGAGACGTTCGCGCCAAGCGACGTCCCGCCGATCACCGCCGAGTCCACCTCGAGGTGGTCCAGCAGGGCGAGGGTCTGCTCGGCGAACGACGGCATCGAGTACAGCCAGGACTCGGTCGGGCGGTCCGAGTCGCCGTGGCCGAGCAGGTCGAGGGTGATCACGCGGAACCCGGCGCCGGCGAGCCGGCGCGCGAGCGGGGCGTGCATCCGGCGGGTCAGCATGATGCCGTGGGTGAGCACGACGACCCGGTCGCCGCTGCCGAACTCGGTGTACCAGAGCCGGTGGCCTTCGTGGTCGAACGAGCCGGTCAGCTCGATCGGGCGGGACGAGCGCGGGACCGGCGCGGGCGTGGGCTCCGGATCGATCACGGTCGCGCTGCTGGCCGGGCTCATGTCCCACCGTCCTTCCCCGCGTCGTGGCGTCTTCTTTCAGGAAAGCATCCCGTGACCAGGTTGGCACGGCGACTCCCGAGAGTGACCATGGCATCAATTGACAACGTGCCAATGGAGGCTCGCCGCCGGCATGGGTCAAGATGACCCCATGACCGCTACTGCTGACAGTCTGCCCGACCTCGTCTCCCTGAAGGTCGACGTCGACGGCCACGTGGCCGAAGTGACGCTTCTCGGCCCGTCGAAGGGCAACGCGATGGGCCCGGACTTCTGGCGCGAGCTGCCGCTGGTGTTCCGCGCGCTGGACGCCGACCCGCAGGTCAGGGCCGTGGTGCTGACCGGCAGCGGGGCGAACTTCTCCTACGGCCTCGACCTGCCGGCGATGATGGGCGACTGGGCGCCGATGCTGGGCGCCGACAACCTGGCTGGGCCGCGGACGGCGTTCCTCGACCACGTCCGGTCGCTGCAGGCGGCGGTCAGCTCGATCGCGGAATGCCGCAAACCGGTCGTCGCGGCCGTGTCCGGCTGGTGCATCGGCGGCGGGGTGGACGTGATCGCCGCCGCGGACGTCCGCCTGGCCAGCGCCGACGCCAAGTTCAGCGTCCGCGAGGTGCGCGTCGCCATCGTCGCGGACCTCGGCAGCCTCCAGCGGCTCGCCTCCATCGTCGGCGAAGGGCACCTGCGGGAGCTCGCGCTGACCGGCAAGGACATCGGCGCCGCCCGCGCCGAGAAGATCGGCCTGGTCAACGACGTCTACGCGGACCAGGAGACGCTGCTGGCGGCCGCGCGGGAACTCGCCGGCGAGATCGCCGCGAACCCGCCGCTCGTGGTCCAGGGTACGAAGCAGGTGCTGGCGACGAACACCGAGCGCCAGGTCGCCGACGGCCTCCGGTACGTCGCGGCGTGGAACTCGGCGTTCCTGCCCAGCAAGGACCTCGGCGAGGCGGTCCAGGCGTTCATGGAACGCCGCAAGCCGGAGTTCACGGGCGAATAGAGCACGATCGAGGAGGCAGGGTGAGCAACGGCGCTTCGGCAGTCCACCACGCGTTCCGCGTGGCACGGGACTACCTGCAGACCCATCGCGAGGACTACGAAACGGCGTACCGGGACTTCGCCTGGCCGCAGTTCGACGAGTTCAACTGGGCGATCGACTGGTTCGACGTGGTCGCGCACGATCCCGACAACGCGGAGCGGCTCGCGCTGTGGATCGTCGAGGAGGACGGCACCGAGAACCGCTGGACCTACCCGGAGATGTCGGGCCGGTCCAACCAGGTGGCGAACTGGCTGCGCCGCCTCGGCGTCCGCCGCGGCGACCGGTTGATCCTGATGCTGGGCAACCAGGGCGAGCTGTGGGAGACCATCCTCGCCGCGATCAAGCTCGGCGCGGTGATCATCCCGGCGTCCACCCTGCTCGGGCCGGCCGACCTGACCGACCGCGTGGAGCGCGGCGCGGCGAAGCACGTCGTGGTCCGCTCGGTGGACGCGCCGAAGTTCGACGGCGTCGGCGGCGGCTACACGCGGATCGCGGTGGGGGAGCCGGTCGAGGGCTGGCACCCGTACTCGGCCGCGTTCGCCGAGTCGCCGGAGTTCGCCCCGGACGGCCCGACGAAGGCCGCCGACCCGCTGCTGCTGTACTTCACCTCCGGCACGACGGCGAAGCCGAAGCTGGTGCAGCACACGCACGTGTCGTACCCGGTGGGGCATCTGTCCACGATGTACTGGATCGGGCTGGAGCCGGGCGACGTCCACCTGAACATCTCCTCGCCGGGCTGGGCGAAGCACGCGTGGAGCAACGTCTTCGCGCCCTGGAACGCCGAGGCCACGGTGTTCCTCCACAACTACAGCCGGTTCGACGCGGGCGCGCTGATGGCTCAGATGGACCGGTGCGGGGTCACCAGCTTCTGCGCGCCGCCGACGGTGTGGCGGATGCTCATCCAGGCCGACCTGACGGCGCTGGCCAACCCGCCCCGCAAGGTCGTCGGGGCGGGGGAGCCGCTCAACCCCGAGGTGATCGACCAGGTCGAGAAGGCGTGGGGCGTCACCATCCGGGACGGTTTCGGCCAGACGGAAAGCAGCGTCCAGATCGCGAACACGCCGGGCCAGGACGTCGTGCCCGGCTCGATGGGCCGCCCGCTACCCGGCTTCGTCGTGGCGCTGGTCGACCCGGTCAGCGGCAAGCGGGCGCCGGAAGGCGAGATCTGCCTCGACCTGCGGCACCGCCCGGTGGGCCTGATGACGGGCTACGCGGACGACGACGAGCGCACCTCGGCGGCGTTCGCCGGCGGTTTCTACCACACCGGCGACGTCGGTTCGATCGACGAGCGCGGCTACATCACGTACGTCGGGCGCACGGACGACGTCTTCAAGGCGTCGGACTACCGGATCTCGCCGTTCGAGCTGGAGAGCGTCCTGATCGAGCACGAGGCGGTGGCGGAGGCGGCGGTGGTCCCGGCCCCCGATCCGATCCGGCTCGCGGTGCCGAAGGCGTACGTCGTGCTGGCGGCGGGCTTCGCACCGGATGCCGAGACCGCGCGGTCGATCCTCGCCCACTGCCGCGAGCACCTCGCGCCGTACAAGCGCATCCGGCGGCTCGAGTTCGCGGACCTGCCGAAGACGATCTCGGGCAAGATCCGCCGGGTCGAGCTGCGCGGCCGCGAGAACGACCCGAAGCGGGCCGAGGGCACCGAGTACCGCGAGGAGGACTTCCCGGACCTCAAGTCCTGACCGGCCGCCCCAAACGCCCCAATGTGGCGTTGGGTGCATCTGACGCACCGAACGCCACATTGGGTGCGTTGAGCGCAACCAACGCCACATGGGGCGCTGGGAACCCGTCAGGCGCGGGTGGCCTCGACCTGGCGGCCGTCCTCGGTGGAGCACGCCGTCACCGGGTCGTTCGCGCCGCTGCCGCACGTCCACTCGTCGAGGGCGACCGGGCCCGGGCCGTCCGGTGACTTCGCCTCGGCCGGGGTCAGCTTCGCGAAGTAGTCCTTCAGCAGCTTCGTCGCGGCCGCGCAGTCCACCGCGCCGTGGGTCACGACCGTCGTCTTCGCGCCGCCCGTTCCGGTGACGTCGCCGCAGGGCACACCCGGTGCCGTCGACTCCGCGGCGGCCACCGCGGGAGCTGCGGACGGAGGCGCGGCGGGCGCCGGGTCGCCGCCGCAGCCGGCCAGTGCGGCGGTCGCGGCGACGAGCAGCAGGGGATACGCGAGTGTCTTCATGGGCCCTTCAGGAGCGCGGCGGATCGGAACGAACTCACTCGGACGGCACGACGGCCGCGAAGACCGTCTGCTCGCCCTTGGTGCAGGTGGTGCCGCCCTGCGCGGCCGGCGGCCCGGACGCGCACAGCCAGCCGTCGACGGACTCGTTCACCGCGTCGTTCGAGCCGGCGCCCTGGCGCCCGGCGATCTTGCGGTGGAAGTCGCCGACCAGCTTCGTCGCCGCGGCGCAGCTGACGCCGGCGGCGCCGCTGTCGAACACGTACAGCGTCAGCCCGCTGGCGGCGGTCACCGTGCCGCACGACCCGGGCACCGAAGGTGGCGGCCCGGACGGCTTCGACACCGGGGCCGGCGCGGCCGGGCCGTCGGTGGTGGGTGGCGGCGTGGCGGTGCCCGTCGAGGTCGTCGCGGCCGCCGGGGTTGTCGTGGACGGCGGCGCGGGCGGCGGCGGCGCGGCCGGGCTGCCGGCGCAGGCCGCGAGCGCGGGCACGGCGATGCAGGCCGCGAGCAACGGCCGCCACGTCCTCGTGGTGGTCGGGTGGGACACCGCGATCCTTCCTGGCCGCCTCGGCTGAGCCCGGTCATTCTGGCCCATCCGGGCCGGAGCCCCGGGACCGGCTCGCCCACGGGTGTGCCGGAGATTACTCCGGCCGGGCGGCGGCCGGGTCCGGTGGCCGCCGCAATACCGTCCATAATGGACGATTAACATTCCGTTCACGTTCCGAAACTTCAGGCTGTCATCAAGAATCGATCGGTCTAATTCCCGCCGCGACGGTTAACATCCGGGCCCCGCGAGACGAAGATCTTGGTGGAGGCCGAAAGGTTTCCCTGTCCCCACACCCTGTACCGAGCACGTGAGAGCGATGAACGCCGAAGCAGCGACCAGCCCCGAAGCCAGCAGCACCCACGACCCGTCCAGCCCGCCGACCGTCCTGAGCAGCGTCGTCTGGTGCGGCGGCCGCCCGTACGTCCTCGAGGCGCTCCCGGGCCGCGCCCGCTGGATGGGCACCGACTACCGCGGCCGCCCGGTGGCGCTGAGCAGCGCCGAGCTGCAGCGACGCGGCTGGAGCCACCGCCGCGCGTGTTGAGTCCGGCTCCGGTCCGTCCACGCCCTCGCCGCCACCCTCGATGGTGGAGCCGTGCTCCGCTGTCTAGATTCGAGTCGTGAGCACAGCCGCCCCCGACCCCGCCGCTCCGGCGCCCGTCGAGCCGTCCCTGCTCCGGCAGGCCTTCAACGTCCCGAACATGCTGTCGCTGGTGCGGCTGGCCGGGGTGCCGGTGTTCCTGTGGTTGCTGCTCGGGCCGAAGGAGGACGGCTGGGCGCTCGCGGTGCTCGTGTTCAGCGCGCTGACCGACTGGCTCGACGGCAAGCTGGCCCGCTGGCTCAACCAGATGTCCCGGCTCGGTCAGCTGCTCGACCCGGCGGCTGACCGGCTGTACATCCTCGCGACGCTGGTCGCGTTTCTGCTCCGCGAGATCATCCCGTGGTGGGTCGTGGTCCCGCTGCTGGTGCGCGAAGCCGTGCTCGGCGTGTGCGTCCTGACGTTGCGCCGCCGCGGCTTCGCCCCGCCGGAGGTGACCTACATCGGCAAGGGCGCGACCTTCGTGCTGATGTATGCGTTCCCGCTCCTGCTGCTCACCCAGGGCGGCTCGGACGTCGCGGCGGTCGCCCGGCCGATCGGCTACGCCTTCACCATCTGGGGCGGCGTCCTCTACCTCTGGTCCGGCGTGCTCTACGTCGTCCAGGCGCGCAACGCACTACGCGGCGCCGCCGACGACTGAGGGCGTCTTTCCCCGGGTCGTGGGGCGCGGCTGCGGCGTGTGGGTGTAAGACTTCGCCCAGCACGTTTCGCCAGTGAGGGCATGAAAGGGGACCGGCGGTGTCCGCTCCTGAAGAGCTTCGCTACACCGAGGAACACGAGTGGGTCGCCACCAGGGAGGAGACCCTCGTCCGGGTGGGCATCACCGAGTATGCGCAGGACCAGCTCGGTGACGTCGTGTTCGTCGACTTGCCCGAGGTCGGCCGCCAGGTGAGCGCGGGCGACGCCTTCGGCGAGGTCGAGTCGACCAAGAGCGTCTCCGAGCTGTTCGCGCCGGTCGACGGCGAGGTCGTCGCGGTCAACGACGCGGTCGCCGACGCGCCCGAGCTGATCAACAGCGACCCCTACGGCGAGGGCTGGCTGATCGAGATCCGCCTCGACGACCCGGCGGAGCTCGAAGCCCTGCTCGAAGCCGAGGCGTACGACGCGCTGACCAAGGGCTGAACCCCGCCGGAGACGCACTGCGCCTGTTCGGGGAGCCGGGGCTCGGAGAATCGATCAGGCACGGTACGTTGGCAGCTACACGTTCTTGAGTACTGGCAACACAGCATGTGTGGAGGAGAGCTCAGGTGAGCACGAACGACGGGCCCGGCGGCGTTCCCCCGGAGCAGTCTCCGGAGCGGACCTCTGTCTTCCGGGCCGACTTCCTGGCCGAAGTCGAAGGCCACGAGCCCGCCCCGGCCGCCGAGGCCCCGGTCCAGGGTGTGGACGCGCTGCCCGCGGGTTCGGCGTTGCTGGTCGTGAAGCGCGGCCCGAACGCGGGGTCGCGGTTCCTGCTCGACCGCGACACGACCAGCGCGGGACGGCACCCGGACAGCGACATCTTCCTGGACGACGTCACGGTCTCCCGGCGGCACGCCGAGTTCCGGCGTGAGGGCGGCGAGTTCGTCGTCATCGACGTCGGCAGCCTCAACGGCACCTACGTCAACCGCGAGCCGGTCGACCAGGCCGTCCTCGCCGGTGGCGACGAGGTCCAGATCGGGAAGTTCCGCCTGGTCTTCCTGACCGGCCCGGGGCACGGGGGCCAGGGGGCGCAGTGACGGCGGCCGGGCGGCCACAGAACCACGGACTGAGCATCGGGGCCGTTCTGGCGCAGCTGCGCTCGGACTTCCCCGATGTCACCATCTCCAAGATCCGGTTTCTCGAAGCGGAAGGCCTGGTCCAGCCGGGCCGGACGCCTTCGGGATACCGGCAGTTCGCCGCGGCGGACGTGGAGCGTCTCCGGTTCGTCCTGGCCGCCCAGCGGGACCACTACCTCCCGTTGAAGGTCATCAAGGAACAGCTGGACGCGGCGGACTCGGGTGCCGGGCCCGTCGAGGCCGGGCCCCGCCCGCCGCGCCGGCTGGTGCCGATCGACGCGCCGGCGGAGAACGTCGGCCTGCCCGTGGCGGACGACTTCACCGCGGGCAAGGAGCTGCGCCTGACCCAGGAGGAGCTTCTGGAGCAGGCCGGCATCGACGCGGCCGTGCTGGCCGAGCTGCAGCAGTACGGCCTGGTCCGGCCTGGTCCGGCGGGATTCTTCGACCCCGACGCCGTGCTGATCGCGCGGACGGTGAAGGCGATGACCGAATTCGGTATCGAGCCGAGACATCTGCGTGCCTTCCGCGCCGCGGCCGACCGCGAGGTCGGGTTGCTGGAGCAGATCGTGACGCCGGTGTATCGGCACCGTGATCCGGAGGCCAAAGCGAGGGCCGACGAGGTGGTCCGGGAGCTCGCGGCACTGTCCGTGACCCTGCATACGCTCCTTGTCAAGGCCGGAATCCGCAACGTCTCCGGGTGTTGACCGCGATGTTGACCGCAACGGAGCAGTGAGATCCTCTTTGCGGTCACATGTCAATGACTGAATGTTCGGCACCGCATGCCGTACCGTGAAGGCAGGGTTTGCGGCAGGCGAACCGAGAGAGTCCGGACAGCGAGCACAGCGCACGGATGACGGGTAGCGTCGACAGTGGCGGCGTGAAGCCGTTTCAGCGCTGACGCCCGTGTGCACGAGAGGGAGGCGAAGCCCGATGAGCGAAATGCGCGTCGTCGGTGTGCGGGTCGAGCTGCCCGCGAATCAGCCGATCTTGTTGCTGCGGGAGACCGAAGGTGAACGGTATCTGCCGATCTGGATCGGCTCGGTCGAAGCCACCGCCATCGCCTTGGAGCAACAGGGGGTCCGCCCCGCCCGTCCGCTCACGCATGACCTCCTGAAAGAGGTCATCGGAGCGCTCGGCCGGGAGCTGGAGCAGGTCGTCATCACCGACCTGAAGGAGGGCACGTTCTTCGCGGAACTCGTCTTCGACGGTGACATCCGGGTGTCCGCCCGGCCGAGCGACTCGGTCGCGCTGGCCCTGCGGATCGGCGTCCCCATCCACGCCGTGGACGCGGTGCTGGAAGAGGCCGGCCTGATCATCCCGGACGAGCAGGAGGACGAGGTCGAGAAGTTCCGCGAGTTCCTCGACTCCGTGTCCCCCGAAGACTTCCGCGGAGCCGACACCTGAGGGCTCGGGGCGCTTGGGGCTTGGGGCTTGGGGCTTGGGTGGAGCGTGCTCGCGGAGAGCGCTCGGGGCTTGGGTGGAGCGTGCTCGCGGAGAGCGCTCGCTGGAGCCCCTCGCCGTGTTTTCTGGGGGTGCAACCGCCAGACCCCGCCCGGGGGCTCCGCCCCCGGACCCCCGCAGCCCTACCGCACGAAGTGGTTTCACTTGCCTTGACGCGGACGTCAACGTCTAGCGTCGGGGTATGCGGATCGGAGAATTGGCGCAGCGCACGGGTGTCACCACCCGTGCGCTGCGGTTTTACGAGGACCAGGGCCTCCTCGCGGCCCGTCGCTCGGCGAACGGCTACCGCGAGTACGACGAGGACGACCTCCAGCTGGTCAAGGAGATCCAGACCCTCCAGACGGTCGGCCTGACCCTCGAGGAGACCCGCCCGTTCGTCGAGTGCCTGCGCAGCGGCCACGAGACCGGCGACGCGTGCGCGAGCTCGATCGAGGTGTACCGCCGCAAGCTCGAAGAAGCGGACGCCCTCCTCGCGCGGCTCGGCGGCATCCGCGCCGAACTGGCCGTGAAGCTCGCCGGTGCGCTGGCCCGGCAGGCGCCCGATCCGTGTGTCGTGCCCGAATCCCCGCGCCCGTGAAGGAAGCCCGCCATGCCCGAAAACGCCAAGGTCACCGAAGTCACCGATGCGACCTTCGCCGAGGTGCTCGGCAGTGACGTCCCCGTGCTGGTCGAGTTCTGGGCCACCTGGTGTGGCCCGTGCCGGATGGTCGGCCCGGTGCTGGAGCGACTGGCCGCCGAGCGCGCCGGGACCCTCGCCGTCCGGAAGATCAACGCGGACGAGAACTCCGAGACGACGAGGGCCTACCAGGTCATGTCACTGCCGACGATGATCCTCTTCCGCGGCGGCGAGCCGGTCGAGACGATCGTCGGCGCGTTCCCGAAGGCCCGCATCGAAGAGCGGCTCGACCGGGCCCTCAAGGTGCCGTCGCTTTGACGAAGGCGTCGGCGACCTCGCGCCCGTACTTCTCGAGGTCCAGCGACGGGTCGGCCGCGTAGGCCGCGGCGACGCCGTCGATGGCCTGGGCGATCGACATCGCCATCACCTCGGGCGTGAACGCGCCGAACGCGCCCTCGGCCTGGCCCTGCTTGAGCTGGCGGGCCAGGCCGTGCACGCGCAGGTCGTCGACAAGCACCTTCGTCATCACCCAGTTGTCGGCGTCGTCGGTGTTCGCGGCCAGCTCCGTCAGCACCCGGACGCATTCCGGGTACGCGCGCAGGAACGCGATCGACGTCTCGATGTGCGCCCGCAGGTAGCCGGGGCGGTCCGCGGGGTCGAGTTCGCCCCCGGTCCGCTCGGCGAGGAACTCCCGCTTCGTCTCGACGACCGTGCTCAGCACGCCCTGCATCAAGCCGGCCTTGTTCGTGAAGTGGTACGAGATGAGGCGGGTGCTGCTGAGCCCGGCGCGCTCCTTGATCTTGGCGAACGTCGCCTTGCGGTACCCGAGGTCGGCGATGACGCCGATGGTCGCGCCGATGATCTGCGCGCGCCGCGCGGCCTCGGTGACGCTGAGGCCCATTTCGGCCATGAGTTCGGTGTTTACCTGCATGAGTAAAAATTAACACGGCTGAGTAAATCCGTCCAGCGGGTTTGGATCCGGGCCGTGCCGGGTATGACGAACGGCTCGAAGGCTCATCCGTCCGTTGACAGTTGCCGCGCGTCGCGTTGACCGGTCCTGTCCGGGCGCTTACCGTCGGAGGAGGTAAATCGTCACGGTGTGATTCACGGTCTGGGGCCGGACCGTGGCGGTTGATCTCCGGCGGGTCCCGCTCCTGGGACCGTCCGGCTGTCATTCGCCGGCCATCAGGTCGGGCGAGGGGAGGCTTGCGTGGTCGAGGCTGGTTCAGAGAAGCAGCCTGTTGAGGTCGCGGGCGGCGAGCAGGGTGAGCTGTTCCCCGACAACTCGCTGCCCGACGAGCTGGTGGGCTACCGGGGGCCGGCCGCGTGCCAGATCGCCGGGATCACCTACCGCCAGCTCGACTACTGGGCCCGGACGAAGCTGGTCGCGCCCAGCATCCGCACCGCACACGGCTCCGGCTCGCAGCGGCTGTACTCGTTCAAGGACATCCTGGTGCTCAAGGTCGTCAAACGGCTGCTCGACACCGGGGTCTCCCTGCAGAACATCCGCGTCGCCGTCGACCACCTGCGGGTCCGCGGGGTCCGCGACCTGGCCAGGGTGACGCTGTTCTCCGACGGCACCACGGTCTACGAGTGCACCTCGCCGGAGGAGATCGTCGATCTGCTCCAGGGCGGTCAAGGTGTCTTCGGCATCGCGGTCAGCGGCGCGATGCAGGAAATCAGTGGCACCATCCACGAGTTCCCGGCCGAACGGGCCGACGGCGGCATCGTCGAGAGCCACCAGCCGGACGAGCTGACCCAGCGCCGCAACGCCCGCCGGACCGGGTGATCACCACCGCGGCCGACCGGGTAAGGTTTTCTTCGCGGTCGACGAACCCGCGCGGGAGAGTCCGAGCCACACCTTGAGCTCGGCGCCGAAGGAGCAAGTCCTCCCCGGAACCTCTCAGGCACCCTGGACCGCGCGGATGAGACGCCTCTGGAAAGCGGGCCGTCAGGACACCACCTGACGGCCCCGCCGACGGTGCAAGCCCGGCTCAACCTCGGGCGAAACTCTCAGGCGCCTTTCACCGGGTACGGACAGAGTGGGGAGGATCCTCGCCTCGCGAGTGGGCGAGCCCTGCTCGCGCTACGCGCTCGCCAGGCTCGCTCCGGCGTGTCTTGTGGGGGTGCGACCCCCACACCCCGCCCGGGGGCTCCGCCCCCGGACCCCCGCCGTGGTCGCCTTTGGTTGTCGGGTCCGGTTAAGTGGGTCAAGACACCGCCGTTCGCAGGAGGCCATCGTGGAACTGTCACTCGCCTCGCTGGAACAGGGCATTCCCTTCGCCGATCGGCACATCGGGCCTGGTCCGGAGGAACTTCGGCGCATCCTCGACGTCATTGGCGTCGCCTCCCTCGACGAACTTGCCGAGCGGGCCGTGCCTGAGTCGCTTCGCCGGTCGGCTGAGCCCCTCGAATTGCCTCCGGCGGCCAGCGAGGCCCAGGCACTCGCCGAACTGCGGGAACTGGCCGCGCGGAACCGGCCGATGGCGCAGATGATCGGCCTCGGGTACCACGACACCGTGACCCCGCCCGTGATCCGGCGGAACGTCCTCGAGAACCCGGCCTGGTACACCGCGTACACGCCCTACCAGCCGGAGATCTCCCAAGGGCGGCTCGAAGCGCTGCTCAACTTCCAGACGATGGTCGCGGACCTGACCGGGCTGCCCGTCGCGAACGCCTCCCTGCTCGACGAAGCCACCGCGGCCGCCGAGGCGATGACGCTGGTCCGCCGGGCGGGCAAGTCGTCGTCGCCCCGCTTCGTCGTCGACGAGGACACCCTGCCGCAGACCCTCGCCGTGCTCCGGACCCGGGCCGAACCCCTCGGCATCGAACTGGTCGTCGAAGACCTGTCCCAGGGACTCACCGGGCTCGGGCTCGGCGGTGACTTCTTCGGGGTGCTGCTGTCGTACCCGGGCGCGTCGGGCGCGGTGCGCGAACTCGACCTGACCATCGCCGAGGCGAAGAAGCACGGCGCGGCGGTGATCGTCGCCGCGGACCCGCTGGCCCTGACCCTGCTGCGGTCGCCGGGCGAACTCGGCGCCGACGTCGCCGTCGGATCGACCCAGCGGTTCGGCGTCCCCCTCGGCTTCGGCGGACCGCACGCCGCCTACCTCGCGGTGCGCGAGGGCCTGGAGCGGCAGTTGCCGGGGCGGCTCGTCGGCGTCTCGAAGGACGCCGACGGCGCCCCCGCCTACCGGCTCGCCCTGCAGACGAGGGAACAGCACATCCGCCGCGAGAAGGCGACGTCGAACATCTGCACCGCCCAGGTCCTGCTGGCGGTGATGGCGTCGATGTACGCCGTGTACCACGGGCCCGACGGGTTGCGCGGAATCGCGCTGCGCGCCCACCGGATGGCCACCGTGCTGGCCGCCGGCCTCGCCGAGGGTGGGGTCGACGTCGTGCACGGCGAGTTCTTCGACACGGTCGTCGCGGCGGTGCCGGGTCGGGCGGCCGCAATCGTCACAGTGGCCCGCGACCTCGGCGTCAACCTGCGCCGCATCGACGACGACCACGTCGGCATCGCCTGTGACGAGACCACCACGCGCGAACGGCTTTCGTGCGTGTGGAAGGCGTTCGGCGTCTCGGTGTCCGATGTGGACGGACTCGACGCGGACACCGCGGACGCGCTCCCGGCCCCGCTGCGGCGGACGAGCGCGTTCCTCACCCATCCGGTGTTCCACGCGCACCGGTCGGAGACCGCGCTGCTGCGGTACCTGCGCGCGTTGTCGGACTCCGACGTCGCGCTCGACCGCAGCATGATCCCGCTCGGCTCGTGCACCATGAAGCTCAACGCCACCGCCGAGATGGAGCCGGTCACCTGGCCGGAGTTCGCCGGGCTGCACCCGTTCGCGCCGGCCGAAGACGCCGCCGGCCTGCTGGCGGTGGTGGCCGACCTCGGCGCCTGGCTGGCGCGGATCACCGGCTACGACACGGTTTCCCTGCAGCCCAACGCCGGCAGCCAGGGCGAGTTCGCCGGGCTGCTGGCCATCCGCGCCTACCACCGCTCCCGCGGCGAGGCCGGGCGCGACGTCTGCCTCATCCCGGCCAGCGCGCACGGCACGAACGCGGCAAGCGCCGTGATGGCGGGCATGCGGGTGGTCGTCGTCCGCTGCGACGAGCGGGGAAACATCGACCTGGCCCACCTGAAGTCCACTGTGGACTCCCATCGCGACGACCTGGCCGCGATCATGCTCACCTACCCGTCGACGCACGGGGTCTACGAGGACACCGTCGGCGAGGTGTGCGCGGCGGTGCACGACGCGGGTGGGCAGGTGTACGTCGACGGCGCCAACCTGAACGCGCTGATCGGCGTCGCGCAGTACGGCCGGTTCGGCGCCGACGTCTCACACCTGAACCTGCACAAGACCTTCTGCATCCCGCACGGCGGCGGCGGGCCGGGCGTCGGCCCCATCGGGGTCCGCGCGCACCTGGCGCCGTTCCTGCCGAACCACCCGCTGCAGCCGGCCGCCGGCCCGGCCACCGGCGTCGGCCCGGTCAGCGCGGCGCCCTGGGGCAGCGCGTCGATCCTGCCGATCTCGTGGGCCTACGTCCGGATGATGGGCGCTTCCGGCCTGCGGCGCGCGACGCTGGTGGCGGTGGCGAACGCCAACTACGTCGCCCGCCGCCTCGGCGAGCACTACCCGGTGCTGTACGCCGGGCACGAAGGGCTCGTCGCGCACGAATGCGTCCTCGACCTGCGGCCGCTGACGAAGGCCACGGGCGTCACGGTAGACGACGTCGCGAAGCGGCTGGCGGACTACGGGCTCCATGCGCCGACGATGTCGTTCCCGGTCGCGGGCACGCTGATGGTGGAGCCGACCGAGAGCGAAGACCTCGCCGAGCTCGACCGCTTCTGCGCCGCGATGATCGCGATCCGCGGCGAGATCGACCGCGTGGCGGCGGGGGAGTGGCCCCTCGAGAACTCCCCGCTGCGGCAGGCGCCGCACACGGCGCGGTGCGTCACGGGCGAATGGGACCGGCCGTACAGCCGCGAAACTGCGGTGTTCCCCGCCGGGACGGGCGCGCCGAAGATCTGGCCCCCGGTCCGCCGCATCGACGGCGCGGCGGGCGACCGCAACCTCGTGTGCTCGTGCCCGCCGCCGGAGGCGTTCGCCTAGCGCCGTGCCCGGACGCGCCACACCACCGCGAGCGCGGGGTCACCGGTGGGGCTCGGCTCGGTCTTCACCACGGTGAAGCCTTCACGCTCGTAGAACACTCCCGCCCGCGCATTGGCCGCGAAGTGCTCTATGTACAACCGATCTGCGTCGGCCGGCAACTGTGCGGCGAGGGCGCCGAGCAGCCGGGAGCCCAGCCCGCCGCCGCGGTGCCGGGGGTGGACGTAAAGCTTGTAGACCACGTGGTCGGCGCCGTTGCGGCCGCGCTGTCCGACGCCGACGAGATCCCCGCCGGCCTCGGCGACGACCACCAGGCCGCCGGCCACGGCCGCGCCGACGTGCGTCTCGGTCCACCACCGGCGGACCTGCTCGTCCGCCGCCGCCGCACCGATCAGCGGGGTGTAGTGCGGCCGGATGTGCGCCTCGCCGAACCGGCGGATCGCCGCCACGTCGCCGGGCCCGGCGTTCCGCACGACCGGCCCTTCGCTCGCAGCCATCGCGTCCTCCCGAACCGTCGCTCCCGCACCGGCCAGGTTACGCACTCCCGTCTCGGCCGGAGAGGTGCACGATCAGCTCCGCCCGGCTGGTCAGCCCGAGTTTCCGGTAGATCTGCTGGAGGTGCTTCTGCACCGTCCGCGGGCTGATGCCGAGATGGCGCGCGATCTCCCGGTCCGTCGAAGCCCGCGCCACCGAGCCGGCCACCTCCCGTTCGCGGGCGGTCAGCAGGACCGACGTCGTCGCGGTGACCGGCCGGACCGGTGGGCGCTCCTCCCTGGCGAACGCCTGGGCCAGGTGCGGTGCCAGCAGGTCGGCCAGCTCCCGGTCCCGTCGCGAGAAGCCGGGCCGGGACCGGCTGAGCGTGAGGACGCGTCCGTGCCGGTCGTCGACCTGGACGACGCACAGCAGCTGGTCGATGGTGCCCCGCGGGCGGTAGAAGTCCGTGTACAGCGGCAGACCGCGCAGTGTGCGCAGGTCCGCCAGGTCGGTCAGCGCGGCCGACGTCCCCAGCGGCAGCCGTCCGCTCCGGTGGGCCGCGAACGCCGGGTGCTGGTGCGCCTGCGCCCGGAACTCCGGGTGGCGCATCAGGTTCTGGTCCGGCCGGTCGGTGACCGTGCCGGTGAGCCGCCTCGCCGGGTGCTCCGCGCCGGTGCACGAGACGACGTCGCAGCCGACGAGCCTGCCGAGCCCGGCCAGCCCCGCCACCGGTCCCGCCGACTTGAACTCCCGCACGACTTCGAGGGCGCGGTGCACGTCCCGCGCCGTCAGTTCACTGCTCACTCCCGATCCCCCTTCGGCTCCCCGGGTGAAAGAGCCGGGGAGCCGAAAGGAGATACGAACCGGTCGTTACCGGGCGATCCGGACGTTCAGCGTGGTGTTCGAGCCGGCGCTCACCATCGACTGCGCGATGCTGCTGATCCCCGCCGGCGCGCTGTACTGGTTGTTGTTGCTGTCGTCCTCGTCGTCGGTGTGGAAGAAGCCCGACGAGTCCACGCCCGAGAACACCAGATAGCCGAAGCCGACGTTCGGGAACGCCGTCGTCGTGGCCACCCCCGGCGCGAACAGGCAGAACCGCAGCAGCGTGTTGCTGTCGCTCACGTTCGGGAAGATGTTGCCGGTGAACGAGTTGTTGTTGCCGTCGTCCTCGTTGTCGAATCGCCGCGAGAATTCCTGCGAGCCGTTCGGGCAGTTCGCGCCGAGCTTCAGCACGGCGTAGGGCCGGAACGAGCCGGACTGCGTGACCCCGCGGAACGCGGTGCCGTCGACCCGGCAGAAGAACATCTCGGTGTTGCTGGTGCTGCTGACCGCGCCGATGAACCCGCCGCGCGAGTTCGCGTTGCCCGAGTCCTCGTCGTCCATCCGGATCACGACGGCTTCGGTCCCGGCCGGGCAGGACCTGCTCGACGGGATGACGCCGACATCGGTCGTGGCCGCCTGTGCGGCGGCGGGGACGCTGAGGACCCCGGCGAGCGAGGCGAGCAGCAGTGCCGGAACGGTGAAGAGACGTTTCATGGTGTGGTTTCCTCCCCATTGCTGTGTGACCCGTCAAGGACACCAAGCCGGCGGCATCGGCGGCCATACGCACTTCCGCGTACGAAGGTGCGCGGCGCCCGCACAGGAACGGGAGGTAGGTTGACGCCATGGCGAGTGCGCACGGTCCTGATCGGACGTCGGTGGTCGTGACCGGCGGCAGCGGCTTCATCGGCCGGGCCGTCGTGCGCGCCTTCCGCGATCGGAACGTCCCGGTCACCGTCGTCGACCGGGTCCCGTTCCCGGACGAGCTCGACGGCGTCCGCGTGGTCACCGGCGAGCTCGGCGAGGCCGCCGTCCGCGAGGAGGCCGTGACGCCCGGGACCGCCGGGATCGTGCACCTCGCCGGGCTGACGTCGGTCCTGCGCTCGGTCGAACTGCCGGAGCAGACCTTCGCCGACAACGTCCTCGTCACCCAGGAACTCCTGGAGCTCGCGCGCCGTCACGAGGTGCCGAAGTTCCTGCTCGCCTCGACGAACGCGGTGATCGGGAACGTCGGCACCGCCACCATCACCCCGGACCTGCCGCCGCGCCCGCTGACGCCGTACGGCGCGACCAAGGCGGCGTGCGAAATGCTGCTGTCGGGCTACGCCGGCGCGTACGGCATGACGACGTGTGCGTTGCGGTTCACCAACGTCTACGGCCCGGGAATGTCCCATAAGGACAGTTTCGTGCCGCGGATGATGCGGGCCGCGCTGGCCGGCACCGGGATCCGGGTGTACGGCGACGGCCGCCAGCGCCGCGACCTGGTGCACCTCGACGACGTCGTCCGCGCGGTCGTCCTGGCCTTCGACAGCGGCTACTCCGGCCGCGCGATCGTCGGCGCCGGGCGGTCGGTCTCCGTGCTGGAGATGGTCGAAGCCGTGCGCGAGGTGACCGGCGCCGCGCTGCCGGTCGAGCACGTCGAGGCGCCGCCCGGGGAGATGCCCGCGGTGGTCGTCGACGTCTCGGCCAGCGCCGAGACGATCGGCTACCGGCCGGCGGTCTCGCTGACCGAAGGGCTGGCCACGGCGTGGAAGTACTTCGCGGACCTCGACCGTCCTAACGGGACACCGTGACCTCGTTCCTCCGCCGTCACTGGCTGTTGCTGATCCTGCTGGTCCCGGCGATCGTCCTCCGGGTGCTGACCTGGCTGGCCTACCGGCCCGCGCTGCTGTTCATCGATTCGTTCCGGTACATCGACAATCTGCACGAGCTGCGCGCCGACCAGCTCGACCCGATCGGCTACGACCTGGTGCTGCGCCCGCTGCTGTCCGTCGGCGGCCTCGCCTGGGTCGCGGCCGTGCAGCACGTGGGCGGGCTGCTGATCGCCGTCGGGGTGTACGCGCTGGTGCTGCGCCTCGGCGGCCGCCCGTGGGTCGGCGCGCTCGCCGCGACGCCGGTGCTGTTCGACGCGTACCAGCTGCAGATCGAGCAGAACATCATGTCCGAGGTGACCTTCGAGGCGGTGCTGCTCGGGCTGCTGTGGCTGCTGCTCGGCCGGGGCACGCCGGGCCGGCGGCGGGCCGGGCTCGCCGGCCTGCTGCTCGGCTTCGCCGTGCTCACCCGGCTGATCGGGATTTCGCTGGCCCTGCCGCTGCTGGGCTACCTGGTCGTCGCCGGGGGAGCGTGGCGGCGCTGGGCGGGCTGGCGCCGGGCCGGCGTCGGCCTTCTGGGCCTCCTCGTCGTGCTCGTGCCCTACGCCGCGCGGGTGCATTCCGAGACCGGCAAGTGGGGCCTGACCGGGCCGTCCGGGAACATGCTCTACGGCCGCGCCGCCGCCGTCGCCGACTGCGCGAACCTCCACCTCGAGCCGGCGCTGCAGGCGTTCTGCCCGGCCGAGCCGCGCGAGACGCGGCTGGTGGACAACTACACGCACGCCGACCTCGATCCGAACTGGCCCGGGCCGCTCCCGCCGGGCGCGGACAAGAACGCGCTGGCCCACGAGTTCGCGATCGAAGTGCTCAAGGCGCAGCCGGGCGACGTCGCCGAAGCGGTCCTGAACGACTTCGCCAAGAGCTTCGCCTGGACACGCGAACAGGACCCGACCGACGTCCCCCTGGACCGGTGGCAGTTCCAGCCGGCCTACCCCCAGTGGGCCGACCAGTCGCTGATCGACCTCGTCACGGGGCAGAACGACGGCGTCGTCGCGAGCGTGGACCGGCCACTGGCCGAGTTCCTGCGCGGCTACCAGCTCGGTGGCGGGTATGTGCCGGGCGCCGTGCTCGGCATCGGCGCGCTGCTGGGCCTGCTGACGGTGGTCCGCCGGAAGAAGCCGGTCGACCGGGCCCGGGCGGGCGCGCTGCTGGCGGCGTCGAGCGGGCTCGTGCTCCTCTTCGCCTCGGCGGTGTTCCAGTTCTCCTGGCGCTACCAGATTCCCGCGCTGGTGCTGCTGCCGGTGGCCGGGGCACTCGGCTTCACGACGCTGACGTCGGCGAGCCGGAAGCGCCTCGCGGCGTTCCCCGACGACGTCGACACCGGTGCCCTCGACGACTTCCGCGGCCGCCACCCGGACGTGAAGCTGGCCCCGCTGACCGTCGTCATCGCGGCCTACAACGAAGCCGGCGGAATCGGCGAAGTGCTGGAGAAGATGCCGGACAAGTGCCTCGGCATGCCGGTCGACGTGCTCGTCGTGGTCGACGGCGGGACCGACGGCACCGCCGCGATCGCGCGAGCGCACGGCGCCTACGTCTGCGTCGCTCCGCACAACCGTGGCCAGGGCGCCGCGCTGCGGCTGGGCTACCACCTCGCGGCCGGAGCCGGGGCCGAATACCTCGTGACGACCGACGCCGACGGCCAGTACGACAACAGCGAGCTCGAAGCGCTCGTGGGCCCGGTCGTCGACGGCACCGCCGACTTCGTCACCGGGTCGCGGCGGCTGGGGCACGAGGAGGCCGACAGCCGCGTCCGGTGGCTCGGGGTGCGCGTCTTCGCGGTGCTGGCGTCGGTGCTGACCGGACGGCGGATCACCGACACGTCGTTCGGCTTCCGCGCGATGCGGGCGGAGCTGGCGTGCTCGGTGCCGCTCAACGAGCCGCAGTACCAGTCGTCGGAGCTGCTGCTCGGCGTGACGGCGCGCGGCGCGCGGGTGCGGGAGCTGCCGATGAGCATGCGCCTGCGCAAGGCGGGGAAGAGCAAGAAGGGCGGCAGCCTCGTCTACGGCGCCAACTACGCCCGCGTCATGACCGGGACGTGGTGGCGCGGGTACGTGCTGCGCCGCGGCCGAACACGAGCCGGTCGAGCAGGGCGAACTTGACGACGAACACCAGCGCGTAACTGGCCACGTACGCGCCGTCGACGAGCGCGACCCACAGCGGGTGCGGCAGGTCCAGGGGAGTGAGCAGCGCGCCGGCCAGTGTCGTCAAGCCGATCGACGCGAGCCCGCCGAGGCCGATCACGGCGAGGTAGGGCAGCAGTTCGCGCCGGACCCGCGGCCGTCCGGTGCGGCCCCACACCCAGCGCCGGGTGACCACGAAGTTCAGCACCGCCCCGGCCGCCCAGGCGAGCGTGCTCGCCAGCGCCGGCACCCCGCCGGTGGCGAGGATCGCCAGCAGGACGACCTGGCTGAGGACCGTGGCGGCGACGGAGCTCGCGGCGGCGCGCGCCAGGCGGGCCCAGCCGCGGCGGCCTCGTTCCGGAGCGCGAGTCTCCGCCGTGCGGGGCTGCACGCCGTTGGTTACGGTCGACATGCCCCCATCCTCCCCGCGGTCCGGCCGCGCCGCCGTCCGGGCCCCCGACGCATAGGAGATTCACAGCTCTTTGCCAGGTCCTCATCAGCAGGTGATCGATAACGTCGGGTTCTCGCAAGCCTCTGCTCGTTCGTCGGATCAGCACGCTTGTGGCGTAAACGAACAGGAAAGGCGGCACAATGCGAGTGCTGGTTCTCGGCGGTGACGGATATCTGGGCTGGCCGACCGCGCTGCACTTATCGGACAAAGGTCACGAGGTCGCCGTTTTCGACAATTTCGCGCGCCGGGGCCACGACGCGGAACTCGGCGTCGAAAGCCTGGTCCCGATCGAATCGCTCGCCGACCGGATCGCCGCCTGGCGCGACGTGTCCGGGAAGAAGATCACCAGCTACGAAGGCGATCTGCTGGACGCGGACTTCCTGTTCGACGCGATCCGCGGCTTCGCGCCCGACGCCGTCGTCCACTACGCCGAACAGCGGTCGGCGCCGTACTCCATGATCGACCGCGAACACGCGGTCCACACCCAGCACAACAATGTGATCGGGACGCTGAACCTGCTGTACGCGATCGCCGAGATCGACCCGGCGATCCATCTGGTCAAACTGGGCACGATGGGCGAATACGGCACGCCGAACATCGACATCGAGGAAGGCTGGCTGGACCTCGAGCACAACGGGCGCCGGGATCGGGTGCTGTTCCCGAAGCGGCCCGGTTCCTTTTACCACCTGAGCAAGGTCCACGATTCGCACAACATAGAATTCACCTGCCGCGCCTGGGGGCTGCGCGCCACGGACCTCAACCAGGGCGTCGTGTACGGCCAGCAGACACCGCAGACGGCGCTGGACCCGCGGCTGGCCACCCGCTTCGACTACGACGCGGTGTTCGGCACGGTGCTGAACCGGTTCGTCATCCAGGCCGTGCTGGGCCAGCCGCTGACCGTGTACGGCAAGGGGGCCCAGACCCGTGGCCTGATCGACATCCGCGACACCGTCGAGTGCGTCCGCCTGGCCGTCGAGCACCCGGCCGGGCCGGGGGAGTTCCGCGTCTTCAACCAGATGACCGAGAGCCTGTCGGTGGGCGGCATCGCCGAGCTCGTCGCCGACCGGTTCCCCGGCCCGGTGCAGATCGAGCACCTGGAGAACCCGCGGACCGAGGCCCCGGAGCACTACTACAACGTGAAGCACACCGGGCTGGTCGGGCTGGGGCTGGAGCCGCACCTGCTGTCGGACACGCTGATCGAGTCGATGTTCGACATCGTCGGTGCCAACAAGCACCGGGTGAACCCCGAGAAACTGCGCCCGACCGTGCGCTGGCGGGGCGCGCTGAAGCGCTAGTGTCGCGCGTCGCAAGGTGTTTGACGTTCGGGCGTTGCGCCCCAATGTGGCGTTCGGTGCGTCCAACGCACCCAATGTGGCGTTCGGTGCGTCAGACGCAACCAACGCCACATTGGGGCGCAAACCCCTGGGCCCCTGTCAACGAACCTCGGACGCTAGCGGGGTGCGGTGGGTGGCGTGCGGGCTCCCCTGCCCGGGAGCCCGCACGCCGTTCGTTCAGCCGGGCAGCTTGTCCAGGAAACCGTGCACCTTGGCGATCTTCCCGTCTTCGAGCTCGACGACGTCGAACCCGATCGCGACCGGCTCGGCGCCGGGCGTGCCGAGGTACCACTGGAACCGCGCGAGGTCGTGGTGGGCGTCCGGGTCGGCGGGCAGGCTGAAGGTGAGCCCGCCGAACTGCTGCTGCGCACCGGCGACGAACTGGTCGATCCCGTCGTGCCCGGTGACGGCGCCGAGCGGGTCGGTGTAGCCGGCGCCTTCGGTGAAGACGCCGGCGATCAGCGCCCGCCGCTTGTCGCCGTCGGTCTCGTTCCACACGGCGATGTACTGCTCGACGACGGTGCGGACGTCGGTCATGGGGTGCTCCTTCACGGTGGGGGACAACGGTTTTCGTCGTCCTGCGCTGAGACCGACTTTGGCGGAGACGCGGCGGCCCGTCGATTACGCGGGAGGTAATGCGCCGGCGGCTCCGGGACCGGGCGCGGCCATTACCCCGGAAGTAATGGCCGCGGCCCGGTGATCGCCGTAGCGTCGCTCGCGTGACGACTACGGTGCAGGCGGCCGCGCGACAGCGGCCGGTGGGTGAGCTGCTGCGGGAATGGCGCGACCGGCGCCGGATCAGCCAGCTCGACCTCGCGATCTCGGCGGACATCTCCACCCGCCACCTGAGCTTCGTGGAGACCGGCCGGTCCAAGCCGAGCCGGGACATGGTGCTGCGCCTCGGCGAACACCTCGAGGTGCCGCTGCGGGAACGCAACCGGCTGCTGCTCGCCGCCGGCTACGCGCCCGCTTACACCGAGACCGCGCTGGGGGACCCGGACATGACCGCCGTCCGTCAGGCCGTCCGGCAGCTGCTCGCGGGCCACGAGCCCTATCCGGCCGCCGTCGTCGACCGGAACTGGAACCTCGTCGACGCCAATGCCAGTGTCGGGCTCTTCGTGGCCGGGATCGCGCCCGAGCTGACCACCAACGTGCTGCGCGCGACCCTGCACCCCGACGGCATGGCACCGCACATCCGGAACCTGGGGGAGTGGCGTGCCCACCTGCTCGGCCGGCTGCGGCGCCAGGTGGGCCAGACCGCGGACCCCGGGCTCGCCGACCTGCTGGCCGAGCTGCGCGGGTACCCGTGCGACCAGCCGGTGCCGGAGGTGGAGGTCCCTGGACCGGGTGAGATCTTCGTGCCGCTGCGGTTCCGCCACGAGGGCACCGACCTGACGTTCTTCAGCACGGTGGCCACCTTCGGCACCCCGCTCGACGTCACGGTCGCGGAGCTGATGATCGAGTCGTTCTTCCCGGCCGACCCGGCGACGGCCGCTTACCTGCGCGAGCGGGCCGCCCGAGTGGGATGATGGGGTTCCGCGCAGCATCCGAAGTGAGGATCACCGGTAGATGGCCGTCCCGCCTTCGCTCGCCCTGTCCGACGGAGTCCGCGTCCCCCAGCTGCTGTTCGGTGTGGCCGGGCTGTCCTCGGCCGAGATCGGGCGGGCCCTCCGCATCGCCCTCGACACCGGGTACCGCGGCATCGACACCTCGCCCGGGACGGAACCGGCGGTGGGCGCCGCGCTCGCCGCGTCGGACGTGCCCCGTGAAGAACTGTTCGTCAGCGTCAAAGTGCCGGCGCAGGGCTACGACGCCGCCCGCCGCGCCGCTGACGAGGCGCTGGGCGCGCTCCAGGTCGAGCGCGCCGATCTGGGCCTCCTGGACGGCACGAAGGGCGCGTTCACCGACAGCTGGCGCGCGCTGAGCCGGCTGCGCGCCGAGGGCCGCGTCCGCGCCATCGGCGTCGCCGGGTTCGGTCTTTCCGAACTGCGCCGGCTGATCGACGCGACCGGCGCGGTCCCCGCGGTCAACCTGGTCGAGCTGCACCCGTGGCTGCAGCAGCTGCCGCTGCGCGAGTTCCACGACGGCCGCGGCATCGTGACGGCCGCGTCGAGCCCGGCCGCGAACGCCGGGCTGCTGGCCGACGAGACGGTCACCGCGCTCGCCGCGAAGTACGGCAAGACCCCGGCGCAGATCGTGCTGCGGTGGCACCTGCAGTGCGGCACGGTCGCCGTGGCGGCCGCGGCCACCACGACCCGGATCCGGGAGAACTTCGGGATCTTCGACTTCGAGCTGGCCGACGACGACCTGGCCGTGGTGGCCGAGCTGGACAACGGCACGGGCGTCTGAAGCGCGGTCAGGCCGACTTGATCCCGGCGGCCGCGAAGTCGGCCTGCTGGGCGGGCTGCTCCAGGAACTCGCGGAAGGTCTGGGCGGCGCGCAGCACGGTGTCGTCGATGCCCTGCCCGGTGAGCCCGATGAACGGGTAGTCCGCCGAGCGGGCGTTCGCCACCGACTGGGCGGGGGAGCCGATCATCTCGGGCTTCTTGGTGGTCAGCTCGCTCACCCAGTACGACGATTCGGGCAGCCAGGCGGCCGGCAGCCCGCCGATGGTGTCCAGGCCGGCCCGGCCGACCAGGGCGTCGAGCACCTGTGCCGACGGCTTGGGCTCGATCATGACGTGCACGCACTGGCCGTGGACGACGGTGGCGGCCTGGTTCCAGCGATCCGCCGCGGCGGCGAGGGGTTTCTGCACGCTCGGGGTGACGACGACCCGCATGTGGGAGGTGCCGCCGGAGCAGCTGGCGGCCTGGGCCTCGGCGCGGTTGTTGAGCTCGCTGTCGGCCCAGTTCCAGCCGATCACGCCGAGCCCGATGAGGGCGGCGAGCACGAGGCAGGCGATCGGCCACGTCGCGATCCGGCGCCGCGGGGCCTTCTTGCCGACGATGCGGTGGGAGCCGGTGGCCTCGACCTTGCCGGCGGTGCGGTGCGAGCCGGTGGTTTCACTCCGGCCGGCGGTCCGCTGGGGGCCGGTGGTTTCGGCGCGGCCCGGGGTGCGGTGCGAGCCGGTGGTCTCGCCACGGCCGGCGGGCCGGGAGGTGCCGGCGGCTTTTTCTCGCCGGGCGGCGCGGAAGGAGCCGGACGACTCGCTCGGGGTGACGACCGGGAAGTTCCCGGAGGTCTCGTCCTGCCGGATGATCACCTCGGTCCGCTCGGCAGCGGTCTCGTCGGGCGGGGTGACGCCGGACTTCCCGCGCCCGGAGGCGGGGGCGGAGCGCTTACTCCGGCGACCGCCGGAGGCACCACCGCGACCGGGACCGGCGGCCGGATAGGCGCCGGAAGTCTCGCCGTGACCCGCGACTGGGTAGGCGCTGGAGGTCTCGCCGCGGCCTGCGGCCGGGTAACTGCCGGAGCTGTCGTTGCGTCCCGCGGCGGGGTAGGTGCCGGAGGTCTCGCCGCGGCCTGCAGCGGGGTAGGTGCCGGAGGTCTCGCCGCGAGTCGTGACGGGGTAGGCGCCGGGGCCTGTGGCCGGGTAACTGCCGGAGCTGTCGTTGCGTCCCGCGGCCGGGTAGGCGCCGGCGCTGTCGCCGTGACCGGCGGCCGGGTATCCACCGGGAGTCTCGCCGCCCGCGGAGACGAAGTAGGACCCGGTCGATTCACCGCGGCCCGTGGCCGGGTGCGAACCCGTCTCACCACGGCCGGGCACGGGGGCGGAGCCGGTGGCCGGGCGGCGGCCCGCGATCCGGAACGCGTCGGAGATGGAGCTGCGCCCCGGCTTCCGGAACGCATCGGACGCCGCACCGCGATCCGCGGTCCGCTGGGCTGCGGGGATGCCGTCGGCGCGAGAGGACTCCGGGTGCGGGCGCCCCTCGCCCGGGACGCGCGGCGCGCGGTCCACGGGGTGCGGCACCGGCTCCTCGTCCCGTGCGTGTCGCCCCATCGTCATCCTTTCGCGGGTGTGCGCATGCCAAGCACGCGCTGCGATGCAATCAAACCGTTATCACCCTAACAGGTGAGTATCGGAGAGAGAATAATCTGACTCACAGTTGCCCGTGCTCAGGGGGCTGCGCCGGGCAGGTATTGGCAGTGCGCAATCAGGCGATGACGCAACGGGGCCGCTCGGCGGGTGAACTCACTCTGTGCCCGAGCGTACTCGGCCCGTCCTCTGGCGGTTTCGATGCGCACCGGCCGGTAGCCCAGCGCGGCGAGGTCGTAGGGGCTCGCCCGCATGTCGAGCGCACGAATCTCGACCGCCAGTTCGAAACAGTCCGCGACGAGTTCCGCCGGCACGAACGGGTCGAGCTTGTAGGCCCATTTGAACAAGTCCATGTTCGCGTGCAGGCACCCGGGCTGTTCCAAGGTGACTTGTGTCTCCCGCGTCGGCGTCAGCTCGTTCCGGGGCCGCGCCGGCGGGGTGAAGAAGCGGAACGCGTCGAAGTGCCCGCACCGGATGCCGAGGGTTTCCACGACCGCGTCGGTGCCCGCGGAGCCGAGCCGGAGCGGGACCTGCGCGTGCCGCACCGAATCCGGCGGCTCGCGGTAGACCATCGCCCACTCGTGCAGCCCGAAGCAGCTCAGCCGGGGCGCCCGCGACGCTGTCGCGCTCAGCAGGCCGAGCACGAACTCGGCCGTCTTGGCCTTGCCCTCGGTGAAGCCGGCGGGGTCGAGGACGACGCCGTCCCCGGTCTCGACGTACCCCTTCCGGTCGAGGAAGCGCCGCGCCGCCGGCCCGGCCAGCGCGACGCCGGGCCCGGGCTGCCACCGCTGGAGGTGCGACGGCCGGTACGAGTAGTAGGTGAACAGGAAGTCCAGCACCGGGTGCTTCTCGCCCCGCGCCCGCCGCTCCTGGTGCGGGACGGTCCACCGCCGCATCCGCTCGGCGTGCGCCGCCTCCCGGGCCAGCCAGTCCGGTTCGGCGAGCACTTCGACGGCCGTCATGCGCCCACGTGGGTGCCGTCGCGCACGGTGCCCACGTACTCCTCGACGAGGTCTTCGAGCGCGACGACGCCGACGGCGCCCCCGCTCGGGTCGAGCGCCCGCGCCAGGTGGCTGCCTTCCTTGCGCATGGCCGAAAGCGCGACGTCGAGCCGGGCGTCGGCCGGCAGCTCGGTGAGCGGCCGCGTCTTCGAGTCGGGCACGATCGTCGCCGGGTCCTGCCCGGCCAGGTCGAGGACGTCCTTCACGTGGATGTAGCCGGTCAGCCGCCCGCCGTCGGCGCACACGGGGAACCGGGAGAAGCCGGTGGAGGAGACGGCCCGCTCGACGTCGCCGAGGGTCGGGCCGCACGGCAGAGTGGTCAGCTCGGCCGTCGGCACCAGCACGTCGGCGACCGTCTTCTGCACCGACGACAGCGTCTGGGCGAGCCGCTGGTGCTCGGACTGGTCGAGCAGGCCTTCCCGGCGCGACTCGCTGAGCAGCTCGGCCAGCTCGTCGGACGTGTAGGCCGTCTCCAGCTCGTCCTTCGGCTCGACCTTCACCGCGCGCAGCAGCGAGTTGGACACGAAGTTCAGCAGCCAGATGAACGGGTTGGCCAGCTTGACCCACGCGACGTGCACCGGCACCAGCCACAGCGCGAGCCGCTCGGGGTCGGCGATGGCGAGGTTCTTCGGCACCATCTCGCCGATCAGCACGTGCAGCACGGTGATGAAGGCCAGCGCGATGGCGAACGAAATCGGGTGCAGCAGGGCTTCGGGCAGGCCGAAGAGGTCGAAGAACGCCGACAGCCGGTGCGCGACCGCGGGTTCGCCGAGGCGGCCGAGCAGCAGTGAGCAGATGGTGATGCCCAGCTGCGCGCCGGCCAGCATCTGCGACACGTGCTTGCTCGCGTTGATGACGATCTGCGCGCGGGTCTTGCCCTGTTCCAGCAGCGCTTCGAGCCTGTCGCGCCGCGAGGAGATCAGCGTGAACTCCGCGCCGACGAAGAAGGCGTTGGTCAGCAGCAGGACCACGACCAGTGCGATGTTCAGCCAGTCGGTCACGACGTCACCTCTTGCTCCGCGCCGGCGGGGACGGGGGCGACCTCGACCTCGGCGATCCGGCGCTTGTCCATCGTGGTGACCGTGAGCCGCCAGCCGTCGACCTCGGCGGCGTCGCCCTCGGCCGGGATCTTGCCCAGCCGCTCGAGGATCAGCCCGGCGATCGTTTCGTAGTCGCCGTCCGGCATCCGGAACCCGGTGACGTCGGTGACCTCGTCGGCGCGCAGCTGGCCGGACACCAGCCAGCTGTGGGTGCCGACCTGCTGGGACGCGGGCGCCTCGCGGTCGTCGTGCTCGTCGCGGACGTCGCCGATGATCTCCTCGACGACGTCCTCCAGGGTCACCAGCCCGGCCGTGCCGCCGTATTCGTCGACGACGATCGCCAGCTGGAAGCGGGAGTCGCGCAGGCGGTTGAGCAGGTCGTCGCCGGGCAGGGACTCGGGCACGGTCGGCACCGGCCGCATGACCGAGCCGATCGGCACGGCGGCCCGGTCGGCGGCGGGCACGGCGAAGGCCTGCTTGACGTGCACGGCGCCGCGGACGTCGTCGAGGTCCTCGGCGTGCACCGGGAACCGGGAGAACCCGGTGCGGCGCGAGATGTCGATGAGGTCCTCGATCGTGTCGTCGATGGCGAGGGATTCGAGCTGCACGCGCGGGGTCATCAGCTCCTCCGCGGTGCGCTCGCCGAAGCGCAGCGAACGGTCCAGCAGCTCCGCGGTGGACGTGTCGAGGGTGCCGCTCTCCGCGCTGGACCGCACGATCGAGCCCAGCTCCTGCGGGGAGCGCGCGGACCGCAGCTCTTCCTGGGGCTCGACGCCGAACTTGCGCACGAGGAAGTTCGCGCTGTTGTTCATCAGCGTGATGAGCCACCGGAACAGCGCGGAGAACCGCGAGTGGTAGCCGGCGACCGCGCGCGCGGTCGGCAGCGGCCGGGCGATCGCGAGGTTCTTCGGCACCATCTCGCCGAGGATCATCGACAGCGAGGTGGCCAGGACCAGGGCGAGCACGATCGACGCTCCGGCGGCGAACCCTTCCGTGAGCCCGAGGCCGGTGAGCAGCGGCCGGACGAGCTCGCCGATCAGCGGCTCGGCCAGGTACCCGGTGATCAGCGTGGTCAGGGTGATCGCGACCTGGGCGCCGGAGAGCTGGAAGGACAGCGTCCGGTGTGCCTTTTGGACGGTCAGCGCGCGGCGGTCGCCAACCTGGCGGACGTTGGCCTCGACGGTGCTGCGTTCGAGCGCGGTCAGGGAGAACTCGGCGGCGACGGCGAGGCCGGTGCCGACCGTCAGCAGCACGAAGAGGAGGACGCCGAGCACGGCGAAGAGGATTTGGATCATTCCGCGCCCGCCCTAGCGGCGGGGGATGAACCTATCGGACAGCCGGGTCGGTCACCCGGCCCGGTACTGTCACCGGGTGACTGCGCTGCGCGCACGAAACGGTCACTCCTAAGCTGGAATCGGCGTGTACTGCGGAGATGGGGCCAATCTTAACGTGTCGTGCGCGCCCGGCGCGTCAGGCGGTGCCCGGCCGGTGCCGCCGCACGGTCTCCTCGACGAGGTCGAGCACCGCGCCGAGCCCGGCGCCGGGCAGGCCCATGGCCAGGTGCGAGACGAGCCCTTCGAGAACCAGTTCCAGAAACGCGGTGAGGACGTCCACGTCGACGTCGTCACGCAGGTTCCCGGCCTCCCGCTGGCGCAGCAGGCGCAGGCGGGTGGCGGTGGTCAGCTGCTCGGACCGCTCGGCCCAGCGGGCGCGGAACTCGGGGTCGGTGCGCAGCCGCCGGGACACCTCGAGGCGGGTGCCGAGCCAGTCGGCGGGGTGGTCGCCGCCGGCCAGCAGGTCTCGCATGACCTGAACCAGGCCCTGTTCGGCGACGACGTCGGCCATCCGGATGGCGTCGTCCTCGGCGAGGGCGAGGAAGAGGGACTCCTTGTCCCGGAAGTGGTGGAAGATGGCCCCGCGCGACAGCCCGGTGGCCTCCTCGAGCCGCCGGACTGTGGCACCTTCGTAGCCGTGGCGTGCGAAGCAGACGCGCGAGCCGTCGAGGATCTGGCGCCGGCGTGCGTCGAGGTGATCCTGGCTTACGCGTGGCATCCTGAAATCCTGGCACCGCGGACCGGCATCTCGCAATCCGTACGTACGTACTGTGACCGGGAGTGTGGGGAACCGGACCGTCGGCCCCATCGTCCGAAGGTTGCGGCGATTCGCTGACAGGTCGTGAGACGGTTGGCTAGTCTTTGCACCATCACGGTGGGTGAACTGAGGGGAAGGTGCTGGCGTGATCATCGGCGAGGCCGGGCAGGCGGCACAGGCGCTCTGGGGCGACGTCTTCGACACCCCGGGCCGGGTCTACGGCGGGGGCAAGGGTGGCCAGTTCAAGATGGACCCCGAAGAGCTGTCCGCGGTGATCCACCAGTGGGAGGACGTCCTCGACAAGATCGTCGACGACGGGGACAAGATCCAGAGCCTCCTCATGGTGCGCGGGGCGCCCGGCGAGGACCCGGCCAGCGGAAGTTTCGCCTCGACCAGTTCCGACTCGATCACCGCGCTGCTCAACCAGAACACGTCCATGCGGAAGTACGCACAGGACTACATCAAGAAACTCAAGGAAGCGCAGTCGAAGACCGTGGTCACCGACCAGGACCTGTCCGACACCTTCAAGGCATAGGCGAGCCGAACTTGTTCCGAAGCAAACTGGGTGCTCTGGCGATCCTTATGACCGTTTCCGCGGGACTCGCGACCGCGTGCACCACGACGACCGAGGGCACGGCGTCCCCCTCGACGGCGGGGTCGTCGGCGACGGGCGCGCCGTCGGCGGACCCCGAGGTGCCGAAGGTTCCCGCTCCTCTGGACGCGAGCAAGTACGTCGGCGACACCTGTGCGATCGTCCCGAAGGACGTCCTGACCTCGCTGCGCTATACGGATCCGGGTGTTTACCAGGCGAAGGGTGACACGCCGTTCACCAAGGCGGGGCCGTCCTGCGCGTGGAAGCTGCGCGGCGAAGGCATCGGCCTGCTCGTGACGCTCGGGACGGGAAACCGCGACCGGGGGGCGGGTGGCCTGGCCGGGCTTTACGCGGGCTACCGCAACAAGACCTATGTCCGGTTCCTCGAGCGCGCTCCGGACGTCGAGGGCTACCCGGTCGTCTATTGGGGCATCGTGGACGAACGGCCGAAGGGTTCCTGCGGCCTCGACGTCGGCATCGCCGACGACCTCACATTCGACGTGTACGCCCAGGGTTACCAGGGGCCGGACGACTCCTGCGGGGTGGCCACCCAGGTGGCGTCCAGCATCATCAAGACACTCAAGGGGGCATGACGAGTGGACGGCAAGCAGATCTTCGACAACTTCAGACAGGGCGACACCACGGGGCTGCAGCAGCTGGCGGAGGTGGTCCAGCAGCTGTCCGACGCCTACATGGAGCACGGTGCGAGCATCAAGGCGCTGCAGGAACGCATGGTGACCTCCTGGAGCGGTGACGCCGCGGACGCCGCGAACGCGGGCGCGGGACCGATGGAACGAGCGTTCCGCGACAGTTCGAGGCCGCTGGACGCGACCACGGATTCCGTCAAGACCCAGGCCGCCGTGTTCGAAGATTCGAACAACGCCGTCGTCGAGGTGCCGCCGAAGCCCGACAAGCCCAACCCCTGGACCACCGGGCTCAAGGCCGCCATCCCGATCGCCGGGCCGTTCATGGCCAAGGACGACATCGACGATTACCAGACGGGCATGGCGAAGTACAACGCCGCCAACGAGACCAACGTCCGCGTCATGGACCAGTACAGCAACGCCACCGACAGCACGAGGGCGGCGCTTCCCACCGACTACGGCGTGCTCGAGTCCGACGGTGCGTCGATCTCCGTCAACACGGGCGGGGGTCCGCCGCCTCCGCCGCCCCCGCCCATCATCGAGCTGCTCCCGCACCCGCACATCATCGACGAGCACAAGGGGCAGCCGAAGCCGCCGCCCGGCTCGGACGACCACACCTCGACCACCACCGTCGACCCGACGCACACCGGCGGTCCTGACCAGCCCGGCGGCACCGACCGCCCGGGGGGAACCGACCGTCCGGGTGGCACGGACCGGCGCGGGGGAACCGACCGGCCGGGGGGCGTCGTCGTCCCGCCCGGCGACGACACACACACGACCGGCACCGGACGCCCGACCACGCCGACGCGGCCGGGGCAGCAGATCACCGACCGCCCGGGCCGGACGACGCCCGACACCGACGGGATCGACTTCTACCCGACCAACACCGGTGGCGGGGGCGGCCAGAACTACTCGAACACCTTCGGCAGCGACCCGAACTCGAGCACCGGCGGCCGCGGGCCCACCAGCGGCAACGCCGGGAGCCGGCTACTCGACTCGAACGGCCGCCCGATCAGCGGAACCGGGTCCGGCAGCGGAACCGGTGGCGGCGCGGCGGGGGAGCGCGGCCTCGGCGGTGGCCGCGGTTCCGGCATGGGCAGCCTCGGCAACGCGGCCGCGGCGGAAGCCGCCGCCGCGCGGGCGGCGGGCGGCCGGTCCGGGCAGATGGGCCCGATGGGTGCCGGCGGCCGCCGGGGCGAGGGTGAGGAAGACGATGAGCACCAGCGCCCGGACTTCCTGATCGAGGCGGACCCGGACGCCATCTTCGGCACGGACCAGCGGACCAGTCCGCCGGTCATCGGGGAGTAGGCGGGTGACCGTGGCAACAGGCCGGGTGGACGTTCCGGTCGAGGCGCTCGCCGCACTGGCCGAGCGCGAGCAGGTCGGCCAGCTGCACCTCACCCTGCGTCCGGAGCCGCTGTGGCTCTCGGGCGAAGAACGCGACGAAGCCGGCAAGCGGATCGACGCCGCGCTCGTGGAGGCAGGGCTGGTCGACGCGCGCGGCCGGGTCACCGTCGACTTCCTCGACTGGCTCCCGCTGCTGGTGAGCCCGGCACGCGAGTGCTACGGCTGGGTTGGCACCGAGGGGCAGACCTACGGCGTGCTCGCCGCGGCGAAAGGGCTGCAGGCGGTCCTCGCGGTCTCCGACGGGACGCACGTCGGCGTGCGGGAAATCGACCGGAACCGGCTTGCCGAATCGCTCGTCGAGCAGCTGCCGCCGGTGGGTCCCGGCGGCGGTCACCCGCGCACCGTCCGCGTGGCGGACCTGACCGAGGCCGCCCGCCGCGGTCAGGACGCCCGTTCGCTGGATCCGGCGATCGCCGACGTCGTCAGCCTGGTGCGGCGGCCGGTCTCGGGCAGCGGTGAGCTCTACGTCGGACGCCGTGACGACGTCGGGCGCCACACCTGCCTGCGGCAGCCGCTGCACTACGCCGACACGGACTGGGGCCGCTACCTCAGCTACACGTCCGGCGCGGGCGACGACGCCGTCATCCACATCGGCCCCGCGGGCCCGCGGGAGCTGGCCGACACACTCATGGAGCTGGCCGGCGCCCTCGTCTGAACCGGAAAGACCGCGCGCGGGAGCGGTCTGCGCGGCTAATGTGACAGCGCTGTTGTATTCCGGTGGAAGGACGCGCTGATGGCTGGGCTGTACCCCGAGATCGAGCCGTACGAGCACGGCATGCTCGACGTCGGTGACGGGCACGAGATCTACTGGGAGACCTGCGGGAACCCGGACGGGAAACCGGCGCTCGTCGTGCACGGCGGCCCCGGCTCCGGCTGCTCCGCGAACGTCCGCCGGTTCTTCGACCCGGCGCGCTACCGGATCGTGCTGGCCGACCAGCGCGGCTGCGGCCGGAGCACCCCGCACGCCGGCGCCCCCGTCGCCGACCTGTCGGCCAACACCACCGACCACCTGGTCGCGGACTTCGAGCTGCTCCGGACCCGGCTCGGCATCGAGAAGTGGCTGCTGTTCGGCGGTTCCTGGGGCTCGGTGCTCAGCCTGACCTACGCGCTGCGGCACACCGAGCGGATCAGCGAGATCGTCCTGATGGGCCTGGCGACGGACCGGTTCATCGAGATCGAAATGCTCATCCGCGGCCTCGGCGCGTACTTCCCGGAGGGCTTCGCGAAATTCCTGGCCGGCGTGCCGGAGAGCGAGCGCGACGGCGACCTGTCCGCGGCCTACCACCGGCTGCTGATGGACCCGGACCCCGCCGTCCACCACCAAGCCGCGAAAGACTGGTGCGCCTGGGAGGACGCGATGCTTCCGGGCGTCCCGCCGCACGACGACTTCGAGGACCCCGCGTACCGGCTCTGCTTCGCGCGGCTGGTCACGCACTACTTCAGCAACCGGGCCTTCCTGCCCGACGGCGAGATCCTGCACAACCTCGGCAAGCTCGCCGGGATCCCCGCCGTGCTGGCCCAGGGCGTGCTCGACACGAACAACCTCGTCGGCACGCCGTGGCTGCTCCACCACGCCTGGCCGGGCAGCGAACTGGTGATGCTCGAAAACATCGGGCACTCGACGTCCGACACTCCGATGCGGGACGTCCTCGTCGGCGCGACGGACCGCTTCGCCCGCTGACAGCCGGCCCGCGCGGCGCCCCACCCGAGGCGCCGCGCGGAACCGCCGGCTCACGGGATGAGCAGCCCCGGCTCACCCTCCGGCGTCAGCGCGGCTTCGGCACGCTGGGCCCGGTTGGCCTCGGCCAGCCGCAGCCCGGAGACGCGCAGGGGCAGCCGGTCCAGCTTCCACGCCGTCAGCAGGAGCGCGACCTTCGCCTGCATCTCGGTGCGCAGCCGCAGGAACGAGTCGGCCGGGTCGGCGCCGACCTCGCCCAGCAGCAGCCACCACGCCCAGGCCGCCGCGCCCGCGTTGGCGACGAAGTCCGGCACCACCGCGACACCTCGAGCGGACAGCGCCGCCTCCGCTTCCGGCGTCGTCGCCGCGTTCGCCGCTTCGACGACCACCGCCGCCTTGACCAGGTTCTCGTTGTCCGGCCGCAGCGCGTACGAAATGGCGGCCGGGACGAAGATGTCGGCGTCGGTCGCGACGACGGCTTCGCGCGGCAGCGAGCGGACCCCCTCGGGGAGCCGGGACCGATCCACTTCGCCGAAGCGATCGCGCAGGTCCAGCAACGCCGGGACGTCGAGGCCCTCCGGCGCGTACAGCGTCCCCGCGGCGTCGGCCACCGCGACCACCTTCATCCCCGCTTCGTGCAGGTACCAGGCCGCGCCGCCGCCCATGGTGCCGATGCCCTGGACCGCCACGGTGGTCCGGCGCACGTCCCAGTCCCACGCCGCCGCGACGCCGAGGCACGCCTGCGCCACGCCGTAGCCGCCGACGACGTCGCCGAGCAGCAGCCCGCCGGGTACCGGTGCGTTGAGCCCGGCCTGCACCCGGCGCAGGGTGCGCGCCGGATCGGCCGACCGGCGGATCGCGGCGTGGTACGACTGCTCCAGCCCCAGCTCGGCGAACACGGAGTCGATGAGGTGCTGCGGCACGCCCAGGTCCTCGGCGGTCACCCAGTGCGCGTCCAGCCACGGCCGGAGGAACTCGCAGAACCGCTTCAGCACGCCGAACGCGCGCGGGTCCTTCGGGTCGAAGTCGATGCCGCCCTTGGCGCCGCCGACCGGGAGGTTGAAGGTCGCGGTCTTGTTGGCCATGCCCCGGGCGAGGTCCTCGACCTCGCTCATGGTGCAGCCCGCCCGCATCCGGGTGCCACCGGTGGCGACGCCGGAGACGAGGCTGTGCACGACCAGGTAGCCGTGTGCGCCGGTGACGGGATCGGTCCACGTGAGCCGCATCAGCGGCTCGGCGTCGCGCGGGGTCATCAGGCCACTCACCTCCAGGGAAGTCCGGGGCGGCCTCCTGACCGCCACCACGAGCGTGCGCCCCCGGAGGTCCGCGCGTCCATTTAACGCTGCTGCACGATCTCGTTTAGGTTTGGTTCATGGAGCTTTCGTTGCACCGTTTAAGGATGCTTCGCGAGCTGCACCGCCGAGGCACCGTGACCGCGGCAGCGGTATCGCTGCACTACACCGCCTCGGCCGTTTCGCAGCAACTCGCGCAGCTGGAGCGCGACGTGGGGGCGAAGCTGTTCGAACGGCTCGGCCGCCGCGTCCAGCTGACCGAGCTGGGCGAGCTGCTCACCGAGCACGCCGAAGAGATCCTCGGTTCGGTGGAGCGCGCGACGCACGCCCTCAAGGAGGCGCAGGAGGACCGCACCGTCCGGCTGACCGCCGGGGTGTGGGCGTCCGTGGCCTCCGGCCTGCTCCCGACGGCGCTGACCGCGCTCGCCGGCGAGCACCCAGGCATCGAGGTGCGCACGCGCGAGCTGGCGCCGGAGGACACCGCCGAGGCGGTCCGGGACGGCACCCTCGACCTGTCGTTCGTGATCGAGTACTCCGACGCGCCGACGACCTGGGACGGCGGGCTGGAACGCGCCGTCGTGGCCGTGGAACGGCTGCACGCGGCGGTGCCGCGCGGCGCGGTGCCCGCGGGCTCGGCGGCCCTGGACGACCTCGCCGAGCACCCGTGGATCCTGGCCAGCCCGAAGTCGCACTTCGGCCGGGCGATGCGCACGGCCTGCCGGCGGCACGGCTTCGCCCCGAAGATCAACCACGAGGTCGAAGAGCAGTCGACGGCGATGGCGATGGTGGGCGCCGGGCTCGGCATCACCCTCGTGTCCGACCTCGGCCTGCGCCTGCTGCGGCCACCGGGGATCGACGTCGTCACCCTCACCACGCCGCTGCTCCGGACGGTGTCGATCGCCTACCGGCGCACCGAGTTCCGGCGCCCGGCGTTGCACCTGGTGATCGAGGCCGTGCGGGCGTCCGCGGCCGAACTGGGCCTGGGCACCGAGTCCGCGTTGCCCTGATCCGGGTCTTCTTACGGAGTGGTGAACCAGTCCCGCTGCGCAAGATCCGGCCTGATTTTGTCGTACCCCGCGTGTAGCGTCCGATGTCAAGAAGTTCCACCAAACGGAACAGGGAACGGACATGACGGAAGCATCTCCAGGTTCTACGATGCACGATTTTCCCGAGAAGTCGGGTAGTGCGTCGAACCGCACCGCGCGGGTCCTGGCGGACCGCGCGGCCGGGGAGGCGTACGTGGCATCGGTGTGTTTCAAGCATGGACCACCGCGTCTGACCGGCGTCGAGCTGGAGTTCATCGTGCACGACGCCGATGACCCGGCGAGACCCCTCGATCCCGACGTCCTCGCCACGGCGCTGGGTCCGCACACGCCGCGGACGCTGCGCCCCGACAGCCCCGCCTCACCGCTCCCGGCCGGCTCACCCGTGAGCCTCGAACCCGGGGGCCAGGTCGAAATCTCCGCCCTTCCCCAGGCCTCCCTGCGCGACCTCGCCGCAGCCGTGACAGCCGACCTCCACCACCTGCGTGACCGCCTCGCCCGGCACGGCCTCGAGCTGGGCGAGACGGGGATCGACGCGCACCGCGCGCCCCGCCGGCTCCTGCACACGCCCCGCTACGCGGCGATGGAGCGCCGGTTCGCGCCGATCGGCCCCGGTGGCATCACGATGATGTGCAGCACCGCGGGCCTGCAGATCTGCGTCGACACCGGGGAGCCGGGGCAGTACGCGGCCCGGTGGGCGGCCGCCCACGCGATGGGCCCGCCGCTGCTGGCCCTCTTCGCCAATTCCCGGGTCCACGCCGGACGGGACACCGGGCACGCGTCCGCCCGGTGGCTCGCCGTGCACGAGACGGAGGCGGTCCGCACCCGCACGGCGGGTGTCGTGGACGAGGACCCCGCTGGAGTGTGGGCCAAGCGCCTGATGGACACCCCGCTGATGGTGCTGCGCCGCGGCGACCGGCCGTGGGACGCGCCGGAGGGGCTGACCTTCGCCGACTGGATCGAGGGCGGAGGAGCGGCCGCCCTGCTGCCGAAGCCGACGGTGGCGGATCTCGACTACCACCTCACGACGATGTTCACCCCCGTCCGCCCGCAGGGGTACCTGGAGATCCGGTACCTCGACGCGCAGCCGCCGGACGAGTGGCTGCCACCGGCGGCGCTGGTCACCGCGCTGCTCGCCCGTCCGTCCACTGTGGACAAGGTGCGCGACCTGTGCGCGCCGGTCGCGGACCGGTGGGACACGGCGGCGCGGCGCGGCCTCGCCGACCGGGAGCTCGCGGCCGCCGCGACCGCGCTGGCCGACCTCGGTTGCGCGGAGCTGGGCGCGACCGGGCTGGCGACGGACACCATCACCGAGATCAGCGAGAGCGTGCAGGGGCGCGCATACCGATCGAGGAGCGAACGATGACCACGACAGAGGCCGACGCTCTGGGGGAGCTGAGCCCGCAGGACCTGCGCGCCCGTGCCGCCGAAGCACTGACCCGCGCCCGGGCGCGCAGCATCGCGCTGACCGACGCCGTCGACGACGAGGACCTGGTCCGCCCGCACTCCAAGCTGATGTCGCCGCTGGTCTGGGACCTGGCGCACATCGGCAGCCAGGAGGAGCTGTGGCTGGTCCGCGACGTCGGTGGCCGGGAGCCGCTGCGGCCGGACATCGATGACATCTACGACGCCTTCCAGCACGCCCGCGCCGACCGCCCGGCGCTGCCGCTGCTCGGCCCGGCCGAGGCGCGGGCCTACGTCCGGGAGGTCCGGGAGAAAGCGTTCGACGTGCTGGAGCGGGTGCCGCTGCAGGGCAGGCGGCTGACCGAACGGGCGTTCGCGTTCGGCATGGTCACCCAGCACGAACAGCAGCACGACGAGACCATGCTGGCCACCCACCAGTTGCGCAAGGGCGACCCGGTGCTGCACGCGCCCGAGCCGCCGCCCGCCCGTCCGGGCGCGTTGCCGGCGGAGGTCCTGGTGCCGGGCGGTGCCTTCACGATGGGCACGTCGGCGGAGCCGTGGGCGCTCGACAACGAGCGCCCGGCGCACGAAATCGCCGTCGAAGCGTTCTGGATGGACACCGTGCCGGTGACGTGCGGGGCTTACACCGAATTCCTCGACGGCGGCGGCTACGACGACGAGCGCTGGTGGAGCGCCGACGGCTGGGCCTACCGCACCGAGCACGGCATCACCGCGCCGCGGTTCTGGAAGCGGGAGCAGGACGGCTGGTGGCGGACCCGGTTCGGGGTGTACGAGCGAATCCCGGCCGGCGAGCCGGTCGTGCACGTCTCCTACCACGAAGCCGAGGCGTACGCGGCCTGGGCCGGGCGGCGGCTCCCGACCGAGGCGGAGTGGGAGAAGGCGGCCCGCTTCGACCCGGCGACCGGCCGGTCGCGCCGGTTCCCCTGGGGTGACGAAGAACCGGGCGTCGAACACGCCAACCTCGGCCAGCGGCACCTGCGGCCGGCGCCGGTGGGGGCGTACCCGGCCGGCGCGTCGCCGACCGGCGTGCACCAGCTGATCGGCGACGTCTGGGAGTGGACGAGCACCGACTTCCACGGCTACCCGGGCTTCGCCCCGTTCCCGTACCGGGAGTACTCGGAGGTGTTCTTCGGGCCGGAGTACAAGGTGCTGCGCGGCGGCTCGTTCGGCACCGACGCGGCGGCCGTCCGGGGCACGTTCCGCAACTGGGACTACCCGATCCGGCGGCAGATCTTCGCCGGCTTCCGCACCGCCCGCGACGCGGCGCCCGGCGAGGTGGGCTAGGCCCATGTGCCGCCACATCGGCTACCTCGGCGAGCCGGTTTCGCCCGCCGAGGTGCTCTTCCGCGCCCCGCATTCGCTGCTGGTGCAGTCGTACGCGCCGGCGGACATGCGCGGCGGCGGCTCGGTGAACGCCGACGGGTTCGGGCTGGGCTGGTACCCCGGCCCCGGCGGCGCCGCGCCGCTGCGCCACCGGCGGTCCACTCCACTGTGGACGGACGAGACGCTGCCGACGCTGGCCGCGGCCGTCACCTCGGGCGCGTTCGTCGCCGCGGTCCGCAACGGCACCACCGGCATGCCGGTGACCGAAGCGGCCGCGGCGCCGTTCACCGCGGGGCGCTGGCTGTTCAGCCACAACGGCGTCGTCCGCGGCTGGCCGGCCTCGCTGGCCGAGCTCGCCAAGGAGCTGCCGGTCACCGAGCTGCTCACCCTGGAGGCGCCGACCGACTCGGCGGTGCTCTGGGCGATGCTGCGCGCCCGGCTGGCCACCGGCGAAGACCCCCTCGAAGCGGTCGCGGGACTCACCGCCGCCGTCGAGGCGGCCGCGCCCGGTTCCCGGCTCAACTTCCTGCTCACCGACGGCGAAACGCTGATCGGCACGACCTGGACGCACGCGCTGTCGATGCTGGTGACGCGCACGGGCGTCCTGCTGTCGTCCGAACCCTGCGACGGCGACCCGCGCTGGCGACCCGTCCCCGACCACCACGCCGTGCGCGCCACCGCGGCCGGCGTCGACCTGCTTCCCCTGACCCAGGAGCACCCATGACCGAAGTCGATCTCGACCACCACCGCTCCGGCGACGCCGTCACCGAGGAACTCCGCGCGGACGTCGTCGCCGGGCTCGCCGCCGGCCGGAAGTGGCTGCCGCCCAAGTGGTTCTACGACACCGAGGGCAGCGAACTGTTCGAGAAGATCACCCAGCTGCCGGAGTACTACCCGACCCGCAGCGAGCGCGAGGTGCTGGCCGCGCACGCCGGGGACGTCGCCGAGCTGACCGGCGCGCACACGCTCGTCGAGCTCGGTTCGGGGTCCAGCGAGAAGACCCGTTTGCTGCTCGACGCGCTCACCGGGCACGGGACCCTGGAGGCGTTCGTCCCGCTCGACGTGTCCGAGTCCGCCCTGGCCGAGGCCGCCGAGTCGATTTCGGCGGACTACCCGGGGCTGGCCGTCCGCGGCGTCGTCGGGGACTTCACCCAGCACCTCGCGCTGCTGCCCGGCGGCCAGCCCCGGGTGGTGGCCTTCCTCGGCGGCACGATCGGCAACTTCCTGCCCGCCGAACGCGCGACCTTCCTGCGGTCGGTCCGCGAGGTGCTCGACGAGGGGGAGTGGCTGCTCCTCGGCACCGACCTGGTCAAGGACCCCCGGATTCTCGAACGCGCCTACGACGACGCGGCGGGCGTCACGGCGGAGTTCGACAAGAACGTGCTGCGGGTGATCAACGCCCGGCTCGGCGCGAACTTCGACCCGGACGAGTTCGACCACGTCTCCTACTGGGACGCGGAGAACGAGTGGATCGAGATGCGGCTGCGGGCCCGCCGCGAACTCACGGTCGAGATCCCCGGCGCGGACCTGACCGTGTCCTTCGCCGAGGGCGAGCACATCCGGACGGAGATCTCGGCCAAGTTCCGTCCCGGCGGCATCGAGGCTGAGCTGGCCGCGGCCGGGTTCGCCCTCGAGCGCTGGTGGACGGACTCCCAGCAGCGGTTCGGGGTGAGCCTGGCAAGATCTGTGCGTGGCTAATCCTCTCCGGGCGCTCGCCCGGGCCGTCGGCACGAAGCCGTGGCTGATGCGCACGGCCCGGTTCGTCGTCTGGGCGGACAAGAAACTGCACCGCGCGTTCGGCGGCCGGGTGAGCCTCGTGGCGCTCGCCGGGCTGCCGTCGCTGCGCCTGACGACGACCGGCCGCAAGAGCGGGCTGCCCCGCAGCACCAACCTGCTCTACTTCCCGCGCGGTGACGACTTCGTGCTCACGGCGTCCAACTGGGGCCGGCCGCACGATCCGGCGTGGGCGCTCAACCTGCGCGCGCACCCGAAGGCCGGGATCGCGCTGGCGGGACGGCCGATCGAGGTCGTGGCGCGCGAACTCACCGGCGAGGAGTACGACCGGATGTGGGCCGAGCTGCTCGCGTTCTGGCCCGGGTATGCGATGGAGCGAAAAGAGGCAGGCCGGTCGTTGCCCGTTTTCGTACTCGCTCGCGTCGCCCGATAGATTCCCACCATCCTTTCGGCCGGTGACGGTATTCACCGGTTTGTGCCAGTCTCACCCGGGTAACGCGCCGTGGGGCCTTGAGCGCGCGGCGAGTGCGTGACCTAGGGAGGAGACGTCTTGCCGAGATCCACAAAGGGCCGGGTGCGGTCGTTCGCACTGGTGGGGGCGCTCGTGGCCGGCGTAAGCCTGGCCGGGACGGCCGGTACCGCGGTGGCGGCCGAAGACGCGGTGGCCAAGCCCGCCGTCGTCGGCGCGACCGCCGCCGTCAAATGGGGCACCTGCTCGAGCGACACCCTCGCCGGGGTGCCCGCGGACCAGGTCAAGTTCTACAGCTGCGCGCGCTACCGCGTGCCGATCGACCACGACGACGCCACGCTGGGCACCATCGACATCGCCCTGCTCAAGCGCGCCGCCCGCACGTCCGACAAGCGCGTCGGCTCGCTGTTCCTCAACCCCGGCGGCCCCGGCGGCTCGGGCCTGCGGATGCCGATCGGCGGCCAGAACATCTTCCAGCCCCCGGTCCTCGACCGCTTCGACCTGATCGGGTTCGACCCGCGCGGGGTCGGGGAGAGCAACCCGCTGCGCTGCTTCACCACGCAGGAGGACGCGGACGAGGTCTTCGCCGCCCAGATCCCGGTGCCGCTGAGCCGCGCCGAGATCTCCGGCACGCTGGCCAGTTATCGCGACTACGGCCAGTTCTGCCGGAACAACGCCGGTTCGCTGCTGAACCACATGTCCACCAAGGACGTCGTGCGCGACCTCGACACTCTGCGCGCGGCGGTCGGCGACCAGAAGCTGACCTATGTCGGCTTCTCGTACGGGACGCTGATCGGCTCGACCTACGCGTCGATGTTCCCGAAGCAGTCCCGCGCGATCGTGATCGACGGCAACGTCGACCCGGCGCTGCGCACCGGTGACGGTGTCGAGTACGACCGGGAGCGGGCGCAGGGCTTCGAGATCGCGCTGGACGCGTTCCTCAAGCGGTGCGACCAGGTGGGCGCGAAGTGCGCGTTCAGCGACGGCACCCCGCGGGCGAAGTTCGACGAGCTGCGCGAGTACCTGCGCAAGCAGCCGATCACCATCCCCGGTGGCGGCACGGTGGACATCAACCAGTTCACCGGCGGGGTTTCGGGCGTCATGTATTCGCCGGGGGCGTTCGCCGGCCTGGCCGAGGACCTGCAGGCGCTGTACACCGCGATCCACCCGGCGGGCGCGCAGGCCCAGACCCTGCAGGGCCGGCCGATGAAGGTGCTCACGCCCGGCAAGCAGGGCCTGGCCGACCAGAACCCGGACAGCCCCTACATCAGCGACGACTCGTACTTCGCCGTCAACTGCGCCGACAAGCCGTTCAAGATCAAGCAGGACCAGGTGCCGGGGATCGCGGCCAAGTGGGAGCGCGAATCGCCGACGTTCGGCCGGTACCAGGCGTTCGCCGACACGGCGGCCTGCCCGGTGTGGCCGGCGAAGAAGGACGCCTACCGCGGCCCGTGGCGGGCGAAGACCGACGCCCCGGTCGTCGTGGTCGGCAACTTCTACGACCCGGCCACGCGGTACCAGTTCGCGCAGCGGATGGCGGCCGAGCTGGGCAACACCCGGCTGCTGTCGGTCGACGCGTTCGGCCACTGCATCCTCGGTGACGCGCTGGGCGTCGACAAGGCCGTGGCGGACTACCTGACCGACCTCAAGGTGCCGGCCGGCGGCCAGGTGTTCCAGCCGAACGTCCAGCCGTTCGAGACGGCGGCCGCGCCCGCGCAGGGCTGAGGCCGATCGCCTGACGGGCCGGGGTGACGCTGTCACCCCGGCCCGTTTCACGTCCGGCCCGGCAGCCACTCGGGCAGGTCCCGGCTTCGCCGGCGGCGACGTGAAACGCCCCAATGTGGCGTTGGTTGCGTCCAACGAACCGAACGCCACATTGGTTGCGTTGGACGCACCGAACGCCACATTGGGGCGGTTGAGCCGGGCCGAGCGCTTCGTGCGAGAGAAACCCTTACACCTGCGTCATCTTCCGCAGCACGTACTGCAGGATGCCGCCGTTGCGGTAGTAGTCCGCCTCGCCCGGGGTGTCGATCCGGACGTCCGCGTCGAACTCCACGGTGGCTCCATCATTTTTGGTCGCGGTGACGTGCACCGTGCGCGGCGTGGTGCCCTCGTTGAGCGCCGTGATGCCCGAGATGTCGAACGTCTCGGTGCCGTCGAGGCCGAGCGACGAGGCCGACTCGCCCGCCGGGAACTGCAGCGGGATGACGCCCATGCCGATCAGGTTGGACCGGTGGATGCGCTCGAACGACTCGGTGATCACCGCGCGGACGCCCAGCAGCGAAGTGCCCTTGGCCGCCCAGTCGCGCGACGAGCCCGAGCCGTACTCCTTGCCGCCCAGCACGACCAGCGGCGTTCCGGCCGCGGCGTAGTTCTGCGCCGCGTCGTAGATGAACGCCTGCGGCGCGCCGTCGACCGTGAAGTCACGGGTGTAGCCGCCCTGCACGTCGTCCAGGAGCTGGTTGCGCAGCCGGATGTTCGCGAACGTGCCGCGGATCATCACCTCGTGGTTGCCGCGCCGCGAGCCGTAGGAGTTGAAGTCCTTCTTCTCCACGCCGTGCTCGGTCAGGTACTGCGCGGCCGGGGTGCCCGGCTTGATCGCGCCGGCGGGGGAGATGTGGTCGGTGGTGACCGAGTCGCCCAGCTTCGCCAGCACGCGCGCGCCCGTGATGTCGGTGACCGGCGCGGGCTCCGGCGTCATGCCCTCGAAGTACGGGGGCTTCCGGACGTAGGTGGACTCGAGGTCCCACTCGAAGGTCTTGCCCTCCGGGGTGGGCAGCGACTTCCAGCGCTCGCCGCCGTCGAAGACGTCCGCGTAGTCCTTGGTGAACATCTCCTGCGTGATCGCGTAGTCGATGGTCTCCTGGATTTCCTGCGCGGTCGGCCAGATGTCCTTGAGGAAGACGTCGTTGCCCTGCGTGTCCTGGCCCAGCGGCTGGTTCGCGAAGTCGAAGTCCATCGTGCCGGCCAGCGCGTAGGCGATGACCAGCGGCGGCGACGCGAGGTAGTTCATCTTCACGTCGGGGTTGATCCGGCCCTCGAAGTTCCGGTTGCCCGAGAGCACCGAAACGGCGGTGAGATCGTTCTCCTGGATCGCCGCGGAGATCTCGTCCGAGAGCGGGCCGGAGTTGCCGATGCACGTGGTGCAGCCGTAGCCGACCAGGTGGTAACCCAGCTTCTCCAGGTACGGCCACAGGTTGGCCTTGGTGTAGTAGTCGGTGACGACCTGCGAGCCCGGCGCCATCGACGTCTTGACCCACGGCTTGACCGCGAGGCCCTTGTCGACGGCGTTGCGCGCGAGCAGCGCCGCGCCGAGCATGACCGACGGGTTCGAGGTGTTCGTGCAGGAGGTGATCGACGCGATCACCACGGCGCCGTGGTCGAGCACGAACTCACCGCGGTCGGACGTGCTGACCTTGACCGGCTTGCTCGGGCGGCCCGACGCGCCGTTCGCGGCGGACGAGGTGACCGGCGCGGCGTCGTCCTCGGCGAACGACAGCGACGGGGCGTCACTGGCCGGGAACGACTCTTCCGAAGCCTCGTCCATCTTGGTGTGCGGCGTGAGGTCTTCGCCGTCCACGTAGTCGTGGATCGACTTGCGGAACGACGACTTCGCGTCCGTCAGCTCGATGCGGTCCTGCGGGCGCTTCGGGCCGGCGATCGACGGGACGACCGTCGAGAGGTCCAGCTCGAGGTACTCGGAGTAGGTCGCCTCGCGCGACGGGTCGTGCCAGAGGCCCTGCTCCTTGGCGTAGGCCTCGACCAGCGCGACCTGCTCGGCCGAGCGGCCGGTCAGCTTGAGGTAGCGGACGGTCTCCTCGTCGATCGGGAAGATCGCCGCGGTGGAGCCGAACTCCGGGCTCATGTTGCCGATGGTGGCGCGGTTGGCCAGCGGCACCGCGCCGACGCTCTCGCCGTAGAACTCGACGAACTTGCCGACCACGCCGTGGCGGCGCAGCATCTCGGTGATGGTGAGCACGACGTCGGTGGCGGTCACGCCGGCCGGGATCTCGCCGGTCAGCTTGAAGCCGACGACGCGGGGGATGAGCATCGACACCGGCTGGCCCAGCATGGCCGCCTCGGCTTCGATGCCGCCGACGCCCCAGCCGAGCACGCCGAGGCCGTTGACCATCGTGGTGTGCGAGTCGGTGCCGACGCAGGAGTCGGGGTAGGCCTGCCCGTTGCGGGACATCACCGTGCGCGCGAGGTGCTCGATGTTGACCTGGTGCACGATGCCGGTGCCCGGCGGGACGACCTTGAACTCGTCGAAGGCGCCCTGGCCCCAGCGCAGGAACTGGTAGCGCTCGCGGTTGCGCTCGTACTCGATCTCGACGTTGCGCTCGAAGGCGTCGGGGCGGCCGAAGACGTCGATGATCACCGAGTGGTCGATGACCAGCTCGGCCGGGGCGAGCGGGTTGACCTTGTCGGGGTTGCCGCCGAGGTCGGTGACCGCCTCGCGCATGGTGGCGAGGTCGACGACGCACGGGACGCCGGTGAAGTCCTGCATGATCACGCGGGCGGGCGTGAACTGGATCTCGATCGACGGGTCGGCCGTCGGGTCCCACGAGCTCAGCGCGCGGATGTGGTCGGCGGTGATGTTCGCGCCGTCCTCGGTGCGCAGCAGGTTCTCGAGCAGGATCTTCAGGCTGTACGGCAGGCGCTCGGCGCCCTCGACCTTGTTCAGGCGGAACACCTCGTACGAGGCGTCGCCGACCTTCAGCGTGTCTTTGGCGCCGAAGCTGTCCTTGCTGGCAGGTGCGGTCACGTCTAACTCCAGTGGCATGGACTTCCGCGCCGGTGCGGCGGTCGAGTCCCGGGTCAGTTCGGTCAGTTCGGGTGTCGTGCAGTCCGCACGAGGCGGACGCGAGTCTTGCGCACCCCCACCGTAGGACCGGATTCGGGATGGCACACCTCGCGGTGCCTCAAACAGTACGCGTGTCCTGTTAAGGGTTCAAGACGACACGCGGTGTGGGCTGCGCCATCCGCGCCAAGGGTCCCTCAATGGGGGGAATTGATGCCTACGGTGTGTAAGTTTCCGATGATGCTTGTGATAGTGGTGTGGCTGCGGTGACACGCGGTGTGCGCTGGTGACGGAGGTGGCGGTCGTGGCGGGACGGCGCGGGGGACGGTCGGTGCCGGGAGCCCGCCGTGGACTCACCGTGACCGCCCTGGTCCTGGTGATCTTGTCCGCCGCGGCCGGGACGGGCCTCGCCGCGCCCCCGCCGCCGCCCAACCCCAGTGACGCGGACCTCGGTTCGAGCAAGGCCGACGCCAACGCGAAAGCGGGCGAGGTCGGCAGGCTGACCAACCAGCTCGCCCAGGCCGAGCAGAAGCTGTCGCAGCTGCAGGACGACGTCGAGCTCAAGCAGGAAGAGGCCAACAAGGCCCTGGTCGACCTGCAGGCGGCGCAGGACGACGCGGCGCGCGCCGAGGACGACGCCAAGGCCGCCCGCACCGAGGCGGACGCCGCGTCGGCGGCCATCGAGCAGGCCCGCGCGAACCTCAAGTCGTTCGCCGCCGCGAGCTTCGAGCAGGGCAGCACGGTCGGCTCGCTCTCGGCGTACCTCAGCGCCGACAGCCCCAAGGACATGCTCGCCCGCGCGCAGCTGCTCGACGCCGTCGGTGGCGACCGGCTCAACGCGCTCGACCGGCTCCAGCAGGCGCGGACCGAGAAGTCGAACAAGGACGCCGCGGCCCGCAAGGCCGCGGAGATCGCCCAGGAGAAGCAGGACGCCGCGCGCCGGGCGAAGACCGGCGCCGACTCCGCGCAGGCCGCGGCCGTGCGGGCGCAGGACGACCAGGAGTCGCAGAACACCCGGCTCCAGAAGAACAAGTCCGACGTCGAGCAGCAGCTGTACGCCGCGCAGGCCAAGGTCAACGGCCTGCAGGGTCAGCGGCAGCGCTACCAGGACTGGCTCGCCCAGAAGACCCGGGAGGACGAGGAGCGCGCCCGCCAGGCGGCGCTCGGGTCCGGCGGGGCCGAGGGCCCCCCGTCCGGCGGGCCCTCGGCCCCGGCCGGCGCGTCGATCGAGGCGGTGATCGCCCGGGCGCTGTCGAAGCTCGGGATGCCGTACGCCTGGGGCGGCGGCAACGCGAGCGGCCCGACCCGCGGCATCCGCGACGGCGGCGTCGCGGACCGCTACGGCGACTACGACAAGATCGGCTTCGACTGCTCCGGCCTGATGATCTTCGCCTTCGCCGGGGCCCGGTCGCTGCCGCACTACAGCGGCTACCAGTACTCGGCGGGGCGGCAGGTCCCGCTGTCCCGGATGCGCCGCGGCGACATGCTGTTCTGGGGTGGGGACGGCGGCATCCACCACGTCGCCCTGTACCTCGGCGGCGGCCAGATGGTCGAAGCCCCGCAGTCCGGGCTGCGCGTCCGGATCGCGCCGGTGCGGTACGGCGGGATCATGCCGTACGCGACGCGCCTCATCGGCTGAAACCCGCTCGACGCCGTCACCGGCCCGGACCAAGATCGAGTCGTGGACGACGAACTGAACGCGCTGCGGCGCGCCCGGATGCGCTGGAACACGCCCCTGTCCGAGCCGCACGCGGACCTGCTGCTCGACCGGATGGGCCTGGCCGAGGGGCACCTCGCCGACCTCGGCTGCGGCTGGGGTGAGCTGCTGCTGCGTGCCGTCGAGCGGACGCCCGGGCTGCGCGGCACCGGCGTCGACAACGACGTCACCTCGCTCGAGCGCGGCCGGGCGGCGGTTGAGCGGCGCGGGCTGGCCTCGCGGGTCGAGCTGACCGAAGCCGACGCCGCGACCTGGGACGGTCCCGCCGAGCGGGCGTTCTGCGTCGGCGCCGCGCACGCCTTCGGCTCGACGAAGGCCGCGCTCGACCGGCTCGCCCGGGTGGTGCCGTCCGGCCGTCTGCTCTACGGCGACGGCTTCTGGGCCGTGCCCCCGTCCGATGCGGCGGCGGAGATCTTGGGCCCCGGCCTGCTGACCCTGCCGGACCTGCTCGACGCCGTGGACGACGCCGGCTGGCGCGTGCTGCACCTCAGCACCGCCGACCAGCTCGAATGGGACGACTTCGAGTCGACCTCGCGGGCCGGCTGGGAGGAGTGGCTGGCGGGGCACTCCGCCGACCCGCGGGCGGGAGAGGTCCGTGAGTGGCTCGACCAGCGGCTGCGCGAGTACGTCCGGGATTACCGGGGGGTGCTGGGCTTCACCTACCTCGTGCTGGGCCGCTAATGTTCCCGGGATGCGCTACGCGGGGATCGTGGTGGCCGGCGGCTCGGCCCGCCGGCTGTCCGGTGTGGACAAACCGGCGCTGTCGGTGGGCGGGAAACCGTTGCTGGCCCGCGCGATCCACGCCCTCGGCGGCGCCGAACGGGTGATCGCCGTCGGCCCGCGGCGGCCGGGCTTCGACGTGGTGTGGACGCGGGAACCGGTGCCCGGCACCGGCCCGGTGGCGGCGCTGGCCGCCGGGCTCGTCTTCGTCCCCGACGAGGTCGAGGTGGTCGCGCTGCTGGCGGCCGACCTCCCGGGCGTCCGCCGGTCCACTGTGGACAAGCTGGTGGCGGCGGTCGGCGACGGCGACGGCGCGGTCCTGGTCGACGCCGCGGGGGCGCGGCAGTGGCTGCTGGGCGCCTGGCGGGTGGCCGCGTTGAAGGCGGCGTTGCCGGAGCAGGTGGCGAACGCCGCCCTGCGGCGCGTCCTGGGCGGCCTGGCCGTCGCCGAGGTCCCGGCCGAACGGGGCGAAGCGGACGATATCGACACCCCGGAGGACCTGGAGCGCCACCGCTGAGCCACCCGGATCAGGCGGGCTCGCCGGTCGCGCGGATCTCGGCCGGTCCCCCGCGATTCCCGCAGGCCCCGCGGGACCAGGGCGCCTGTCAGGTCGAGAGGTGCTTCACAGGTGTCATACCGGTGACCGTGTTGGCTACTGACGGGCCAACGCGTGCGTCCGCGAGCCGGACGGACGGACGACCGGGGGACGCAGTACGGTCGCACCGCGTGATCACCGTCGCGGGGGCGGCGCACGATTTTGAGGAGGCAGAGTGACCGAGCCCGGCTACGCCGAGAGCGGGAACGGGCAGCAGCCCGCGACGCCGGCGCGGGACGCCCAGTTGCTGGAGCGGACCGTGTTCGAGGTCAAGCGGATCATCGTCGGCCAGGACCGCCTGGTCGAGCGGATGCTGGTGGGTCTGCTGGCCAAGGGCCACCTGCTGCTCGAAGGCGTGCCCGGTGTGGCGAAGACGCTGGCCGTGGAGACGTTCGCCCGGGTCGTCGGCGGGTCGTTCTCGCGCGTGCAGTTCACCCCGGACCTGGTGCCCGCCGACATCCTCGGCACCCGGATCTACCGCCAGGGCGCCGAGCGGTTCGACGTCGAGCTCGGCCCGGTCGTGGCGAACTTCGTGCTCGCCGACGAGATCAACCGCGCGCCGGCGAAGGTGCAGTCGGCGATGCTCGAGGTGATGGCCGAGCGGCACGTGTCGATCGGCGGGCAGACGTTCCCGATGCCGGACCCGTTCCTCGTGCTCGCCACCCAGAACCCGATCGAGAACGAGGGCGTGTACCCGCTGCCGGAAGCGCAGCGCGACCGGTTCCTGTTCAAGATCCTGGTCGAGTACCCCTCCGCCGAGGAGGAGCGCGAGATCATCTACCGGATGGGCGTCACCCCGCCCACCCCGCACGAGGTGCTGAGCCCGGGCGAGCTGGTCCGGCTGCAGGGCGTCGCGTCGCAGGTGTTCGTGCACCACGCGCTGGTCGATTACGTGGTTCGCCTGGTGCTGACCACCCGGACGCCGAACGAGCACGGCCTCGCCGACGTCGCCGGCTGGGTGTCCTACGGCGCGTCGCCGCGCGCGAGCCTCGGCATCATCGCCGCCGCACGGGCGCTGGCCCTGGTCCGCGGCCGCGACTACGTGCTGCCGCAGGACGTCGTCGACGTGGTGCCGGACGTGCTGCGCCACCGGCTCGTGCTGTCCTACGACGCGCTGGCCGACGGCGTGCCGATCGACCACATCATCACGCGTGTGCTGCAGACCGTGCCGCTGCCGCAGGTTTCGGCCCGGCCACAGGGCGGGGCCGGCCCGGTCCCGGCGGGCGCGCCGGTCAGGTAACCCGGCGATGGCGAAGAAGGAGAAGGGCGTCCGCCCGGCGTGGGCGCCGCCGGTGCTGCGCGGCGACCGGATGGAGGCCGGGCTCCGGACGCTGGAGCTCGACGTCCGCCGCCGGCTCGACGGGCTGCTGCAGGGCAACCACCTCGGCCTGGTGCCGGGGCCGGGGTCCGAGCCCGGCGAGGCCCGTCCGTACCAGCCCGGCGACGACGTGCGCCGGATGGACTGGGCGGTCACCGCCCGCACCACGACCCCGCACATCCGCGAGACCGTGGCCGACCGCGAGCTGGAGACGTGGGTGGTCGCCGACCTTTCGGCGAGCCTCGACTTCGGCACGGCACTCTGCGAGAAGCGTGACCTGGTGGTCTGCGCCGTCGCCGCGGTCGCGCACCTGACCGGGGGCGGCGGCAACCGGATCGGCGCGCTGATCTCCACCGGCGCGGAGACCACCCGCATCCCGGCGCGCGGCGGCCTGCCGCACGCCCGCGGGCTGGTGCGGAAGCTGGCCGAGACACCGCGCGCGCCCGAGGGCACCCGGGGCGACTTCGCCCAGGCCCTGGAGGCGCTGCGCCGCCCGCCGCGCCGTCGCGGCCTGGCCGTGGTGATCTCCGACTTCCTGGGCGACAGCTCGTGGGAGCGACCACTGCGGGCGCTGGGCGGGCGCCACGAACTGATCGCGATCGAAGTCCTCGACCCGCGCGACGTCGACCTGCCCGAGGTGGGCACCGTCGTGCTGGCCGACCCGGAGACAGGGAAACAGCGCGAAGTGCACGCTTCGGCCTTGCTGCGCAAGGAGTTCGGGGCCGCGGCCCACGCCCACCGGCAGAAAGTGGCGGCCGGGCTCCGGCGGGCGGGTGCGGCGCACCTGACGCTGCGCACCGACGCCGACTGGATCGCCGACGTGGTGCGGTTCGTCGTCGCCCGCAAGCGCCGGTGGTCCGGGGGTGTGGCGTGAACGAGCCGCTGGACACCGCGCTTGGTGTCGCGAATGACTCATTCGGGACCTGCGAGGTCCCGAATGAGTCATTCGAGACCAGGAAACCCTCGAGACTTTGCCGGAATCCTGCCGTGCGGCCGAGCGTCAGCGAGGGGGGCGGCGCATGAGTCTCACCGGATTCACCGCGCCCTGGTGGTTCCTGCTGCTGATCGCGGTGGCCGCGGTCGCCGCCGGGTACGTGCTCGTCCAGCGGGCGCGGCGGCGGCGGACGATGCGGTTCGCGAACCTGGACCTGCTGGAGAAGATCGCGCCGAAGAGCGAAGGCTGGGTCCGGCACCTGCCCGCCGTGCTGGTCGTGCTCTCGCTGCTGCTGCTGACCGTGGCGCTGGCGGGCCCGACCGCCGAGCAGAAGGTGCCGCGCAACCGGGCGACCGTGGTGCTGGTGATCGACGTGTCGCTGTCGATGGAGGCCACCGACGTCGCGCCGTCGCGGCTCAAGGCGGCGCAGGAGGCGGCGACACAGTTCGCGCGGAACATGACCCCGGGGATCAACCTGGGGCTGATCTCGTTCGCGGGCACGGCGACGGTGCTGGTCAACCCGACCACGGACCGCAACGGCGTGATCAAGGCGATCGAAAACCTCAAGCTGGCCCAGTCGACGGCGACCGGCGAAGGCATCTTCGCGGCACTGCAGTCGGTGGAGAGCTTCTCCAGCGTCGTCGGCGGGGCCGACGGGCCGCCGCCGGCGCGCGTCGTGCTGATGTCCGACGGGAAACAGACCGTCCCGGAAGACCTGTACGCGGCGCGCGGCGGGTACACCGCGGCGCAGGCGGCGAAGCAGGCCGGGGTGCCGATCTCGTCGATCTCCTTCGGCACCACCCACGGTTCGGTCACCATCGACGACAAACCCCAGCCGGTGAGCGTGGACGACGAGTCACTGCGCGAGATCGCGCGGCTGTCGGGTGGCGACTTCTACAAGGCGGCCAGCGCCGAGGAGCTGAAGAAGGTGTACGCGGACCTCGGTGAGCAGATCGGCTACGAGCTCAAGGACGCCGACGCCAGCAAGCCGTGGGTCGTCGTCGGCACCCTGCTCCTCATGCTGGGCGCCGCGGCCAGCCTGTTCTTCGGGCAACGGCTGCCGTGATCACCCCGCTCGGCGGACGCCGTACAGGCTGCCGCCGAGCAGGGTGACGCCCGACAGGACGCCGCTCACGAACGGCACCCACGGCAGCGCGGGGGAGCCCAGCAGGGCGAGGCCGACGACGCCGAGCACGGTCAGGACCACCCCGACCACCAGGATCGAGCGGGTCTTCCACGCGGAGGCGAGCGCGGCGAAGTGGAGCCCGACGACCGTGGCGATCCACGCGACGTTCGCCTGGACCGGCGCGTCCAGCAGGTTCAACACGAAGAACCCGGCGACCAGCAGCACCACTTCGCCGATGACGATCACCCGGTAGCTCGGGCCGAACATCGGCCGGCCCTCCAGGGTCGGGCGCCCGCCCGCGCGGACGCCGAGGACCACGACGGCCGCGAGCGCCACGACGGCGAGGGCACGGAGCACCCAGGCCACCGCCGCGGGGAGCGGGTCGCCGGAGTTGACGAGGACGAACACGGTGCCGAACGCGGCGCCGATGAGCGCCCCCAGGAACTGCTGTCGCATCCGGCGAACCTACCGGAGCCGATCAAGCGCGCGGCGGAGCGCTCAGCGCGCGTCCGGGGTGGCGAAGCCGTTCTGGCGCCAGGCCTCGTAGATCGTGATCGCCGCCGTGTTGGCCAGGTTGAGCGAGCGGCTGGTCGGCAGCATCGGCAGCCGCACCCGGTCGGTGACTTCCGGCGCGTGCTGGACGTCGGGCGGCAGGCCCGCCGACTCCGGGCCGAACAGCAGCACGTCCCCGGGTGTGTACGCGATGTCGGTGTAGAGCCGGGTCGCCGACGCGCTGAACGCGTAGACCTTCGCGGGCAGCAACGCTTCCCACGCCGCCGGAAGGTCCGCGTGCACCCGCACCCGGGCCAGGTCGTGGTAATCGAGCCCGGCGCGGCGCAGCTGCTTGTCCTCCAGGGTGAACCCGAGCGGCTCGACCAGGTGCAGCTCGCAGCCGGTGTTGGCGGCCAGCCGGATCGCGTTGCCCGTGTTCGGCGGGATTTCGGGGTGGTAGAAGAGAACGCGGAACACGGCTCAGTCCTCGAGCAGCGCCGCGTAGACCTTGCGGACGGCGTCCGGCGGCGCCGTGGGCCGCAGGGTGGCCGGATCGATGAACACGTACCGGATGTTCGCCGCCAGCACGGGTTCGCCCGCGCGGTGGATCTCGAAGTCGAAGATCAGCGACGTCGTGCCGAGGTGGCTCAGGTACTGCGCGACGACCAGTTCCTCGTCGTAGCGGGCGGGGGCGCGGTACTTCAGGTTCGCCTCCGCGACCACGACGTCCGTGCCGTGGGCGAGGAACTCGGCGTGCGAGCCGAACAGGATCTTCTCCGCCTCGAAGGCGCACATGTCCACATAGGCCAGGTAGTGGGCGTTGAAGACGATGCCCTGGCCGTCGCATTCGTGGTAGCGCACGCGCAGCGGCATCTCGACGATCGGGCGGCGGGGTTCGGTCACGCGCCCAATCTAGTTGCCCGATCCGGCCAAAAGCAGGCCGACCCCCGCGCGGCACGTGACCCGTTGCCACCAAGCCATTCGGCCGTGACTGTGGTCGGATCGGGAACGATCGGCACAGTCAGCCGTGCAGGGCGCGGTACGCGGCCGCCGCGCCCGGCTGCAGCGGCACCGGCTGGGTGCCGATCAACGTCCGCACGTCGAGGAACTGGGTTCCGACGGCCTCCGCGGGCACCAGGGCGGTGGCGTGCCCGACGAGCAGCCGGACGACCGCGGCGGCGACGTCGCCGGGCAGGGCGGGGGAGCAGACGAGCAGGTTCGCGACGCCGATCGTGCCCAGCGCGCCGACGCCGCGGTACGCGCCGTCGGGCACCTGGACCTGGTCGTACACGGGGCCGTACGCGGCGCGGAGCGCCGGCACGACCGGATCCAGGGGCAGCAGGGCGATCGGCGTGGTGCGGGTGAGGTCGGCGAGCTTCGGCGTCGGCACCCCGCCGGACCACAGCATCGCGTCGATCCGCCGTCCGGCCAGCGCGCGGACCGCGTCGTCGAACAGCAGGTGCCGGGCGTCGACCGTGACCCCGGCCTTCGCGAACAGGCGCTCGCCGAGCTGGGCCGCCCCGGAACCGCCGGCGCCGAGCGACACCGGGCGGCCCGCCAGGTCGGCGAGCCGGCGCACCGGCCCGTCCGCCCGGACCACGAGCTGCAGGTAGTTCTCGTAGACGCGGCCCAGCGCGAGCAACGGCACCTTCTCGGTGAACGGCGCGTGCCCGCCGAGCGACGTCTGGGCGACGTCGGCGAGCACCAGCCCGAGATCGGCCTGGCCGCGTCGCACGAGGTCGACGTTGGCGACGCTCGCCTCGGTCGGGACGGCCTTGGCGTGCAGCAGCGGCTCCGCGCGGTTCAGCTCGGCGGCCAGCAGCTCGGCGAAGGCCAGGTAGAACCCGCCCGGCTCGCCGGCCGCGATGGTCAGCGCGCGCTCCGGGCCGCGGTAGCCGGACGCCGAGCAGCCGGCCAGGGCGAGCCCGAGGCCGCCGAGCAGGGCGGTGCGGCGGGTGAGGGTCATCCCGGCACCTCCGCCAGCGGCAGGGTGACGCGGACTTCGAGGCCGTGCGGCTCGGCCTGGCGCAGGTCGAGGAGCCCGCCCCGGGTGCGGACCTGCTGGTGCGCGATGGCCAGCCCGAGCCCGGTCCCGCGCGGGGCGCCTTCGCCGCCGGCGCGCCAGAACCGCTCGGTCGCCCGCGCGCGGTCCTCAGTGGACAGACCGGGCCCGTCGTCGGCGACGACGAGGGTGGCGGTCTCCGGACCGGCCGCCCAGTCGGTGGTGATCTTCGCGCCGCGCCCGGCGTAGTGGACGGCGTTGTCCAGCAACACGTCGAGGATCTGCGCCAGCTCGCCTTCCGGGCAGCGCACGGTCACCGGCTCGTCGTGGCCGGGTGGCGGCACGAGCCTCGAACCGGCGTCCTCGGCGGCGGGACGCCAGGCGTCGACGCGTTCGGCGAGCACGGAGGCGAGGTCGCACACCTCGTCGGCGCCGAGGGCGGCGACCCGCGTCGCCGTGCTCTCGGCCAGCGCGAGCGCGAGCATGCCGTCCAGCAGCTTCTCGAGCCGTTCGACCTCGGCGACGGTGGCCCGGTAGGTGGCGCCGTCGCCTTCGACCCGGCCGGCCAGGGAGTCGACGCGCAGCCGCAGCGCCGCCAGGGGGTTCCGCAGCTGGTGCGAGGCGTCGGCGACCAGCCGGTGCTGCTGCTCGGCGGCTTCGAGCACAGCTTCGGACATCCGGTTGACCTCGGCGGCCAGCGTCCGCAGCTCGCGGGGCCCGGTGCGTTCCGGGACGTGCGCGCGGTGCCCGGCGGCGACGGCGAGCACCCCGGTCTCCAGTTCGTGCAGCGGCCGGACCATCCACCGGGCCAGCACCACGGCGAGCAGCACGAACACCACCGCGACCAGCAGCGCGCCGGCGCCGATGGTGGCCCACCGGGTGGCGACGTCCGCGGCGGCCGCCGTCACCGAGGCCCGCAGCACGACCACGCCGGACACCCGGGTGCCGGTGCCGACCGGGCGCGCGAAGTACGCCGGTTCGGCCGACCACGGACCGAGCCGCTCGACCTGCGGCGCCGGCTCGTTGCGCATCGTGGCCTCCACCAGCGCGCGCACCGCCGGGTCGGCGGCCGTCAGCCCGCCTGCCTGCACCAGCGGGACGCGCCGGGCGTCGACGATGACGACGCCTTCGCCGTACAGCTCGGCGTAGCGCGCCGCGTCGGCCACAAGCGCGGTCGCCTCGTGGGTGTCGACGGCCTGCTGGGCCAGCACGACGAACCGGTCGACGTCGGCGGTGCGGGAGATGACCAGCTGCTGGGTGCGCTGCTCGGCGGTGGCGGTCAGCAGCGGCACGGCGAAGGCGGCGACCACCGCGAGGGCGAGGGCGACCAGGACAACCAGCAGCCGGGTACGCACGCGGGGTCAGTCCCGGCCGAGCCGGTAGCCGAAGCCGCGGATGGTGGTGAGCAGCCCCGGCCGGTCGAGCTTCGCGCGCAGCTGCGTCAGGTGGACGTCGAGCGAGCGCGACACCGCGAGGTACGCGTCGCCCCAGACCTCGTCCATCAGCTGCTGGCGGCTGACCGCGGTGCCGGGGCGCGCGGCCAGCACGGCGAGGATCTCGAACTCCTTGGTGGTCAGCCCGATGTCGCGCCCGGCCACCAGGACCCGGCGCGCGGCGAGGTCGATCTCGACGTCGTCGACGCGCACGACGTCGCCGGCCGGGGCGTCGCGGGCCACCGCGCGCCGCACGACGGCGTCCATCCGGGCCAGCAGCTCGGCCAGCCGGACCGGCTTGGTCAGGTAGTCGTCCGCGCCGAGGCGGAGGCCGCGCACCACCGAGCGTTCGTCGCCGCGCGCGGTCAGCACGATCACCGGCACCGGCGACACCGCCCGGATCTTCCGGAGCACGTCGAGCCCGTCGAGGTCGGGCAGGCCCAGGTCAAGCAGGACCAGGTCGGCTTCGCGGTGGTGGTGCAGGGCGTCGGCCCCGCGGCCGACACTGGTGACCGGATGGCCGCGCGCGTGCAGCGACTCGGCGAGCGCGCCGGCGACACCCGCGTCGTCTTCGACGAGGAGCACGCGCACGGCCATCCCCTATCTCAGCGTTCGGCGCCCACCGGCTCCGGCCTGGCCTCCAGCTCGGAGGTCTTCGAGGTTTCCCGCATTGTGCCGTAGACGATCAGGGAGACCAGGACACAGCCCGCGACGTACCAGAAGAACACCGACTCGTGCCCGGCGCTCTTCAGCGCCTGCGCGATGAGCTCGGCGGTGCCGCCGAAGATCGCGACGGTCAGCGCGTAGGGCAGGCCGACGCCGATGGCGCGGATCTTCGTCGGGAACAGCTCGGCCTTCACGATCGCGTTGATGGACGTGTACCCGGCGACGACCACCAGCCCCGCCAGCACCAGGAAGAACGCGCCGACCGGGTTCCGGGTCGAGCCCATCACGGTCATGATCGGGACGGTGAGCAGCGTGCCCGCGATGCCGAAGAACAGCAGCAGCGGCCGGCGGCCGATCCGGTCGGACAGCCTCCCCGCGAGGGGCTGCAGGATCGCCGCGAGGAGGATCGCCGAGAACAGGATGATCGTGACCGTGCGCCGCGGGATGTGGGCGGTGTTCTCGAGGAACTTCTGGCTGTAGGTGGCGAAGGTGTAGAAGGCCACCGTGCCGCCGAGGGTCAGGCCGACGACGAGCGCGATCTCCTTGGGGTACTTGGCCAGCGCGCGCAGCGTGCCACGCTCCCCGGCGGCCTTGCCGGTTTCGCCACCGGACTCCTTCTTGAAGCTTTCCGACTCGTCCATGCCGCGCCGCAGCCACATCACGGTGAGCGCGGCCACGGTGCCGACGGCGAACGCGATCCGCCAGCCCCACGCCGTCAGCTGCTGCTCGGTGAGGATCATCTGCAGGATCAGCTGGAGCCCCAGCGCCAGCAGCTGGCCGCCGTAGAGCGTCACGTACTGGAAGCTCGAGTAGAAGCCGCGCTTGCCGGGAGTGGCCACTTCGGACAGATAGGTCGCCGAGGTGGAGTACTCGCCGCCGACCGAGAGGCCCTGGATCAACCGCGCGGTCAGCAGCAGGATCGGCGCGGCGATCCCGATCGTGTGATAGCTCGGCGTGACGGCGATCAGCAGCGAGCCGCCCGCCATGAGCGTGACCGAGAGCACCAGCGCGCTGCGGCGGCCGAACCGGTCGGCGAACCGGCCGAGCATCCAGCCGCCCAGCGGGCGCATGAGGAACCCGACGGCGAACACGGCCGCGGTTCCGAGGAACGCGGCGGTGGTGTCCGAAGTGGGGAAGAACGACTTGGCGAAGTACGTGGTGAACGCCGCATAGGCGTACCAGTCGTACCACTCGACCAAGTTGCCGATGGAGCCGCGCAGCACGTTGGCGATAACGCGTTTCTCGCTGACGGCCCCCGTGGGGGTGCCGCTGATCCGGGTTGTCATCGTCGACCTCCTGTGTTGCGACTCACGGTGACCAACCAGCGGGTAACCAGCAAGGTCGGGGGGCAGTTCCTAACACCCGCTTAGGACGGTCGCGGCGGCCCGCGGGCGTGGGTGCGCGACGCGGCGGGGCTGCCGATAACCTCGTGCCCGACACTGGCGCACGGTCGACGAAGAGGGAGAACGCTGTGGGACGGTCGGTCTTGGTCACCGGGGGCAACCGGGGCATCGGTCTGGCGATCGCCCTGGACCTCGCCGAGCAGGGGCACCGGGTCGCCGTCACGCACCGTGGTTCGGGCGCGCCCGAGGGTCTCTTCGGTGTCCAGGCGGACGTCACCGACACCGCGCAGGTCGACGCGGCGTTCAAGCTCGTCGAGGAGCACCAGGGCCCGGTCGAGGTGCTGGTGTCCAACGCCGGGCTGACCGACGACACGCTGCTGATGCGGATGAGCGAGGACCAGTTCGAACGGGTCATCAACGCCAACCTGACCGGCGCCTACCGCGTCGCCAAGCGCGCTTCGCGGGGGATGCTCCGCGGCAAGTGGGGCCGGTTCATCTTCATCTCCTCGGTCGTCGGCCTCTCCGGCTCGGCCGGCCAGGCGAACTACGCGGCGTCGAAGGCCGGTCTGGTCGGGTTCGCGCGCTCGCTGGCCCGTGAGCTCGGTTCGCGCAACATCACCTCGAACGTCATCGCGCCCGGCTTCGTCAACACCGACATGACCGGCGAGCTGAGCGAGGACCAGAAGAAGGCGATCCTCGCCCAGGTGCCCGCCGGCCGGTACGCCGAGCCGGCCGAGATCGCCGCCGCGGTGCGCTACCTGGCTTCGGACGACGCCGGCTACGTCAACGGCGCGGTGCTGCCGGTCGACGGCGGCCTCGGCCTCGGCCACTGACAGCGTTCTTCGACAACGTTTTCCCGACAACGTTTTCCCGACAGCGTTTCCCGACAACACAGCTCGTTCACCAAGACTTGGAGGATCCGTGCCCGGACTGCTCGAAGGCAAGCGCCTGCTGATCACCGGCATCATCACCGACGCGTCGCTCGCCTTCCACGCGGCCAAGATCGCGCAGCAGGAGGGCGCGAAGGTGGTGCTGACCGGCTTCGGCCGGATGTCGCTGGTCAAGACCATCGCGAAGCGGCTGCCCGAGCCCGCGCCGGTGATCGAGCTGGACGTCACCAACCAGGAGCACCTCGATGGCCTCGCGGACAACATCCGGGAGCACGTCGACGGCCTCGACGGCGTGCTGCACTCGATCGGGTTCGCCCCGCAGAGCTGCCTCGGCGCGCCGTTCCTCGACGCGCCGTCCGAAGACGTGAAGACCGCCGTCGACGTCTCGGCGTACTCCTTCATGTCGCTGTCGAAGGCGTGCCTGCCGCTGTTGGGCCGGGGTTCGTCGATCGTGGGCATGGACTTCGACGCCCGCGTCGCGTGGCCGGTCTACAACTGGATGGGTGTCGCGAAGGCCGCGCTGGAGTCGGTCAACCGGTACCTGGCCAAGGAGCTGGGCCCGCAGGGCATCCGCGTCAACCTGGTCAGCGCGGGCCCGATGAAGACCATGGCCGCGAAGTCGATCCCCGGCTTCTCGGACCTCGAGGACGGCTGGGGCGACCGCGCGCCGCTCGGCTGGGACAGCTCGGACCCGGACCCGACGGCGAAGAGCGTCTGCGCGCTGCTGTCGGACTGGCTCCCGGCCACGACCGGCTCGATGATCATGGTCGACGGCGGCGTCCACGCCCTCGGCATCTGAGTTTCACGCGGCGACCGGTTCCCGGTCGCGGTCGTCGGCCCGCTGGACGACGACCGCGACCGTGAGCGCGGCCAGTGTCGCGACGCCGAGCGCGAGGCCCGTCCACGCCACGCTCGGGAAGCCGAGGCCGGCGCCGATCGCGACGCCGCCGAGCCACGGGCCGATCGTGTTGCCGACGTTGAACGCCGCCGTCGTGCTGGCGCCGACGAGCGTCGGCGCGTCCCCGGCCACCGCGTACGTGCGGACGTTCAGTGCCGGGTTGGCGCCGAACCCGGCGGCCCCGAAGACGAGCACGGCGGCCACGGCGACCGCCGTGTCGGTCGTGAGGGCCAGGACGAGCAGCGACGCCAAGGCGAGCCCGACGCAGCCGTAGAGCGTGGCGAAGGGCCGGCGATCGGCCAGCCGCCCGCCGGCCGTGATGCCGATGAGCGCGCCGACGCCGAACAGGGCGAGGACTCCCGGGACCCACTCCGCGGGCAGGCCGTCGGTCTCGGTCAGCAACGGCGCGAGGTAGCTGAACGCGGCGAAGATCATGGCCTGGCACAGGGCGATCACGCCGAGGGCGAGCCAGAACCGGCCGCGCCGGTACAGCCGAAGCTCGGTGCGGACGCTCATCCTGCCGCCGGTCGTCTCCGGCACCAGCGTGGCCACGCCGGCCGCGGCCAGCAGCGTCACCGCCGCGACCGCCCAGAACGCCGTCCGCCAGCCCGCGTGCTGGCCGATGAACGTCCCCGCGGGGACACCGGCGATGTTGGCCACGGTCAGCCCGCCGACCAGCACTGCCATCGCGCGGCCGCGTCGCTCGACGGGCACCAGCGCGATCGTGGTCGCCGCGGCGACGGCCCAGAAGCCCGCGCAGGCGAGCGCGGCCACCACCCGCGTCGCGAACAGCACCGCGTACCCGGTGGAGAGCGCGCCCACGACGTGCGCCCCGAAGAAGACCGCGAGCAGCGCCGGCAGCGTCCGGCGGCGGGGGAGCCGCAGGGTGCCGATCGCCAGCAGCGGCGCGCCGACCACCATGCCGATCGCGAAGGCGGAGATCAGCAGCCCGGTGTCGGGAATGCTGACGCCGAGGTCGGCGGCCATCCCGGGGAGCAGGCCGGTGATCATGAACTCGGACGTGCCCAGCGCGAACACGCTGAGCCCGAGGACGAAGACGGCCAGGGGCACGGGACCTCCAGTGTTATGTATCGGTCAGTTCAAAACTCGGGCAGCGATCGCGCTGTTCCGGTCGTGGTGACTCTCAGGCGGTGATGGCGGCGAGCGCGAGGTCCGCGACGGCGTGCATGGCCTCGCCGCTCGCGCCCCGGCGGGACATCACCCGCAGCCCCGAGATGGTGCTGAGCAGGAACTCCGCCACGGCGGCCGGGTCGCGGCCGTCCCGGAGGCTGCCGTCGAGCACGCCTTCCCGCGCGCATTCGCCGAGCAGGGCGAGCTGCTGTTCGGCGTCGCGCCGGAGGGCTTCGCCGACCTCGTCTTCGGGGACGCCGAGCTCGGCGAGGGTGTTCACGACGAGGCAGCCGCGGCGGTCGTGCGTCAGCTCTTCGTCGACGAGTCCGGCGAACATCGCCGCGATCCGTTCGGCGGCGGTGCCCGGGCCCTCGAGCACCGCTCTCCGCCCGGCCAGCCCCCGAGCGCTGTAGTGCGCCAGCGTGCGCCGGAACAGGGCCCGCTTGCTGGTGAACGTGTTGTAGACGCTGCTGCGTCCGAGCCCGGTGGCCTCGCACAGGTCCTGCGTCGACGTCGCCTCGTAGCCGCGTTCCCAGAACGCGTGCATCGCGCTCTCGACGGCGGCGGACTCTTCGAACTCCCGTGGCCTGGCCATGCGGCCACCGTACCAGTGTTTTGGACTGGTCGATTCATAACGAGCCCGGATCGGCGTGCGGGCCGCCACATCGGCAAGATGACGGGGTGGGATACGACGCGCTGCTGTGGCTTTCGTTCGGCGGTCCGGAAGGACCCGACGACGTCATACCGTTCCTCGAGAACGTGACCAGGGGCCGGGGGGTGCCACGCGAGCGGCTCCTGGAGGTCGCCGAGCACTACCGGCACTTCGGGGGCGTCTCGCCGATCAACCAGCTGAACCGCGACGCGATGGCCGCGGTCGAGAAGCAGCTCTCGGCCGCCGGGATCGACCTTCCGGTGCACTTCGGCAACCGCAACTGGCACCCGCTGGTGGAGGACACCCTGGCGTCGCTCACCGAGGCCGGTGCCAAGCGGGTCCTGGTCTTCCCCACGAGCGCGTACGGCGGCTACTCGGCGTGCCGCCAGTACGACGAGGACATCGAACGCGCCCGCGCGGCGGTCGGCTCCGCGGCCCCCGAGATGGTGAAGCTGCGGCAGTTCTTCGACCACCCGCTGTTCGTCGCGGCGGTGGCCGACGGCGTGCGTGCGGCCCACGCCTCGCTGGGCAACGCGCCGGGCATCCGCACGGTGTTCACGGCGCACTCGGTGCCGGAGAGCGCGGATCTCGCTTCGGGGCCACCCGCGGCCGGCGGCCGCCGCTACTCGAGCCAGATCGCGGAGGCGGCCCGGCTCGTCGCGGCCGAAGCGGGCCTCGACGCGTACGACGTCGTCTGGCAGTCGCGGTCGGGGCCGCCGCAGGTGCCGTGGCTGGAGCCGGACATCGTCGACCACATCGACGCGCTGCACGCCTCGGGGGTGCCGGGGGTGGTGGTCTCGCCGATCGGGTTCGTGTCGGACCACCTCGAGGTGATCTGGGACCTCGACAACGAAGCCGCGGAACGCGCCGCGGAGCACGGCATGGCGTTCGCCCGCGCCGCGACGGCGGGTTCGGACCCGCGCTTCGCGGAGCTGGTGGTGGAGCTGGTCCGCGAGCACACGCACGGTGCGGAGCCGCGGAAGCTGTCGTCGTTCCCGGCGGCGGGGTGCACGGTCAACGGCGCGCCGTGCGCGATCAGGTGCTGCGAACCGGCGAAGCGCCCGGCCCGCTGACGCCGGTCTGCAGGAGGTGCGGGGACGCCGCGAACCCGTGCCGTTCGTAGGCCGGGACGGCGCGCGACGACGAATGCACGGTGACGCGTTCCAGCCCGAGATCCGCGGCCAGGCGCAGCGTCGCGTCGATCAGCCGGCCGCCGAGGCCGTCGTCGCGGGCTTCCGGCACCACGTACACGCACTGGACGTCGCCGGCAGCCCGGGAGAACACCAGCGGGCTCGGCACGCGCGCGGTGATCGCGAGGAAAGCCATCCCGATCACCTGCTCCTCGCGCAGCAGGACCAGGCACCGGTGCGTGGCCGCGTTCTCCCGCGCCCACGCGGCGAACTCCCGCACGAACTCGTCGCGGCCCGCCGCCGGCAAGCCGTCCTGTTCGGCCACCCAGCGCCACCTCAGCCCGGCCACGGCTTCGAGCTCGGCGGGCCGGGCGGCGCGGATCTCGATGTTCGTCACCCTTCGCGGGCGGTCTGTTCCGCGAAGACCCGCACCGCCTCGTTGACCGCGGCACACCGAGCCAGCCGGACCGCGTCCGACAGCGGCCTCAGCGCCTGCGCCCGCAACGTCGAAGCCGACGCCGACAACGCGCCGCCGGGGTCGTCGGTCGACGCGACGACCAGGATCGCCGCGATCTCCTCGGCCCGCTGGAGCACGCGCAGCGCGCGCCCGGGCGTGCCGGCCGGCCAGTCGACGTTCGGGCGCGAGCGCAGGTGCGCGGACAGCTCGGCGCGCACGCCCGGACGGTCCGAAGCCACGTCCAGCGTCTGCAAGGCCCCCGCGCTGGCCCGGATCGCGTCCGTCAGCCCGTGCTCGGCATCGCCGAGCGCCAGGTACTCCGGAGGCGCCGGCACCGCGAGCGAGTAGACCGTCCAGCGCACCAGTCCCTCGGCGATCGGCTCCGGCACCAGCCCGAACCCGAGGTCGGGGAGCACCACCGCTTCGCCGGCGCGCAACGCCGCTTCGGTGAACGGCCCGCCGCCGCCGAGGCCGCGGACGTCGCCCGGCACCGGGAGCACCAGCCGGAGGGATTTCGCTCCTTGCGAACGCAGCGCCATCAGCAGCTGGACCGGGGTGGCCGCGCGGTGGAACGCCAGCGGCAGCGCGAACGCCTCCGCCGCGGCCGCGTCGGCGGCGACCACGTCGTGGGCCTCACCCCACGCGAGCAGGGCATCGAGCACATCGTCCGCGGCGGCGGCTCCGTTCAGCCACGCGCTGGACCAGACGGCGAAAGTCGCACTGGGACGGCACACGACGCCCTATTTTACCGGCTCGCCCTCCCATCGCGGGAATGCGCCCACGCTGGAGTCGCTCCACATCGACGGGCCGCCGTTCCGGCAGTAGCGTCGAACGGGTGAACGCTGTTCCAGACGCTCTTCCCCGCACCGCCGGGGCCCTGCGCGCGGCCGGGTACGAGCCGCGCCCGATCGCCCAAGAGATCCACGACAACCTGCTGACCGCCCTCCGCACGGGCGAAGACGCCTGGCCCGGCATCGTCGGGTTCTCCCGCACCGTGCTGCCGCAGCTCGAACGCGCGCTGCTGGCCGGCCACGACGTCGTCCTGCTCGGCGAACGCGGCCAGGGCAAGACGCGCCTGCTGCGCACCCTCGCCGGCCTGCTCGACGAGTGGACGCCCGTCATCGAAGGCGCCGAGTTGGGCGAACACCCGCTGCGGCCGATCACGCCCGCGTCGCTCCGCCGCGCCACCGAACTCGGCGACGACCTGCCGGTGGCCTGGCGCCACCGCTCCGAGCGCTACACCGAGAAGCTCGCCACGCCGGACACCTCGGTCGGCGACCTGATCGGTGACGTCGACCCGGTGAAGGTCGCCGAAGGGCGCAGCCTCGGCGACCCCGAGACCATCCACTTCGGCCTCGTCCCGCGCGCCCACCGCGGCATCGTCGCCATCAACGAGCTGCCCGACCTCGCCGAGCGCATCCAGGTCGCGCTGCTGAACGTGATGGAGGAGCGCGACATCCAGGTCCGCGGCTACACACTGCGGCTGCCGCTGGACGTCCTGCTCGTCGCCACCGCGAACCCCGAGGACTACACCAACCGCGGCCGGATCATCACCCCGCTGAAGGACCGCTTCGGCGCCGAAATCCGCACCCACTACCCCCTGGACGTCGAGGCGGAGGTCGCCGTCGTGCGCCAGGAGGCGAACCTGGTCGCCGAGGTCGGCGAGCCGCTGCTGGAGGTCATCGCCCGGTTCGTCCGGAACCTCCGCGAGTCGTCCGTGATCGACCAGCGGTCCGGCGTGTCGGCGCGGTTCGCCGTCGCCGCGGCGGAAACGGTGGCGGCCGCGGCGCTGCGGCGCTCGGCGCTGACCGGGGAAGAACCGGCCGTGGCGCGGCCGGTCGACCTCGACGCCGTCCCGTCGGTGCTGCGCGGCAAGATCGAGTTCGAGCCCGGCGAAGAGGGCCGCGAGATCGAGCACCTGGTGCACCTGCTGCGCCGCGCGATCGCCGAGACCGCGCGCGAGCGGTTCGCCGGGCTGGACCTGCGGCCGCTGGCCGACGCGGTCGCCGACGGCCATCTGGTCGCCACCGGCGAACGCGTGCCCGGCAAGGACGTCCTCGAAGCGCTGCCGGAACTCCCGGTGCTGCACGAGGTCGCCGAGCGCGCCGGCGTCGCCGCCGACGAGCCCGCCGGGCGGATCGCGGCCGCCGTCGAACTGGCCCTCGAATCGCTGTTCCTGGCCAGGAGACTCGCCAAGGACTCCGACGACGCGACGACCGTCTACGGCCGATGACCGCGGTCCCGCTTCCCGACGGCTACTCCTACGGCCCGTGGCACGACGGGCCGGACCCCCTCGCGCCGCCGGCCGACCTGCGCGACGCGCTCGACGAGATCGGCCGCGAGGTGATGGCCGGGGCGTCGCCGCGGTCCGCGCTGGAGGAGCTGCTGCGCCGGGGCACCGAACGCACGTCGGGGCTGGACGAGCTGACGCGGCGCCTGTGGCAGCGCCGGTCGCGGATCCAGCGGCGCAACAACCTCGACGGCACCCTGCGGGAGGTCCAGCGCCTGCTGTCCGAGGCCCTCGACGCCGAACGCCGTGAGCTGTTCCCGGACCCGGACGACGAAGCCCGGTTCCGGGAGGCGCAGCTGGACGCGCTGCCGCCGGGCACGGCCGCCGCCGTCAACGAGCTGGCCGAGTACGACTGGCGGTCCGAACAGGGCCGGGAGAACTACCAGAAGATCCGCGATCTGCTCGGCCAGGAGCTGATGGAGTCCCGCTTCCAGGGCATGAAGCAGGCGCTGCAGAACGCGGGCCCCGAGGACGTCGAGCGGATCAACGAGATGCTCGGCGATCTCAACGACCTCCTGGCCGCGCACGCCCAGGGCGTCGAGGACATCCAGGAACGCTTCGACGACTTCATGGCCAAGCACGGCGAGTTCTTCCCGGAGAACCCGCGGAACGTCGAAGAGCTGATCGACGCGCTCGCCGCCCGGTCCGCCGCGGCCCAGCGGATGCTCAACTCGATGTCCGCCGAGCAGCGCGCGGAGCTGGCCGAGCTGACCCAGCAGGCGTTCGGCGACCCGCGGCTCGCGCAGCAGCTGGCCAACCTGGACGCGCAGCTGCGGGCGGCGCGGCCGGGCGAGGACTGGACGTCGTCCGAGCGCTTCCGCGGCAAGAACCCCCTGGGCATGGGCGAAGGCGCCCAGGCGATGGCGGATCTCGCCGAGCTGGACGCGCTGGCCGAGCAGCTCGGCCAGTCCTACCCCGGCGCGCGGCTGGAGGACATCGACCTGGAAGCCCTCGAGCGCCAGCTCGGCAAGGACGCCGGGGTCGACGCCCGGCGACTGTCCGAACTGGAGCGTGAGCTGCGCCGCCAGGGCCTGTTCGAACGCGCCGCCGACGGGTCGCTCCGGTTGTCGCCGAAGGCGTTGCGGCGGCTCGGCGAGACGGCGCTGTCCGACATCGTGAACGCCTTGCGGGGCAAGGCAGGCGACCGCGAGACCGAGTCGGCGGGCGCGGCCGGTGAGCCGACCGGGGCGTCGCGGCCGTGGCGGTTCGGCGACATGCAGCCGTGGGACGTGCCCCGGACGATCCGCAACGCCGTGCTGCGCACAATGTTCTCCGGGGCCGAGCCCCGGACCCCAGCCGGGGGGCAAGCCCCCCTGGACCCCCCAAAGCGTCGTGGGTCGGTGGGGGAGCGGTCGGTCCGGCTGGACGTCGAGGACGTCGAAGTGGTCGAAACCGAGCACCGCTCCCGCGCGGCGGTGGCGCTGCTCGTCGACACGTCGTGGTCGATGGTGCAGGAAGGCCGCTGGCTGCCGATGAAGCGCACCGCGCTCGCGCTGCACCAGCTGATCAGCACCCGGTTCCGCAACGACGCGCTGCAGCTGATCACCTTCGGCCGGTACGCGATGCCGGTGGCGCTGCCGGAGCTGATCGGGCTGGAAGGCGCGTGGGAGCAGGGCACCAACGCCCACCACGGGCTGCTGCTCGCCGGGCAGCACCTGCGGCGCCATCCCGACGCCCAGCCGGTGGTGCTGATGGTCACCGACGGCGAGCCGACGGCGCACCTGGAACCGGACGGCGAGGCGGTCTTCGACTACCCGCCGCAGCCGCAGACGCTCCACAAGACACTGTCCGAAGTGGACAGGCTGGCGAAGCTGGGCGCGTCGGTGACGGTGTTCCGGCTCGGTGACGATCCGCGGTTGACGGCGTTCGTGGACCTGATCGCGCGCCGTTCGGGCGGCCGGGTGGTGGCGCCGGATCTCGACGGCCTCGGCGCGGCGGTGGTCGGCGACTACTTGCGCACCCGGCGCCGCTGAGCCGGGGCAGGCGGGTTCGCCGCCTGGTCCAGGGACCGGGCGGCGAGCGCGGTGTCATCGTGCCCGGCGGGCAGGTAGGCGTCGTGGTCGGCGAGCACTTCGCGGCCGAGGGCGCGGGCCCGCGGGTACGCGCCGGCGGCGACCAGCAGGTCGACCGACCGGCGCCGGAGCCGGAGGATCCGCTCCAGCCTCGGGGCCGGCTCGGCCGAGGGCAGTGCCCGGAAGTGCCGCCACAGCGCGGCCGCGTGGTCGACGAGGTCCACGGCCGCGTCGTCCGTCTCCACGACGGCGAACGCCCGGTCCAGCGCCGGGGCCAGCCGCTCTTCGGCGTGGAGCCGGCCCAGCACCGCATGCCGGGTGAGCTGGTGCACGGTGACGATCTCGCCGCGGACGTCGAATTCGGCGAGGGACGCGGCGGCGAGAACGGCGAGGGCCGCGTCCACCGCCATCGGGTCCGGCCCGGCGCGGTGGACCAGCGTGAGGCGCACGCCCCGCGAAGCGAGCACGGCGAGGAGCTCGGCGATCACCAGGGCCAGGCCGTCCTGGGCCGCCACGGTCCGCAGCGCGGCCAGCGTGGTGTCGTCGACGCAGGCCGGGCGGTCCTCGCCCGGTTCCCGTTCCCGCGGCGTGACGTGCGGCAGCTGGTCGAGGTATGTGGCGAAGTCCAGCCGCTGCTGCCGGATCACGCCGCCCGCCTGGGCCAGCGCGAGCGGCAGGCAGCCCAGCGCCCGGACGACGTCGGCCGCGGCGGTTTCGCCGGCGTCCCGGCCTGACCGCGCGCTGAGGAAGCGGACCGCCTCGGCCTCGCCGAACCCGCCCACCGGCACGGTGCCGCCGAGGACCCCGAAGTCCGGCACGGTGGTCGTGACGAGCACCCGGGCGCGGGCAGGCAGCCAGCGGTTGAGCGCGTCCGGGTCGGTCGCGCCGTCGAAGACGACGACGGCGCCGTCGAGGCCGTCGAGCCACGCCAAGCCCGCGCGGGCCGCCGCTTCGGCGTCGCCGCCGCTCAGCCCGGCCCGCCCGGCCAGCTCGGCGTACGTCCGGACGATGTTCGCCGGATCGCCCGCCGCCACCCAGACCACGGGCGAGCGGCCGTCGAGGGCGAAGGCGGCGGCGAGATGGGTTTTGCCGGTGCCGCAGCCGCCGAGCAGGACGCAGAACCGGCCACCGGCGAAGGTCTCGTCGATCCGCGCCAGCAGCGCGCCGCGGCGCACAGCCGAAAGGGGCTCGCGGGGAACGGCGCCGTGGACAAGCCGCGGCAAAGATCGCCGGGCCGGGCTCGGCTTCCCCGCCGACGGCGTCCGGCGCAGGACGCGGACGAATGTCGTGACCAGGGCGATCACGACGACCGCGCTGCCCACCACGGTCTCGGCGCTCATCGAATCAGGCTAACCGCGCGCACCACCGGGCGGCGGCCACGGAAGGGTGATGCTTGACCCTCACGTCACGTGAGGCGCCACCGTGGTCTCCGCAAGGGCCACACCGGCCGGAGAGGGAGGGGAACGATGGGGCATCCCGTGGGCAAGGTCGCCGCGCTGGCCGGGATCACCGTCCGGACGCTGCACCACTACGACGAGATCGGCCTGCTCAGCCCGAGCGGGCGGACGAGCTCGGGGTACCGCAGTTACGACGACGGCGATCTCGACCGGCTGCAGCGCATCCTGTTCTACCGGGAGCTCGGGTTTCCCCTCGAGACGATCGCGACCCTCGTCGACGACCCGGGGATCGACGCCGGCGCGCACCTGAAACGGCAGCGGGAGCTGCTGGTGGCGCGCATCGGCGAGCTCGGGCGGATGGTCGCGGCCGTCGATCGCGTGATGGAGGCGAGAGCCATGGGCAACGCACTGACGCCCGAGGAGAAGTTCGAAGTGTTCGGCGGGTTCCGCGAGCCGGACGGCTACGCGGAGGAGGCCGCGCGGCGGTGGGGTGACACGCCCGAATGGCAGGGTGCGGCCACACCGTCCAAGGAGGACCTGGCGGCCGGGGAAGCGGTACGGACGGACTGGGTGCGCCGGCTCACCGCGGTGCTCGACGCGGGCGGTGCTCCGGACGGCGCCGAGGCGATGGACCTGGCCGAGGAGCACCGCGCGATGCTCGCCCGGTTCATGGGGGAGTGTTCGTACGAGACGCACCGGCGGATCGGTGAGCTGTACGTCACCGAGCCGGTGCAGCTCGGCTTCCTGATCAGGGAAGCGGAGCAGCGGCCCGGCGCCGGCGCGTTCGTCCGCGACGCGATCAGGGCGAACGCGGCGCGCCGGGGGTAATACTCCACGTGGGGGACCAGTCCCACCGGGCGGGAGGGTGCCGGGGGCAGCATTTACAGTCGAGGTATGCAGACTTGGTCATCGGTCGACGTGCCCCGCATCCCCGGCACCCCCCGCCCGCTGCGGCTCCACGACACCGCCACCGGGCAGATCCGCCCGACCGCGCCCGGCGCCACCGCCCGGATGTACGTCTGCGGCATCACGCCCTACGACGCGACGCATCTGGGGCACGCCGCGACGTACCTCGCCTTCGACCTGGTGAACCGGGTCTGGCGGGACAACGGCCACGAGGTCCACTACGTGCAGAACGTCACGGACATCGACGAGCCGCTGCTGGAGCGGGCCCAGCGTGACCAGGACGACTGGGTCGTGCTGGGCATGCGGGAGACGGCGCTGTTCCGCGAAGACATGACCGCGCTGCGCGTCATCCCGCCGAAGCAGTTCGTCGGCGCCGTCGAGAGCATCCCGGAGATCGTCGAGGTCATCGCGAAGCTGCTGGCCAACGGCAGCGCGTACCAGGCGGACGACGACGAGTTCCCCGACGTCTACTTCGACCACACCGCGACCGGGAAGTTCGGCTACGAGTCGAACTACGACGCCGCCACGATGGCGAAGTACTTCGCCGAGCGCGGCGGTGACCCCGACCGCGCCGGCAAGCGTCACCCGCTGGACGCGCTGCTGTGGCGTGTGGCCCGCGAGGGCGAGCCGTCGTGGGAGTCCGAGCTCGGCCCGGGCCGCCCGGGCTGGCACATCGAGTGCAGCGCGATCGCGGTCAACCGGCTGGGCCTCGGGTTCGACGTCCAGGGCGGCGGCTCGGACCTGATCTTCCCGCACCACGAGTACAGCGCGGCGCACGCCGAGGCCGTGGCGAAGGACGGTCAGTTCGCCCGCCACTACGTGCACGCGGGAATGATCGGCCTCGACGGCGAGAAGATGTCGAAGTCGCGCGGGAACCTGGTGTTCGTTTCGCGGTTGCGGGCCGACAAGGTCGACCCGGGCGCGATCCGGCTGGCTTTGTTCACCGGGCACTACCGCGCCGACCGCCCGTGGACGGCCGACCTGCTGACCGACGCCGAAGCCCGCCTCGCCCGCTGGCGCGAGGCCGTCTCACTGACCACCGGACCGTCGGCCGAGGACACCGTCGCCCGCCTGCGCGACCACCTCTCCGACGATCTCGACACGCCGAAGGCCCTGGCGGCGATCGACGCGTGGGCGAGCGAGGCCCTGCGCCGCGACGGCACCGACCCGGCGGCCCCCGGTCTGATCCGCATCGCCGTCGACGCCCTGCTCGGCGTCACCCTCTGACCACGGAAAGCCGTGAATGTCGCATTGAGGGACTCAGAGTCCCTCAATGCGACATTCACG
>NZ_JBFBBN010000020.1:0-140276 GCF_040682715.1 Amycolatopsis sp. NPDC051128 | reverse complement strand
GAAGCGGGCTCGACCGTGATCGCCGCACGTTCCCGCACGGCCGAACCCCACTCCAGCTCGGCGTAGAGGTCCTTGCTGACGATCGGCGCCGGACCGGCGTAAAGCCCGCGCTGTGCCGTCAGGCGACCCTGCGGAGTGTGCTCGGTGAACCGCGTCTCGGCGGCCGCGCCGGCAGTGGTGGTCGGCGCCGGGGTAGCTGTTTTACCGGGCATGAAGTTCCTCAGTTCTCCTCAGTCGGCAGCGCTTTGGGGGGGTCCAGGGGGGCTCGTCCCCCGGCTGGGGTCTGGGGCTCGGCCCCAGAGGGCAGAGCCTCGCGGAAGACGACCCACTTGAGCATCACGAAATTGATCACGGTGGCCGTGGCTTGGGACACGGCCCAGCACAGTGTGTGCTGCCACGCGGAATCCGGCAGCACTTGCAGCATGAGCTGGTTCACCCCGACCGCGACGAAGAACGTCACGGTGTAGAGCAGGACGAACGAGCCGACCTGGGCCTTCCCGTCGCGACGCCCGCCGGCGAAGGTGAACTTGCGGTTCAGGAAGAACGCCGTGGTGGTGCCCACGATGAAACTGATAGCGCGGGCGACGTCGACCCACGGTGAAGCGGCCATCCCGGCTGCCTGGGTCAGCAGCGTGTAGGTGCCCAGGTCGACCAGGGCGCAGAAGCCCCCGATCAGGGCGAAGCGGATGAGCTGGCCCAGCAGTCCGGGAGAGGACTGCGCAGCCGTCATGTCGGCTTGCGGATCGGTCGCCACCACTGCATTACCTCGTTGCCTGAGTCACGGTCACCCGCGCGGGCGCTTGTGTCTTGCCGCGCAAAGTGTAGAAGCGAGCACTTCAGGGTCACGTTCCGGGCGGTGTTCGGCGTGGCTACCCTGGTCGAGTGACCCACGTACCCAACACACAGCGTCGCACGCTCATGGGCTGGGCGCGGACCGCACCGACCACCGCCGACGTCCTGAGCACGCCGGACGTCGAGACCATCGCCCGCGCCGTGACCCAGGCCGGCTCACGCGGCGTCATCGCCCGCGGCCTCGGCCGGTCCTACGGCGACCCGGCGCAGAACGCCGGTGGCCTCGTGGTCGACATGACGGCCCTCAACCGGATCCACTCGATCGACCCGGACACCGCGCTCGTCGACCTCGACGCCGGGGTCAGCCTCGACCAGCTGATGCGCGAAGCCCTGCCGTACGGCCTGTGGGTCCCGGTGCTGCCGGGCACCCGGCAGGTGACGATCGGCGGCGCGATCGCCAACGACATCCACGGCAAGAACCACCACAGCGCGGGCAGCTTCGGCAACCACGTCGTGTCGATGGACCTGATCACCGCGGACGGGCAGATCCGCACGCTGACGCCGGAGGGCCCGGACGCCGAGCTGTTCTGGGCGACCGTGGCGGGCATCGGCCTGACCGGCATCATCGTCCGGGCGACGATCCGGATGACCAAGACCGAGACGGCGTACTTCAAGGCCGACAACCAGCGGACGAACAATCTCGACGAGACGCTCGAGCTGGTCAGCGACGGCTCGGACGACAACTACACGTACTCGTCGGCGTGGTTCGACACGATCTCCACCGGCTCGAAGCTGGGCCGCGCCGCCTTCGGCCGCGGCTCGCTGGCCAAGCTGGACGAACTGCCGCCGAAACTGCGGGCGGACCCGCTGAAGTTCGACGCCCCGCAGCTGGCGACCCTGCCGGACGTCTTCCCGAACGGCCTGGCGAACAAGCTGACCTTCGGCACCATCGGTGAGCTGTACTACCGGAAGACGCCGAAGGACGCCCGGGGCGTGATCCAGAACCTGACGGCCTTCTACCACCCGCTGGACATGTTCGGCGAGTGGAACCGGGCCTACGGCTCGAAGGGCTTCCTGCAGTACCAGTTCTCGACGCCGCTGAACGCGCACGAGCCGCTGCGCCGGATCGTCAAGAAGATCGCCGAGTCGGGGCACGTGTCCTTCCTCAACGTCTTCAAGCGGATGGGTGACGGCAACCCGGCCCCGCTGTCGTTCCCGCACCCGGGCTGGATGGTCTGCGTCGACTTCCCGATCAAGGACGGCCTGGGCCGGTTCTGCCAGGAGCTCGACGAAGACGTCCTGGAGCTGGGCGGACGGCTGTACACCGCGAAGGACTCGCGCACCTCGCCCGAGACGTTCGCGAAGATGTACCCGCGGCTCGAAGAGTGGCGCAAGGTGCGCGCCGCCATTGACCCCGAAGGCGTTTTCGCCTCTGACATGAGCCGGAGGCTCGCGCTGTGATCGACGCTGTTGGCAACCCCCAATCCCTGCTGCTGCTCGGCGGCACGTCCGACATCGCGCTGGCGATCGCCGAGAAGTACCTGGCCGAGAAGCCGCTGCGGGTCGTGCTCGCGGCGCGGCCGTCGCCGCGGCTGGACGCGGCCGCGCAGCGCCTGAAGGACAAGGGCGCCGAGGTGTCCACCGTGGACTTCGACGCCAAGGACACGGCGTCGCACCCCGCGGTGCTGGACAAGGCGTTCGAGAACGGCGACATCGACGTCGCGGTCGTGGCGTTCGGCCTCCTCGGCGACCCCGAAGAGGTCTGGCAGGACCACGCGAAGGCCGTCGAACTGGCCACCGTGAACTACACGGCCGCGGTGTCGGTCGGCGTCGCGCTCTCGGAGAAGCTCAAGGTCCAGGGGCACGGCACGGTGATCGCGCTGTCGTCGGTGGCCGGGGAGCGCGTCCGGCGGTCGAACTTCGTCTACGGCTCGACCAAGGCCGGCTTCGACGGCTTCTACCTGGGCCTCGGCGAGGCGCTCGCGCCACACGGCGTGCAGGTGACCGTCGTCCGCCCGGGCCACGTCAAGACGAAGATGACCGAAGGCCTGAAGGACGCTCCCCTGGCGCAGACGGCCGAGCAGGTGGCCGAGACCGCCGTCACCGCCGCTCGCACGGGCAAGGACCTGGTGTGGGCGCCCGCGCAGTTCCGGCTGGTGATGTCGGCGCTGCGGCACGTCCCGCGGCCGATCTTCCGCAAGCTGCCGATCTGAGTTCAGGCTTCGTCGAAGACCCGGACCGCGAGGGCCGGGTCTTCGACGAAGAACTTCACCACGCGCACGGTCTCGGTCCCGCCCAGTGGCCGCGTCGCGACGACCGGGTGACGCAGGACGGCGACGACGTTCGTCTCCATGTTCTGCGCCATCACCAGCTCCTCGTCACGCCAGACGAGCGTCCGCGCGCTCGGGTGGGTTTCCTTACGCCGGGTCAAGCTCTCGACGTCCTCGAGCGGCACTCGGAGGTCGAACATCGCGACGGCCCGCACCCGCAGCTCGCGGGGTGACACCACGTGCGGCCGGGTGACCATCGTGGCCAGGTAGCCGAGCAGCCACAGAGCGGTGTAGACCTCCGCGACCAGCAGCAGCGTCCCGCCGAGCCGGCCGAAGTCCACCAGCAGGAACGCGCCGGTCTCGACCAGCGAAACGACGAAGAACACCACGACCATCGGTCGCTGCGGACCGGCGTACGGGAGCGCGACGCCGTCGTCCGGTACGTCCTTGCGTCGCCGCAGCATCAGGCCGATGCTCCCGAAGAGCACCGCCTCGTGCCGCAACGCTCGCCGGAAAGCCCCCACGGAGCCAGGGTACTCAGCCGCCGGTGGCGTGGGCCGGCATCAGGTACAGGTTCTGGCTGCCCATCCACGGCGAGTCGATCCGCCAGCTCGCCAGCGCCGTCGACGGCGGCGTGCGGCGGGTCGTCGCCAGGACCAGGTCCGGGCTGAGCGGGGCGACGCTGTGGTCGAAGTTGTGGAAGTTGGCTTCCAGCAGGGCCCGGCCGACCTCGCCGCTGCGGCGCTTCGTTTCGTTGATCGCCGGGTCGACCGCGCCGCGGTCGGAGAACTCGTCGACCAGCTCGCAGTCGCACGCGTACGCCAGCGCGCCGACCTCGCCCGCCGTCTCGACCTTGCGGCCGTGCGCGATCGACGCCAGTTCCTGGCCGATCTCGCGGTACTCCGTCGTCGACGCGTGGTTGCTGGTGATCGGCGCGAACTGGCGGGGGATGCCCGGCAGCGCGTACACCGCGACGCTCGCCGCGAGCACCCCGCCGGCCAGCGTCCACGTCCCGCGCCGGACCCGCTCGGGCACCGCCGAAGCGCAGGCGGCGAGGAAGATCGTCGCGCCGATGATGCTGGGCGCGTAGTACCAGTGGTACGGCGGCACGCCGAGCCTGCTGTAGGCCAGGTAGTGCAGGGCACCGGCGACGGCGAGCGCCGCGAACGGCGTCAGCCGGCGGGCGGTCTCGGAGCCGCGGCGGTACTGGACGACCCAGGCCGCCCCGGCCAGGCCGGCGAGCACCAGCGGCAGGAACGACAGCGCGGCCGCGCCCGGGAAGTTGCGCCAGTAGAGCAACGGGCCGTTGGTGAAGCTGAACGGGCCCCACGACTGCTGGCTGATCTTGATGACCAGGGTGTCCGGCACGGCCGAGCCGAGCACCAGCCAGCTGAACGCGAACCACGGCAGCGTCACCGCGAGCACCGCGAAGACCGTCCGCCAGATGCCGGCCCAGAACTCGCGGCGGGCCGCGAACAGCACCGCCGCGATCAGCAGCAGGTCGATCCGGACGAGCGCGAGCAGGCCGATCACGACGCCGAGCCGTCCCGGCCGGCGCTCCCCCGCGTAGACCAGCGTCCAGACGACGCCGGTGGCGCCGAGCGCGACCTCCAGCCCGATCGAGGACAGCAGCAGCGGGTTGACCAGCAGTAACCCGAACGTCAGCGGCGCGAACGCCGGCGGCAGGCCGGTGCGCTCGCCGAGGCGACGCAGGCCCACCGCGAGCAGCACCTGCGCGGCGACGAACACGATCCCGGCGGCCAGCACGGCGTCGCGGACGAAGAACGTGACCGCGGCGAGGACCAGGACGTTCAGCGGGGACGTCGCGGTGTTCGCCGTCCCCTGTTCGATCAGGCCCCAGTGGGCGTGGAAGGCGAGGTTCTTCGCGTAGGACAGCGTGATGTACGTGTCATCGATGAGATGGCTGCTGGCCAGGGCGAAGACCAGGGCGGAAGCCGCCGCGGCGCCCGCCGGCAAGGCCCACGAGCGGGCCACGGGCAGGGCCGCGGGCAGCGCACGGGCGGCTTTGGGGAGTACTGCGGAGGCGCTTCGCATCCGGGACACGGTACCTCGCCCGTGATGCTTCCGTGATCTGAGCGGGGCGTGGGTGGCCCAGCCCACAGCGCCCGGCCGGGTCAGCCGCCGTCGCCGGAGCCAGGGTTGCCCGACTTGCCGGAATTGCCGTGGCCGTGGCCGCCGAGGCCCGGGCCACGGCCGTCGAAGCCAGGGTTCGGGCCGTTGTGCTGGCGGTGGATGCCGGGACGGCCGTCGCGAGGGCCGTGGTGGGTCGCCGCCGCGATCCCGCCGACGATGCCGCCACCGACCAGGACGCCGAGCAGGCCGACGCCGACCAGCTGGGTGGCGCGGTGCCCGACGAACCGCCGGAACCCGCCGGGCCGGGTGGACGCCGGAGGTGGGCCCCAGGCGCCGTAGGCCTGGCCGGGGCCGGGTTGGGAAAGCTGGGGGGTGGGTGGCGCCTGCTGACCGTGGACGGCGGTCTGGTCGGGCGCGGGAGGCCCCTGCGCGGCGGCCGCCGGAGCGGCTTCAGGCTGCGTTGGTGCCACGGGCTCGGCCTGCGTGGTGGGCTGCTCAGCCGCACCGGCCTGGGCCGTGGGCTGTGCGACGGTCGGTTGCTCCGCGCCCGCGTCGGGCGGGACCTGCTTCGGGTCGCGCGGCTGGTCGGTCATGGTCGCTCCTGTGGTCACGGGGACGGGCATGCTGCCCGCCCCCACCACCTCAGGATGCGCCGCCCAGCTGTGGACAAGCTGTACCAAACCTGTCGATTACCCATGCTTGAGGATTCACAGGTAGAACGACAGGGAGAGAGTCACCACCCAGGTCGCGCCGAGCACCTGCAGGATGCGGTCCTTGAGCGCGATCTCCTCGGGCTCGCCCGCGATGCCGCCGTCGACGTCGACCGCGTAGCGCAGGACCGCCACCAGGAACGGGACCATCGAGATGAGCGCCCACACCGAGTTGTGCTCGGTCTGGCGGATCTCGAACGCCCACAGGCAGTAGGACATGATCAGGATCGCCGCCGACGTCGCCCAGACGAACCGCAGGTAGCTGGCCGAATACTTCTTCAGCGACGAGCGGATCTTCGCGCCGGTGCGCTCGAACAGCATGATCTCCGCGTAGCGCTTCCCGGCCACCATGAACAGCGAACCGAACGCCGTGACCAGCAGGAACCACTGCGAAAGCGCGATGCCGCCCGCGACACCACCGGCGATGGACCGCATCAGGAAGCCCGACCCGACGATGGCCAGGTCGACCACCGGCTGGTGCTTCAGGCCGAAGCAGTACCCGAGCTGGACGGCTTCGTAGACCCCCAGCACCACGGCGAGCTGCCAGCTCGCCGTGAACGACACGCCGAGGCCGGCCAGGAAGAACACCACCGCGGCCCCGTACGCGACGGGGACCGGCACGATCCCGGCCGCGATCGGCCGGTTCCGCTTGGTCGGGTGGGCCCGGTCGGCTTCCACGTCGACGGCGTCGTTGATGAGGTAGACCGAGCTCGCCACCAGCGAAAAGGCCACGAAGGCGATGATCGCGTCGATCAGGAGACCGGTGCGGTCGGTCGACTTCGAGAACGCGAAGAACGGGGCCGCGAAGACCAGCACGTTCTTCACCCACTGCCGCGGTCGCGCCGTCTTGACGACGCCGCCGACCAGGCCGAACGGGGTGCGTGCCGGAGTCTCCGAGGTCCCCGGTGTCTCCGGAGCCTCAGGAGTCACGGCCGTCTCTTCGCTGGGGCGCTGCTCGGTCGTTTCGCTCATGGGTTCTTCTTCAGCTTCCGTCGTATCAGACCGCCGACGAGCCCCCCGAGGGCCGCACCGGCCAGGACGTCTGTCGGATAGTGAACGCCGAGCACGAGCCTCGAGGCCAGCATCGGCGGTACCAGGGCGGGCACCAGATTACGCCCGGTCAATCCGGAGTAGAGCACCGCCGCCGCCGTAGTGGACGTCGCGTGCGACGACGGGAAGCTCAGCTTGCTCGGCGTGCCGACCAGTACCTCCACGCTCGGGTGGTCCGGTCGTGGGCGCCTGACCACGCGTTTCACCGCGATCGACGCGGCGTGCGCGCCGACGACACCGGCCGACGCGACCAACCAGTCTTTGCGTCGCTTCTTGTCGGCCACCGCTCCGATCAAGCCGAGCGCGAACCACCCGGCGCTGTGCTCGCCGAAGTGCGAAAGCCCGCGCGCGGCTTTCACCGAAGCTTCACTCTTCAGAAACCCCTGGACCTTCGCCAGGACCGCGACCTCGCCCGCCGGGCTGCCCTTCTCAAGCATCGAGGGACCCGTCGAGCGGCGCGCCGTCGGTCAGGTGCGGGGCGATCTTGTTGTCGAACGCCGACAGCGCCGACCCGATCGCCATGTGCATGTCGAGGTACTTGTAGGTGCCCAGCCGGCCACCGAACAGCACGTTCTTCTCGCGCGCCTCGGCCTTGGCCAGCTCGCGGTAGGCCTCGAGCTTCTCGCGGTTCTCCGGGGTGTTGATCGGGTAGTACGGCTCGTCCTCTTCCTGCGCGAACCGGGAGAACTCGCGGAAGATGACCGTCTTGTCCTTCGGGTAGTCCCGCTCCGGGTGGAAGTGCCGGAACTCGATGATGCGGGTGTACGGGACCTCTTCGTCGTTGTAGTTGACGACCGAGGTGCCCTGGAAGTCGCCGGTCTCCGCGACCTCGGACTCGAAGTCGACGGTGCGCCAGGTGAACCGGCCCGCCGAGTAGCCGAAGTAGCGGTCCAGCGGCCCGGTGTAGACGGTCGGGGTGCCTGCCGGGATGTGCTCGCGCACGTCGAAGTAGTCGACGTTCAGCCGGATCTCGATGTTCTCGTGCTCGGCCATCTTCTCGAGCCACGCGGTGTACCCGTCGACGGGCAGGCCCTCGTAGGTGTCGTTGAAGTACCGGTTGTCGAACGTGTAGCGGACCGGCAGGCGCGTGATGATGTTGGCGCCCAGGTTCTTGGGGTCGTTCTCCCACTGCTTCGCGGTGTAACCGCGGATGAACGCCTCGTAGAGGGGCCGGCCGACCAGCGAGATCGCCTTCTCCTCGAGGTTCTGCGCGGCGTCGGTCTCGAACTCGGACGACTGCTTGGCGATGAGCTCGCGGGCCTCGTCCGGGGTGTGCGACTTGCCGAAGAACTGGTTGATCAGGGCCAGGTTCATCGGGAACGAGTAGACCTGGTCCTTGACCTTGGCGAACACCCGGTGCTGGTAGTTCGTGAACTCGGTGAACCGGTTCACGTACTCCCACACGCGCTTGTTCGAGGTGTGGAACAGGTGCGCGCCGTACTTGTGCACCTCGATCCCGGTCTCCGGGTCCGGCTCCGAGTACGCGTTGCCGCCGAGGTGGCTGCGCCGCTCGAGGACGAGGACCTTCTTGCCCAGCTCGGCCGCGGCCCGTTCGGCGACGGTCAGGCCGAAGAAACCGGACCCGACGACGACGAGGTCGTAACCTGCGAAATCGTCTTCAGTAATCTGTGCGGGGTTCGTGTGCGCGCTCACGGGCGTCGAGGGTACGGGGGTCGCTGACCCGGCTCGCACCCGACTATCACATTTCGGCCTACGACACACCTGGAAAGCAGTGCCTGCACCCGAGGACTTCTGGAGCTACTTCGCCGCGGTGGCCACTTATCTGGCCGTGTTGGCGGTGCCTGGCGGCGTCGTCGGGTGGGCCGCCGGGGTCCGCGGCTGGGCCCTGGCCGGGCTCGCGCCGCTGCTCAGCTACGCCGTCACCGGCCTGGCCGGGCCGTGGCTGGCCATCGCGCACGTGCCGTACGGCTCGCCGAGCGTCGCCGCGTGCACCCTGCTGCTCGCCGCGGCGCTGTACGGCCTGCGCCGGCTCGCCGTGGCGCGCGGGTGGATGGCACCGGGCGCCGAGGAGCCGCCGCTGCCGTGGACGCGGCGGGCCCACCTGGCCGTCGGCGCCGGCGTGGCGGTGGCCACGGCCGTGTCGATCGCCGTCGTGGTCTCCGGCCGCGGCGGGACGACCGCGGTGTTCCAGCGCTGGGACACCGTCTTCCACGCGAACGGCATCCGCTACATCGCCGAGACCGGCGACGGCTCGCTGACCGGCATGGGCACCATCAACTGGTACCCGGACGGCTCCTTCTACCCGAACGCGTACCACCTGGTCGGCGCCCTGGTCTACCAGCTGTCCGGGACGTCGATCCCGGTCACGCTGAACGCGGTCACGATGCCGATCGCGGGCCTGTTCGCGCTGGCCATGGCCGCGCTGGCGCGCCAGCTCGGCGGGCGCGCGGTGTTCGCCGGCAGCGCCGCGCTGGTCGCGGGCGGCGCGACGACCGGGGCGTACGAGTCGGTGTCGAGCGGCCTGCTGCCGTTCGCGCTCGGCATCGTGCTGACGCCGCTGGCGGTGGTCGCGCTGCAGCGGTTCGTGGCGCGGCCGGGCGTCGACACCGGCGCGGTGCTGGCACTCAGCGCGACCGGCCTGCTCGCCGCGCACTCGAGCGCGCTGTTCGGGGCGATCCTGTTCGCGTTCCCGCTGATGGTGCAGCGCTGGTACCGGGCGCTGCGCGGACGTCGCGTCGACGGCGTCGCCCCCGGGAAAGCCGGCTGGCGGGTCGTCGGCGGCGACGTGCTGCGGATGGTGCCGGTGATGGTGGCGGCCGGGCTGCTGGCCGCGCCGCACATCCTCGGCGCGATCGGCTTCACGTCCGGTTCGTACCCGTACCACGCCTGGGGCTCGCACATGCCGGTGTGGAAGGCGCTGGCCATGCTGGCGACGTTCAAGCAGGTGCTGCCGGTGCCGCAGATCTGGCTGACGGTGTTCCTCGCGATCGGCGTGCTCACGCTGGTGGCCCTGCGGCGGATGCGCTGGGTGGTGCTCTCGGCGCTGGCGCTGTCCGCGCTGTTCGTGGTCGTCGCGTGCTTCGGCGGCGAGGAGTGGGTGATCGCGCTGTCACGGCCGTGGTGGAACGACCGGTTCCGGCTGATGGCGCTGGCGGCGATCCCGATGTGCCTGCTCGCCGCGCACGGGATGAGCGAAGCCCAGCGGTGGGTGACGAAGGTCGCGAGCGGACGCGCGTGGGTGCGGGCGCGGCCGTGGCTGACCGGCCGGGTCGGGCCGGCGTCGGCGGTGCTGCTGGTCGTGGCGATGGGCGTGCTGACCGGCGGGTTCTACCGCGCGGCCAACGCCAAGACGGTGTCGCTGCTGTACTACAACGGCCTGCCCGGCGAGGTGGTCCCGCCCGTCAGCGCGGACGAGATCGCCGCGATGGAGCGGCTGGGCACCCTGGGGATCCCGGCCGACCAGAAGGTGCTCAACGACCGCCTCGACGGCACGGCGTGGATGTACGCGCTGAGCGGGGTGCACCCGGTGGCCGGCCACTACGACCCGGGCGTGCCGCCGCCGGACGCCGACTACCTGGCCCGGCACTTCCTCGACTACGACAGCGACCCGCGAGTGCGGGCGGCGACGCAGCGGCTGAACGTGCACTACGTGCTGGTCGGCAGCGGCACCATCCGCCGTGACACCCCGATCGCGCCGGGCCTGCGGCACCTGGACGGCCACGACTTCCTGACCGTCGTCTACCGGAACCCCGGCGCCGTCATCTACCGGATCGTGAAATAACTCCCTCGTGGCCGCGGCGCCCCCACGCCCGCGGCCACGAGGGCCCTCCCATTCCCCCAACCACCCCCCGGGGTGATCTCGGTCGTCTTCAGAGACGACGCCTGAGGGACAGCAAACGGTTTCCCGGTCGCCCGGATGTCACTCGTTCGGAGTAGTGCTCAGCCGGCGTGGAGTTCCGGGAGGACGTCACTCGCCACCTGCTCCAGCACGGCCTCGCGCCCCTCGTACGGCGACGAAGACCGCGGCCAGTGCGCGATGACGTCGGTGAAGCCCAGCTCCCCGGCGCGGCCCGCCGCGTCCCGGAACGCCTCCACGCTGCTCAGCGAGAACACCGGGGACGCGTCCAGGCTCAGGTACCGGTGGATGCTCGCCCGGTCGCGGCCCACCGCGTCCAGCCGCTGGTCGAAGACCTCGATGAGCTGCTCGATGCCGCGCCACCACTCGTCGGCCGTCGCGCCACCCTTGCCGGTCGTCACCCAGCCCGCGCCGAAGCGCGCCGCCAGCGTCATCGTGCGCGGCCCGTTCGCCGCGACCACGAACGGCAGCCGGGGGCGCTGGACCGGCCCCGGCAGGTTGCGGGCCTCGCGGGCCCGGTAGTACTCGCCGTCGAAGTCGAACTTGTCGGTCATGAGCAGCCCGTCGAGCGCCTCGACGAACTCGGTGAACCGGTCGGCGCGCTGCTTCGCCGTCAGCTCCGGCGCGTCGAGCACCGCGCCGTCGTAGTGGCGGTGGTCGACGCCCGCGCCGACGCCGAGGACGAACCGGCCGTCGGAGACGTCGTCGAGGGTGATCAGCTCGCGCATGAACGGCACCGGGTGCCGGGCGACGGGCGACGCCACGAACGTGCCGAGCCGGATCCGGGACGTCACCATCGCCGCCGCGGTGAGGGTCGGGACCGCGGAGAACCACGGGCCGTCGACCAAGTTGCGCCACCCCAGGTGGTCGTACGTCCAGGCGTGGTCGAAGCCGTACTCCTCGGCCGCGCGCCACTTCGGCTCGGCGGCCCACCAACGATCTTCCGGAAGAATCACGATGCCTACTCGCACACCGCCGGACGTTATCGCCAAGCACTGACAGTCGCGCGGACGGGCTGCGGGTCACCCGAACGTGTCAGGGACAATGGCGGAGTGGAGAGACCTCAGTTGATCGCGTCGGACGTCGACGGCACCCTGCTCGGCCCCTCCGAATCCCTCACCGCCCGCACCGTCGCGACCGTTCGCCGGGTGCTCGAGGCGGGCGTGCCGTTCGTCCTGGCCAGCGGGCGTCCGCCGCGCTGGATCGCCCCGATCGCGCGACCGCTGGAGCTGACCGGGTACGCGGTGTGCGCGAACGGCGCCGTCCTGTACGACTGCGCCCGCGAAGAGATCGTCGAGGTGCACGGCCTGCTCGAGCCGACGCTGCTCCACGACATCGCGAGCGCGCTCGACAAGGCGTTGCCGGGCTGCCGGCTGGCCACCGAGCGCGTCAGCACCGGCCCGGTCGACCACGACATGCGCAACTTCGTGATCGAACCGGACTACCACAACCCGTGGGGCGACGGCGAAGGCCGCACCGGGCCGCGCGCCGAGGTGCTCGGGCACCCGGCGATCAAGCTGCTGGTCAGCCACCGCGGCATGTCGTCCGAGGAGATGGCCGACGCGGTGAACGCGCTGTTCGACCGCGATGTCGACGTCACCTACTCGTCTTCGGGCGGCCTGGTGGAGGTGTCCGCGCACGGGATCACGAAGGCGACGGGCCTCGCCGACGTCGTCGGACGGCTGGAGATCGAGCCGGCGCAGGTGATCGCCTTCGGCGACATGCCCAACGACGTCGAGATGCTCCGCTGGGCCGGCCACGGCGTCGCGATGGAGAACGGGCACCCGGCGGTGCTCGCGGTGGCCGACGAGGTCACCGGCCCGGCCGGCGACGACGGCGTCGCGCAGATCCTCGAACGCTGGTTCTGAGTCAGCGGCGGTCGAGCTCGGCCGCTTCCTCCGGGGTCGGCGCCGTGCCGCCCAGGTGGGCGGGCAGCCACCAGCGGTCCTCGTCGAACGCGGGCTGGTCCGGGTACTCGGCCTGGGCCCGGTCGAGCAGCCCGCTCATCCTGGCGCGCAGCTCCTTCGTCACGACGTTCCAGTCGTCGCCCTTCGCCGGGTGCATCGGCTCGCCGATGAGGATCGAGACCGGCACGTGCCGCCGGGTCAGGTCCTTCGGCCTGCCCTTCGTCCACAGCCGTTGAGTGCCCCACAGCGCCATCGGGACGAGCGGGACGTCGGCCGCCGCGGCCATCCGGATCGCGCCGGACTTGATCTCCTTCACGGTGAACGACCGGCTGATCGTCGCCTCGGGGAAGACCCCGACGACCTCACCGGCCTGCAGCTTTTCCAGCGCTTCGCGGTAGGAAGCCAGCCCGGCGGAGCGGTCGACGGAGATGTGGTGCATCCCCCGCATCAGCGGCCCGGCGATGCGGTTGTCGAAGATCTCCTTCTTCGCCATGAACCGCGTCAGCCGTTTGGCCGGGCGCGCGCCGAGGCCGCAGAAGATGAAGTCCAGGTAGCTCACGTGGTTGCACGCGATGACCGCGCCGCCACGGCGCGGGATGTGCTCCACGCCTTCGATCCGGATGCGGTTGTCGAGTACCCGGAACATCGTCCGGGCCGCCGCGATCACGGGCGGGTACACCAGGTCAGCCATCACGCCAGGTTACGGGACCGTAGGTTCGGGCCGCCGGTTCAGCGGGGAAGAACACAAAACGAGGGCCAGCAGGATCGTGAACAGCGCGACGGACTGGTGCTTGATGCCCTCGATGCCGTCGCCGAGAGCCGCCGTGCCGAACTGCGTCAGCGAGACGGCAAGCAGGAACGCCAGCACCACGCCCAGGGCGCCACGACGCTGCGTCCAGGCCCTGACCAGCACGAACAGCCAGATCGGGACCAGCGCGAACAGGCCGAGCGGGCTGATCAGGCCGGTCAGCCACGACACCACCGGCACCCGGTGCTCCTGCGCGTGCGGCGGGAACCCGGCGTCCTGGTCGAAGCTGCCGAGGTAGCCGGGACGCGCGGCGAGCTGGTCGGTCGCGGCCCGGTTCAGCACCTCGAGGGTCCGGCCGGGGTGGGTCGCGAAGTACGTGACGACGTTCCGGCGGCTCACCCGATCGCGGAACCGCGGGTACAGCGGATCCATGGTGGCCGGGTGCGGGTGCCACCAGCCGTTGCCCGCGTACTGCGCGAACGACGGCGGCAGCCCGAGGTCGGCGAGGTCGGCCTGGGTGTCGTGCCGTCCGTCGACGATGTTCAGGAAGATCGAGTTGAACATGTTGATCTCGCGCGAGTCGTCGCCCGGCCGGGCGGCGAGCGTGCCGTCGGGGGCGACCGCCGGTTCGACGCTCTGCTGCGCGTAGAGCGTGACGGCGCCGAGCGCGCCGATGACCAGCACCGGGGCCACCCACCGCCGTGCGCCGCGGAGCGTGCCCGGCCGGACCAGGAGCACCGCGAGCGCGAGGATCGGCAGGATGATGAGCGTCTGGACCTTGGCGTTGACCGCCAGGACCCCGCCCGCGAACGTCACCGCCATGCCCACGTGGCTCCACCGGTCCTCGCGGGCGGTCAGCAGCAGGCCACCGGCCACCAGCAGCAGACCGAGGAAGGCCGCGCCTTCGCCGAGCACCGCGGCGAAATACCCGAAGAACGCCGAGTCGGCGACGACCAGCAGGAGCCCGGCCGCCACGACCAGCCGGGCCCGGCGACGGCACGGCAGCCCGAGCACGATCGCGGCGATCGCCGCCGCGGCGACGACACTGCTCAGCAGGCCCAGCACGACCAGGCTCAGCGTCGCGGGGAAGCCGATCAGCCCGCTGATCCGGACGGCCAGGTCCGCGAGCCAGCTCTGCGTGAGCAGGTACGTCGGCCGGCACGGCGCCGCGCCGGGCGCGGCGGTGTAGGCGAGGTGGACGAACGGCTCGGGTCCGCCGTGCCACGTGATCCCCGCGCCGCACAGCACGCGGGCGCCGTCGCCGTTGTTGGACATCGCGATCGGGCGCGGCACCAGGAACCGCACCACGAACAGGGCGAGCGACGTCCCGAACACCCCGATCCCGAGCAGCGCCTCGGCGTTCCGCTGCCGTTTCGGGGCCTCGAGCTTCACGAAGGACAGGGTACGTAGCGGAAGTCCTGGCCCTTGTCGAGGTCGGCGACCACGGACTTCGCCTGCTCCGCGCGCGGGTAGACGGCGACCCAGTACGGCGTGCCCACGCGACGGAACGTGGCGACCTCGTACTGACCCGCGTAGACCGGGTCGATGGCGCAGTGCTGGCGGTCGGCGTAGCCGCCGTCGGGCACGGCGACGGTCGGGCGGCGGCCGTTGACGACGTAGTCGAAGTCGGTCGAGACCCCGCCTTCGTGGCGCCCTTCGCGGGCGATGTGGTCATCGGTGCGGCCGAGGACGTCGAGGATGAGCAGCTGCCCGCCGCGGGCGGCGAGCGCGCCGGGCGCGGCGACACTGACCACCGAACCGGGTGGCAGGTACTCGTCGAGCCAACCGCCGATCTCGGTGAGCTCGGCGCCGTGCGCGCGCCAGTCGCGCACGCGGTCGAGCATCTCGGGGCTGAACACCGAAACGAGCACCGCGATCCCGGCCAGCCCGCAGGCGGTCACCGGGACCAGCCGCGTCCCGGCTGGCCACGCCCTCGGCCGGGGCGACGGCTTCCTCGCGACGTCCACGGTGAGCACGCCGTACGCCGCGACAGACCCGACGGCGAGCAGCGGCGGCACCGCGGCCAGCAGCCGCCACGACGGTCCCGGGTCGCCGCCGACCAGCACCGCGGCGGCGGCGAGCCCGATGACCGTCGCGAACAGCAGCCAGATCAGGGAGCGGGCCTCGGCGGCTGTGGCAACCGGGGCTCCGCCCCGAGCCGGGGGCTCCGCCACCCGGAACCCTGGTGCGGCGCGCCGCAGCAGCAGCGCGACCGCGGCGACCAGGCCGAGCAGCAGGAAGCCCTGGTGCGCCAGGGCGAACCCGGAAAGGTACGGCCAGCCGACGTCGACCTGCGAGCCGAGCGGGCCGACCTTCGCGGCCAGCGGCGCGGGGAGAACGTGCTGGTAGAACGTGATCCGCCAGGCCAGCCGGGGCACCAGGAACACCAGCGCGCCCAGCACGAAGCCCGCGGGCGCCCACCAGCTGTGCCGCTTCTTCACCGCGGCGCCGACCAGCCAGAGACCACCCAGCACGGCCACCACGAGTCCCGCCGGGCTGGTCATGACGGCGAAGGCGACGAGCACGCCGGCGACCACCGGGCGGCGGGCCGCGAGGGAATAGCCGACGGCGAGGACGAGGAGCACGAACAGCGGGACCTCGGAGCCGGACGGCCCGTAGACGGCGAGGCCGCCGGCGCTCGCGGTGAGCACGGCGGCGGCGACGCCGAGCGCGGGGCGCGGCTCGGCCCCGTTCGGTGCGGCCGCCGCGGTGATCCGGTTGACCAGGAAGCAGGACAGGAGCACGCAGCCGAGCGCGGAGACGACGCCGAACACCACGGCGGCGGTGCGCACGTCCGCGCCGAAGGCGGCGCGCGGCAGGGCGATCAGCACCAGCCAGAGGAAGTTCGTGTAGCCCTCGACGCGTTCACCGGGGTTGAAGACCGGGCCGTTGCCGTCGGCGATGTTCTGCGCGTAGCGGAACGAGACGAACGCGTCCTCGGTGACGGTGGCGAAGAGCAGCTGGTGGAGCAGGGACAGGCCGAGGGTGAGAGCGAGGACGCAGCCACGCCAGCCGCGGTCGGTGTCGAGACGGCCCCAGGTGAGCACCACGATCGCGGCGAGGAGCAGCCACGCCACCACGACCGTGTAGACCACCCGGCCCCCTCACTTGGTCACCGCGTCCGCCGAGCCCGGCGGGCGACGTCGCCAGGCTATCGATCATCGGCGGCGAGGTGTTTCCTTTTCGCTCCGGCCAGGCGGCCCAAAGACCCTGAAGATCGCTTCGCCGGCGTCAGTCAAGCAGGCAAACGCAGGGGGTAAATATAACCCGATCGGGTGGCGATCTCGACGGTCAGAGTAACGTTGCGGAATTGTCGAGGCGGTTCGCGACCCCGGGGCATCCCACCGATCGGGTTATCGGCTTAGTCTCCACCGTGCTCACCGTCTGCATCGCCATTGTCGTCATCGCCGTGCCAGGCCTGTTGACCGGTCTGGCCGCGGGTTTGCGCGGCTGGGCGCTCGCCGGGCTGACGCCGTTGCTGAGTTACGCGATCGGCGGGCTGACGGGTCCGTGGACCGCGGCGCTGGGTTTGCCGTTCAATGCGCTGACGTACGCCATTTCGACCGTCTTGTTCGCGGTGTGCGCTTTGGGTGTCCGGAAATGGACGGTGCGCCACCGGACCCCCGAACCGGAGGCGGGGCTGTGGGCGCGCCACGGCCATCTGGCGGTGGTGGCGTGCCTGCTGTTCGCGGCGGCGGCCGGCTTCGCCGCGACGCTGCTCGGCCTGGGCCGGATCGGCGCGCTGCCGCAGGGTTTCGACGCGGTGTACCACGGCAACGCGGTCCGCTACATCGCCGAGACCGGCGACGGCGGCCTGTTCGGCACGAGCCACGTGAACTGGTACGGCGACGCGGCGCCGGTGTTCTACCCGAACGCGTACCACCTGCTGGCGGCGGTGACCTACCGGCTCAGCGGGGCGTCGATCCCGGAGACGCTGGACGCGAACACCCTCCTGCTGCCGGCTTTGCTGGCGTTGTCGCTGGTGACGCTGGTGCGGGAGTTCCGGGGCCGCGCGGTGCTGGCGGGCGCGGTGGCGCTGACGGCGGTGGCGCCGGTGATGGGCGTGTACGAGTCGATGGACCGCGGGCCGCTGCTGCCGTTCGCGCTCGGGGTGACGCTGACGCCGCTGACGGCGGTGGCGCTGCGCCGGTACCTGGAGCGGGTCGCGCCGGACACGGGGTTCGTCCTGCTGCTGACGGCGGTCGGGTTGCTGTGCGTCCACTCGTCGACGTTGTTCGGCGGGATCCTGTTCGCCGGGCCGCTGCTGGTGCAGCGCTGGCTCGCGGGGTGGCGCCGGATCGGCCCGGACCTGCTGGCTCTGCTGCCGGTCGCGGTGGCGTCACTGCTGGTGGCGTGGCTGCAGCTGTCCGGCGCGCTCGGACTGGCGACGGGCGCCGTGCCGTACTACGGGTGGCCGATCGAGTACCGTGCGTCGACGGCGCTGGGAGCGCTGCTGGGGTTCCAGCACGCCGAGCCGCATCCGCAGGTGTGGCTCTCGGTGGCGTTGTTCCTGGGGATCGTGTTCTTCGCGCGAGCGGACGCGTTGCGCTGGATCGGCCTCACGGCGGCGGTGACCGGCCTGGCGTACATCGCGGTGGCGTCGTCGAACGAGCCGATCGTCATGGCGCTGTCCCGGCCGTGGTGGGACGACCCGTACCGGTTCTTCTCGATGGCGGCGATCCCGCTGTGCGTCCTGGCGGCCCACGGGCTGGCGGAGACGCAGGCTTGGCTGCGCGACCGGCTGCCGTCCCGGGTCCCCGCCGTGGCCGTGGCGGTGGTGGTGCTGGCCGGGTTCGTGGCGCTGAGCAACGGGCTGTACTTCCGCTCCAACGGCGCCCGGGTGTTCACGGGCTACCAGGCGTCGGACCCCTCGAACCTGCGCGTGACGCCCGGCGAGGTCTCGGCGATGGAGGAACTGGGCGAACTGGCGAAACCGGGCGATTGGGCGATGAACGACCGCTTCGACGGGACGGCCTGGACGTACGCTTTGTCGGGCGTCCGGACGGTGGCCGGACATTTCGACGAGACATTTCCGCCCACGGACGCGCTGGTGCTGGCGGGCCGGTTTCGGGACTACGAAACGGACCCTTCGGTGCGCGCGGCGGTTCAGCGGTTGAACATCCATTGGGTGATCCTGGGGAAGCCTTCGACGGAACCGGGAAAGCCCTATCAACCGGGACTGATCGGGTTGGCCGGGCAGCCGTTCCTGCGGGAGGCTTATCACAACCCGGATGCGGTTATTTATCGCTTGTTACCGTGAGTTCCGGGTTGGTTTTTCCCTCTTTTCCGCCCCGGTGATCACGCACACCCCGAGGTTGTCCACAGGCTCTACGCACATGTGGACAACCTCTTCTTTCAGCGACCCACCGGGCGAGTCGAGCGGGCCGCGACCGCCGCCAAGCTCGCCGTCAGGAGGTCGGCCAGGGTGAACATCACCCGGGAGGCCACCGCGAACGCCGTCGCCTGGCCCACCGTCAGGCCGCTGGCCGTCAGGACCGCCACCTGAGCCACCTCGCGGACACCGACCCCGCTCGGGAGGATGAACGCGAACGTGCCCACCGTCATCGCCACCGCCATCGCGCCCACACAGAGCACGAAGCCGCTGAAGCCGGGAGCGCCGACCGAATTCGCCAACAGCCACAGGTGGACGCCCTGCAGGCACCATGCCGCCGTCGAAGCTCCGAAGACCTTGCCGACCACTCGCCAGCCCAGGGGGTGCTCCAGCGGCGGACGGCGCAGCACGCGCAGCACCAGCGACGTGCCCCACGTCAGGATCTTCGGGTGCAGCATCGCCAGGCCGACCGGGATCAGCACGAACAGCCACAGCGCGCGCGGGCTGTTGCTGAACACCGCCGGCGCCGCCAGCAGGGACACCACCAGCGCGGACACCACGCCAACGCCGAGCTGGATCAGCGAACCCGTGAAAATCCGGGCCCGGGCCAGGCCCGCCTTGCGGCCCAGCTCCATCTGCAGCAGGTACGCCCAGACCGAGCCCGGCACGTACTTGCCGAGCGAGCCGACCAGGCAGATCTGCGCGCCGCGGGCGTAGCCGATCGGCTTGCCCAGGTCGTCGACAATCGCCTGCCAGCCCCAGGTGGAGACCATGATCGCCGCGACAAGGGCGAGCAGGCTCAGCAGCGACGACTGCCACGCCACGTCACGCAGGGTGTGCCAGAACTCGCCCCAGTTCGAGGCGAGCTGCTTCGCCGCGAAGCCGATGACCAGCAGGATCGCGACCCACCGGACGACGTCGAGCACCTTCGCCTTGGTGGACTTCGGCTGCTTTCGGGCAGCCGGCAAGCCCTCCGGCGACTCAACTGTCGTCATCGACGCATCTCCTCAGGCCTGGACCGTCACCAGGCGGCTGAACTCGGAGAGCAGATCGTAACCGTCCCACACCGCGGAGAACGTCAGGGCCGAACCGAACGGCACGATCCGGTCGACGCCGCGGCCCGCCAGCTCGTGCGCGAACGCCGTCAGCTCCTCGGCGGTGAACCCGAACTGGCTGACCGTCTGGTCCTTCCGGAGAACGATCGGGACCAGCGCGGACAGCGACGCGACCCGCGCGTTCGCGAACGTGCCGGCGCCGAGCCACTCGCGTGGCAGCACCGCCGGGTCGGCCAGCTCCAGGGTGGCCAGGCCGTTGCCCTGGAAGTCGATCTCCTTGACCAGCCCGTCGGCCGCCGCGCCGTACGCCGAAACGCGCTTCTGGACCGCCATCGCCGGCTCCGTGACGTGCTGTTTCGCCGTCAGCACCGCCGACAGCAGCGTCCGGAACTCCTGCCCCGCCGCCCGCGCGCCGGACTCGTCGCCGACCCAGAACACCGCGCGCGGTGACGAGCAGGCGGCCTGGTCGAACCAGTACGAGTCGTTGTAGAAGCCCTCGGCGGCCGCGCGGCGCTCCGCTTCGGACGCGCGCTGCCAGCCCGCCACCGAGGCGACGGCGAACGACGAGCGGTCCGGGAACGTCAGGTCACGCGCGTGCGGGGCCAGCGGGTACCGGCGCAACGCCGCCACCGAGCCGTCGCCGCCCCAGATGACGCGCAGGTCGGCGGCCAGCGACAGGGCGCCGCTCACCTCGTCGCTGCGGTCGTAGGTGACCATGCGCTGCGTGGCGGTGATCGCCGCCGCCGTGTCGGGGTCGACCTCGGACAGGGCCGCGTTCAGCGCCTCCAGCACCGCCTCCGCGGCCCCGGCCGAACGCGACGACACCCGCACGACGTTGTGGTTGCCGGCCAGCGCGGACAGCGCCCACGAGTAGACGAAGATCGTGTCGACGTTCGCCGGCGGCACGTGGAACACCAGCCCGCGCGGGAACCGCAGCGCGCCACCGGTGGTGTCCAAAGTAGACAGCGCCTTGGCGATCTCGCCCTTGCGCAGGAAGAAGCCGAGCGACGCCAGCTCCGGGAACCGGCGTGCGGTGGCCGGGGCCAGCAGCTTGCGGGCGAACTTCGTGACGAACTCGACGATCCGCGGGTCGCCGACGCGCAGCCGGCCGCCCGGGGGTTCGGCGCGCAGCTGGTCGACCAGCTCGCCGACCTCGAGCGGGCCGGCAGCGGGAAAGCGCTGGGTCAAGGTGGTCATGCCGCCGCTCCCGAGAAGGTGTCGGAGCAGCCGCGCGCCTCGGCCTTCGGCAGCCTGCCCAGCACGGAGAAGTGCTTGCCCGGCCAGTCGCCGTCGTCGATCCCGTTGTACACGCCGAGGTCTTCGGTGAGGAGCACGTGCCCGGGGTACGACCGCGGCAGCGTCGAGACGACCTCGATCACGCCCGGCTCGCCGACCGGCTGCTCCGCCCAGGTCTCCGGGTTCCGGATCACGACGTCGGCGAAGTCCGGGCAGTACAGCGAATTCCCGGACGGGCCCTCGAGGAACACGGTGCCGATCTGCTCGATCATCCCGTAGTAGTTGTGGATCCGGGTGAGGCCGGTGTCGGCGGCGAACCGCTTCCGGAACTCGGTGTTGTCCACCGCGCGGTCGATCAGCTTCTTCCACCCACCGCTGTGGACGAGGATGCCGTTCGACAGGTCGAGCCCGTGGTCGCGCGCGACCTCGTAGAGGTACAGCCAGACCATGAAGGTGAAGCCGAAGATCAGGAACGGCTTGTCGCCGTACTCGGCCAGGAACTTCTTGACCGCTTCGACGTCCGGTTTGTCGTTCTCGTCGAGCACGTACGTGTGCTTGCGGCCGAAGTTCGCCATGCCCAGCACGCCCGCGCCGCGCGCGGAGAACGACCGGCGGTTCTTGATGATGCCGATGGTGTCGACCATCAGCATGGGCAGCCGCTCGCCGCCGAGGACCTCCTGCAGCGTCGCGCCCAGCTGCTTGGTCTGCGCGCCCGCCGCCTCCTTGTCGAGGTAGATCCGCGACGCGCCGGCGCCGGTGGTGCCGGACGAGGTGAGGGTCTTGAACACCTCGCTGTCCGGGACGGACTTCAGGTCGTGCGTCTTGAACATCCGCACCGGCAGCCACGGGAGGTCGGCGATCGTGCCGAACGTGGCGTCCGGCGCGATTCCCAGCGACGACAGGATCCGGCCGTAGCCCTCGGAGTTCGCTCGATGGTGGGAAGTCAGTGCGGCCAGCTCGGGCAGCAACAGGGCTTCCCGGTCGGCCTGCGACCGAGTGAACACACTCATACCCGCGCCTCCAAGGACCGGTAGTCGATCTTGCCGCTGGCCAGCAGCGGCACGGTGTCGATCGGGCGGACGTCGAAGCCGCTGGAGTGCAGGTGCAGCCGCTCGGACAGCGCCCGCGACGCGTCCTTGCAGATGCCGGAGTCAGCACCCTCGGCGAACAGCACCACCTTGTCGCCGGCGGGCACCGCCGCCACCACGTCGATCCCCACCGCCGCCACGCGGACGGCCTGCTCGAGGTCGTCGAGGCTGACGCGGTTGCCGAACACCTTGCCGATGCGCTTCAGCCGCCCGGTGATGAACAGGTACCCGTCCCGGTCGAGGTACCCGAGGTCACCGGTGGCCAGCACACCCCCGTACTCGTCGCCCTTGGCCAGGCCGGACTCGTCGTCGGCATAGCCCATCATCACGTTGGGCCCACGGTAGACGACCTCACCGACAATTTTCGGGTGCGTGGTCTCCGACCCGTCGTCCCGGCGGACGGCGAACGCGCCGCCCGGCAGCGCCGGCCCGGCGGAACCGAGCTTTTCGGCCAGCCGCTCGGCGGGCACCGTCGTCATCCGCGGGGCGGCCTCGGTCTGGCCGTACATGACGTACATCCGGCCGCCGACCGCGCGCATCTTGTCGTTGAACTCGGCGATCAGCTCGTCGCGCAGCTTCCCCCCGGCCTGCGTCAGCGTGCGCAGCGTCGGGTACTTCGCGGGGTCGAACTTGAGCCGCCGCAGCATTTCGTAGTGGTACGGGACACCCGAAAGGGAGGTGACGCCGTAGGTGTTCACCGCGTCCCAGAAGCCGCGGCCGAGCACGCCGGACGGCTCGATCACGATCGTCGCGTCGCGCACCAGGTGCGAGTTCAGCACCGACAGGCCGTAGCTGTAGTGCAGCGGGAGGCAGGTCGGCGCGACCTCGTCGGCGTCGATGCGCAGCACCTGCGCGATGGCGTCGGCGTTGGCCAGGATCGCCTGTCGCGAGAGCCGGACGAGCTTCGGGTTGCCGGTGGACCCGCTGGTCGGGAGCAGGACGGCCAGGTCGGGGTGCGGCTGGACGCCGTCGGCCGAGTCACGGATCCAGTCGTCGCCGCGGGTGGTGTACCCGGCGGGCGCGTCACCCGACGCCGACAGCACGGCCGCCGGGCGGAAGCGCTCGACGAGCCCGGCCAGCACGTCGGCGTCCAGCGCGGGGTCGATCAGCGCGATCGCCCGCCCGGACTCGAACGCGCCGAGGTAGGTCAGCACACTCCGCAGGTCGACCGACATCCGCGCGAACACGACGCCGGCGGGCAGCGCCGCGAGTGTCTCCATCGAGCGGCCGACCTCGGCCGACAGTTCCGCGCCGGCCAGCGTGCGGCCCCCGGCCACGTCCACCAGCCGAGCTCCCGCACCCAGCAACGTCACAGCACCAAGCCTCCGTCGATGCCCAGCACCTGACCGGTGATGAAGGACGCTTCATCACTCACCAGGAACCGGATCGCGTTCGCGACTTCTTCGGGCCGGCCGAGACGCCCGAGCGGCGTCCGGCTCGTGTTTTCGGCCTTCGCGTCCTCGCTCAGGCCCGCCGTGAGATCGGTTTCGATCACGCCCGGCGCGACCGCGTTGACCCGGATGCCGGACCGGCCGAGTTCCTTCGCCGCCGAACGCGCGATGTTCGCCACCGCCGCCTTCGACGCCGCATACACCGTCTGACCAGCGCTTCCGTGCTCGCCGACGATCGACGCGAGCACCACAATCGAGCCGGTCTTCTTGCGCATCATCGCCCGCGCGGCGGCCTGGACCGTGTGCAACGTGCCGGCGACGTTCGTGTTCAGCGTGGTGTCGACGACCTCCGCGCGGATCATCCCGAGGAGCGCGTCCTCCATGATCCCGGCGTTGGCCACGACGATGTCGAGCTTGCCGTGCTCCTTCGCGACGCCCCTGACCAGCGAAGACACCGCCTTCGCGTCGGTGACGTCCAGCGCGAGCCCGGCCGCGGCGCCCGCGGCGGAAGCGGCTTCCTTGGCCCGGGACTCGTCGCGGCCGGTGAGCACCACCGTCGCGCCCGCCTGGACGAGCGCGCGCACGGTGGCCAGGCCGATCCCCCGCGTCCCGCCGGTGACGAGCGCGACGCGACCCGACAAATCAGTCATTCTTCGCCTGCAGCTCGGTGACCATGTCCACGGCGACCTTGAAGCTCGACATGTCGATGACCTGGTCGGTGTCGAACTCGACGTCGAACTCGTCCTCGATGGCCGCGACCAGCGCCATGTGGCCGACCGAGTCCCACGCCTCGAGGTCGCGGTACTTCAGGTTCTCGACGTCCACGTCGCCGTCGAGGTCCAGCGCCTCGATGAAGACCTCGCGCAGCTTGGGGGCTACCGGCCTCGCGGCCTGAGCGTTAGACACAGTCATAGCTCCGATTGTTTCTAGTGTTCCTCGCGCGGGCGGGCGTCCCACGCCTTGACCAAGGTAGAGAGGTCGCCGGGCAGCGTGACGTCCGGGAGCCCCGCCTTGCCCTTCAGCCACGGCCCGAGCGCCTCGACGGTCGCCTCGTCGACACCGCGGCGGGACAGGCCCACCACGTTGACACCGGTGACCCGGGCCGGGTTGCCGACGGCGATGGTGAACGCGCCGATCTCGCGCCGCACCGCCGATCCCATGCCGATCATCGCGCCGGGGCCGATCACGACCTTCTGGTGCAGGATCGCCCCCATGCCGAGGTTCGCGCCGTCCCAGATGTGGCAGTGGCCACCGGTGACGACGTTGGAGGCGACCGTCACACCGTCGCCGACCAGGCAGTCGTGCGCGATGTGGGAGTTGCGCAGGAAGTAGCCGTCGCTGCCGATCGTCGTCGTCCGCCAGGTCCCTTGGTGGACACTCACGTACTCGCGGATCCGGTTGCGGCTGCCGATGACGACGCCGTGGCCGTCGTGATCCGGGTCACCGGCCGGAGCGTCTTCCCAGGCCGCGGGGTGCGGCCGGTGCCGGTCCTCGCCGGGCGTGCCGATCGTCACGTGGGGGCCGATCCAGTTGCCGTCGCCGATCCTGGCCGGCCCGACGAGCACCGTGAACGGTCCGATCACGTTGTCCTCGCCGAGTTCGACGCCTTCGCCGATGACGGCGGTCGGGTGGATGCGGTTGGCCACGGGCGGGTATCCGTTCGTCGGCGGCTGGGTACTGGGCGTGCTACCGCGCCCGGTAACGTGTGGCCCGCGTTCATGCAGGGCGGCCGGGCGCAGAACCGGCGGCTCACTGTACCGGACGCGCCGAAATCGCCTGCCGAGAGAGACTGCCCATGATCCCCATCACCGTGGTCGACGTTCGCGACGCGGAGGACCTCGTCGTCGAGGTGCTGCGCTCGGGCGCCATCGCACAGGGACCGATGGTCAAACGCTTCGAAGACGCCTTCGCGGCAGTCTCCGGGACCAAGCACGCGATCGCGGTCAACAACGGGACGACGGCGCTGGTCGCCGCGCTCCAGGTCCTGGACCTGAAGCCGGGCGACGAGGTCGTCACCTCGCCGTTCACCTTCGTCGCGACGCTGAACGCGATCCTCGAGGCCGGCGCGACCGTCCGGTTCGCCGACATCCGGCGCGACGACTTCGCGATCGATCCCGACGCCGTCGCGAAGGTCGTGACCGACCGCACGAAGGTGCTCATGCCGGTGCACCTCTACGGCCAGACCGCGGACATGGGCAAGCTCGCCCCGCTGGCCGCCGAACACGACCTGCGGGTCATCGAGGACTCGGCGCAGGCCGTCGGCGCGTCGTTCGAGGGCAGGCAGGCCGGCTCGTTCGGCATCGGCTGCTTCTCGCTGTACGCGACGAAGAACATCACCACCGCCGAGGGCGGCGTCATCACGACCGACGACGACGCGCTGGCCGACAAGCTGCGCGTGCTGCGCAACCAGGGCATGCGCGCCCGCTACCAGTACGAGGTCGCCGGCCACAACTACCGGATGACCGACCCGCACGCCGCGGTGGGCATTCCGCAACTGGCCAAGCTCGACCAGCTGACCGCCGCCCGCCAGGCGAACGCGAAGCGGCTGTCGGAAGGCCTCGCGGGCACGCCGGGCCTGGACATCCCGCAGGTCCTGCCGGGCCGCGAGCACGTGTGGCACCAGTACACCGTGCTGGTCGGGCCGCACGCGTTCCTCTCGCGCGACGAGCTGGCCGCGGCGCTGACCGAACGCGGCATCGGCAACGGCATCTACTACCCGAAGATCGTCTTCGACTACGACTGCTACGCCGGGCACGACCTGATCCCGGGCGCTCGCGTCGAGGACTTCCCGGTGGCCGGCGCGGTCTCGCAGCAGGCGCTTTCGCTGCCCGTGCACCCGCACCTGACCGAGTCCGACCTGGACACCATCATCGAGACCGTTCGCGAGGTACTGGGCGCATGACCCATCGGATCGCTGTTGTCGGGACGGGGAACATGGGTTCCCTCCACGCCCGCGTGCTCGCCGGGAACGAACGCGTCGACCTCGTCCGCGTGATCGATCCGCGCGAGGAAGCGGGCAAGGCCGTCGCCGAGCGGTACGAGACGCAGTGGACGCCCGAGATCGGCTCACTGTCCGATGTGGACGCCGTCGTGCTGGCGTCGGCCACCGAGGCGCACTACGACCTGGCGCAGGAGATCCTCGGCCAGGGCAAGCCGATGCTGGTGGAAAAGCCGGTGTGCAACAGCTTCGAGCTGTCGCGGGAGATCGTCGCGCTGTCGGCGAAGAACGACATCCCGCTGATGTGCGGGCTGCTGGAGCGGTACAACCCCGCGGTCATGACCGCCCTGGCGCTGGTCCAGGCGCCGGTGCACCTGATGGCGCGCCGGCACGGCCCGTACGCGCCGCGGATCAAGACCGGCGTCGCGTGGGACCTGCTGGTGCACGACGTCGACCTGGCGATCCAGTTCTTCGGCGGCGCGACGCCGGCGCGCGTGACGTCCGGCGCGGGCTACTTCCACCCGCAGTCGGTCGACGGCGCCGAGGACACCATCGAGACGGTGCTGTCGTTCCCGACCGGCCTGGCCACGGTTTCGGCCTCGCGGCTGGGGCAGCGGAAGGTCCGGTCGCTGATGGTTTCGGAGCTCGACCGGCTGATCGAGATCGACCTGCTGCGCCGCGACGTCACGATCTACCGGCACGTGTCGCACGACTCCGTCACCCCGGACGGCCTCGGCTACCGGCAGCAGACGGTGATCGAAATTCCGGAGCTCGTCACGGCCCGGGAGCCCCTCGCCACACAGCTGGACCGGTTCTGCGACCTGCTGGAGGGCAAGGTCGACGCGGCCACCGAGCGCGACCTGATCCTGCCGTCGCACCACGTCGTCGAGCAGGTCCTCACCCAGGCCGCCGCCTGACTACTTGGACTACTTGGACTACTTGGTGAGCCGCTTCCCGTTGGCGTCGTAGGCGACCAACGGAGTGAGCGCGCCGGAGTCCGGCACGGCGGCGGGGTCGAACCAGAAGAAGACCACGTCCGGGTCCACGCTCCACTTGGCCAGGGTGGCTTCGACGGTCTTGCCGCGCACCGTCGTGGTGATCTTCGCCGCCGGACCGGTGAAGTAGCCGAAGACCGGGATGAGCTGGTCCTGGACGAGTTCGCCGCCGTCGGTGGCGTGGAAGCCGAACGACCGGTCGGAGCCGCGGATCTCGTTGCTGACCAGCAGTGGCCGCAGCGAGGCCCCGGACCGGAGCCCGGCCACCACGCCGAAGTGGACGTCCGGCAGCATCCGCGGTTCGTCGATGGCCCGCGCGAACAAGACGATTTCGCCGGCGCTGGTCCGGATCCCGGTCCCGACGACTTCCCCCATCGGTCGTGCCTCGGGCGGCCCGGTCGACGGTGTGTTCGGTGTCTTCATCGGAGTGACCGAGACGGGCGACGGTTGCTGCGCGACCGGTGCCGGCGCGGGCTGCCGCAGCTGGACGGCGAACGCCACCACCAGCACGACGACGGCCGCGGCGGCGATCCCGGCGGCGCTGGTCACCACGCGGCGTCGACGCCGGATACGCGTGCCGTCGGCCATGATCCTGGCCAGGTCCGGCTCGGCGAACGGCTCGTCGGGCGGTTGCCGGAGGGCCGCGCGGAAGTCGTCGAGATCGTTCATCGCCCGCTCCCTCCGATCAGCGTGTCCCCGGTGTCCGCCTCGACCCGCAGCTTGGCCAGCGCCCGCGAGTTCGTGCTCTTCACGGTACCCAGCGAAACCCCGAGCTCACGGGCCACGTCCGCTTCGGGCAGGTCGAAGAAGTGGCGCAGCACGACGACGGCGCGTTCGCGGTCCGTCAGCGTCTTGAGCACCGCGGTGAGCCACGCGCGCTGGGTGACGGCCTTGTCGACGTCGAGGCGGGCCGGCCGCTCGGGCATCGTCTCGGTGGCGTATTCGCGGATCGGGCGCCGCCAGCCGTCGATGACGTGGTTCACCAGGACGGTCCGGGCGTAGCCGTAGGCGTCCTTGTGCCGGACCCGCGACCAGGCCGCGTACGTGCGGGTGAAGGCCGTCTGGGTGGCGTCCTCGGCCTGGTGGCGGTCGCCGGTGAGCAGGTACGCGGCGTGCGTGAGCCGGGCCGACGACGCGCGGACGAACTCCGCGAACTCGTCGTCGCCGCGCGCCATGCGTCCCCCTTGTTCCTCTCCCCCAGCGACGGCCGGGCTGCGGGAAGGTTGCTTCTCAACCTTTTCGAGCCTACGCCCGTCATGTCCTGCGGACGATCTTGCTCCCCGGCCCGGCCGGGGAGCCGACTGAGGGAGAAAGCCTTTGAAGAAACGTCTCGCCATCGCCGGCACGGTCGCCGTCGCGTGCGGTGCGCTGGTGGTGTCCGGCGTCCTGACCACCGCGAGCGCCGCCTCCGCGCCGGCCGCGCCGGTCGTGGCCGCGTCGCCGTCGCCGCCGCCGACCCGCGTGGCCGCGTCCGAGCACGAGGTGCTGGGCGACGTCATCCCGTCGGGCTTCGGCGACGTCGTCTACTACGGCGTCAAGATGCAGGAGCCGCGGCTCCCGGAGACGACGTTCGGCATCATGGCCGGCGCGCGTGACGCGGCGGGTGGCCTGAAGGACCTGGTCATCACGAACGAGACGGCGGGCTCCGACAAGGCGCCGGGCTTCCACGCGGTGACCAGCGCCCTGACCATCGACGGCCACGACGTGCCGAGCTTCGGTTACTACTACGGCCCGGCCGCGAAGATCACGGGCCGGATCTACGGCACGATCGGGGTGGCGCACCAGGCCCGCTGGAGCGCGGACCCGAACGTGGTCGTGTTCTGGTTCAACCCGAACGGGCCCGACCCGGAGAACCTGACGGCCTACGACGCGGCGGGCAACGAGCTCCCGGCGGGCGACACGGGCGTCGGCCACGGCTGAAACGTTGTGTTACCGATACCCCACGGACGGTGACATGGAGCTAGATTGTCCCCCGTACACACCTTGGGGGGAATCTTCACCGCCGCATGACTGATGATCGTGCCGGGCGGCTCCACGACGGCGGCGTCGACCATGACGTCGACGCCGCCGTCATCCACTTCGAAGTCAGGGCCGCTGAGTGCGAGACGTCAGCGCGTTCAGATCGAACTTGAGCGGCGTGCCGTCGAACTCGACTTCCGCGTGACCCGACCGCTCGCCGAAGTCCTCGTAGACCTCATTGATCAGCCGATAGGTGATCATGCTGGCCGGAGGATCGATGTCGACGATCCAGTAATGTTCGATACCCGCCTCGGCGTACTCGGAGAACTTTGTGACACGGTCGGTCCGTCGGCTCCCCTCCGAAAGCACCTCGATCGCCATCCGAACGGCGCGAGCGTCATAGCGTGGCGGATTCGCCTCGACCAGATCCGTGGCGACAACGATCACGTCAGGAACTCGGACGGTCAGCGGCGTCTCGTCGATGACGATCTCTACTTCTTGCAACGCGCTGTAGCCGGCCGGAAGCTGCTCCTCGAGCCAGTAAGTCAGTCTGTTGATGGCACGCTGATGCAACGACAACGGGCGCGGCGACACAGCGAGAACCCCTTCGACCACCTCGACATGGAACTCCCGCGTTTCCGGGAGTTCGGCCCAGTCGTCGAGGGTCAGAAAGCGATGCGGCCATTCCATGACACTCATCCGCCTTCTCCCCACCGTCAGTTACTGGACGTCATCTTCTCACGTCAGACTGCCGAATTGCCACTGCTCTGAGTAGTCGCCCGATGGGGCTCTCCAGCCCGAAATGTCACACCCGGCGGACAGCTACTCCGAAAAGTCGCCCGACGGGGCGCCCCAGCCGGAAGCTTCGCCGCCGCCGCGTTCCTCGGCGATCGCGCGGCGGCGGGCGTTCTCCGTACGGACCCGGTCCACTTCGGACTGGATGTACTCCTCGTCGTAGCGCTGGAACACCCGGGCCGGGTTGCCGGCCACCAGCGTGCGCGGCGGGACGTCCTTCGCCACCACCGAGTTCGGCTGCACCGTGGCGAAGTCGCCGATCGTCACGCCTGCCATGATCACCACCAGGCCGCCGATGAAACAGCCCTTGCCGATCTTCACCGGCTTGCGCTCGATCAGGTCGCTGCCCGAATGGTTCTGCAGCGTCATGTTCGCGAGCCAGCTGGAGTGCGTGAAGATCAGCGTGTTCAGCCCGATGCTGGTGTGCTCGCCGATCTCCAGGCCGCCGCTCGCGTCGAGCGCCGCGCCTTCGCCGATCCAGCAGTGGTCGCCCATCGTGAGATTCTCGGGGCTGATGATCTTGACGCGTTCGCGCACCCGGCACGTCGAAGGCAGCCCGTAGAACCGAGCCCGCTCGGCGTCGTTCATGTACTGCGAGACGAGCTCGGTCAGGATCTGCGGGCGCAGCCGGTGGCTGCGCTCGTCATCGAAGAACATCGGCTTCCGACACCAGCTTCTCGAACGTCCTCAAATGTTCTTCGGCGACGACGTCGAGGCCGAAGTTCGACCGCACCAGCTCGCTCTCCCGCTGCGCGATCAGCGCCCGCCACTCCGGGTCGTCGAGCAGCTCGATCACCGTGCGGGCCACGGCTTCCGAGTCGTCCGGGCGGACCAGCAGCACGTTCTCGCCGTTGCGCAGCTCGATGCCGGGGTAGTTGTCCTCGGTGACCGACGCGATCGTCGCCGTGCCGGACAGCATCGCCTCCAGCGACGCCGTGCCGCAGCCGCCGTTGAGGTCGTGCGTGACGATGTCCGCCGCCGCGAAGTACGCCGGGACGTCTTCCTTCGGCACCGCGCCGGTGACGACCAGCGCGTCCGAAACACCCAGCTCGGCGGCCCGCTTCAGGAAAGCGTCGTGGTAGACGCGGCCGACGACGACGACCCGGAGCCCGGGGTGCTTGTCCAGGATGGACGGCAGCGCCTCGATCAGCGGCAGCCGGTTCCGCAGCGGGATCACGTGCCCGAGCGAGACGATCAGCGGCGCGTCGCCGATCTCGTGCTCCGCGCGGACGTCCTTCGTGACCGGCTTCGCGAAGTGGCCGGTGTCGACGGCGATCGGGAAGTACTCCGAATTCGCGTCGCTGGTGCCGTAGCGATCGACGCAGTAGTCGACGCCGAGCTTGTCGAGGATGACGTAGCGGGGCTTGAGGTAGCTCAGGATCGGCCGCACGAGCACGGCGTCGAGCAGCCGGAACACGCCGCCGTACAGCTTGTTGTCGCTGATCAGCAGGGTGTGGATGGTGAGCAGCGTCGGGATATGCCGCCGCCGCGCGTAGATCCCGGCCAGCCACGACAGGTCGAAGAACTGGCCGTGGAGGTGGATCGCGTCCGGCTTGAACTCGTCCAGCAGCTTCCACAGCCGCCGCCAGTTGCCCGGCCGCAGCGACGCGAAGCTCATGTCGAAGTCGATCGACAGGCCGATCTGCGGCATCTTCACCGCCGGGACGCGGACGACGCGGTAGCCGTCGCGCTCCTCCTCGGCCGGGGCCTCGTCGTAGGCCGCCGTGATGGCCAGGACCTCGTGCCCGGCCGCCACGAACTGCGCCGCCAGCGACGCCGCCATGTGCGCGCTGCCGCCCACCCGAGGCGGGAAGAAGTTGTTCACCACCGCGATGCGCATCGCACGTCCTCGGGCCGGGCCCGCGGTGGCATTCACTCGGTTTCCTTGACCAGTTCTCGCATACCGTCCTCGACGGTGATCAGCGGCTCCCAGCCCAGCACCTCGCGGGCGCGGCTGATGTCGGCGGCACGCCGCGAGACCAGCACGTCACGCTCGTTGAACAGCGGCTCGACGTCGACGCCGACGGCCTCGATGAGGATCTTGGCGAGCGCGGCGATCGACGTGTCGATGCCGGTGCCGATGTTGATCGGCAGGTTCGCCTTCTCCGACTCCAGCGCCGCGACGACGGACCGGGCGAGGTCGGTGACGTGCACGAAGTCCATCGACTGGTCGCCGCGGCCGTCGATGATCGGCGGCCGGCCGGCGCGCAGGCGCTGGATGAAGTGGTTGATCACCGAGGTGTAGTAGGCCTCGATCTTCTGGCCGGGGCCGTACACGTTGAAGAACCGCAGCGCGTTCCAGGACAGGCCCTTGGTGCGCTCGTAGAAGCCGAGCAGGTCCTCGCCCGCGCGCTTCGAGATGCAGTACGGCGTGAGGGGGCGCAGTTCGTCGTCCTCGTGCATCGGCAGCCGCTTCGGGTCGCCGTAGACCGACGCGGTCGAGGCGAACACCAGCCGCTCGACGCCCTCGTCCGCCGCCGCGGCGAACACGTTGTGGTTGCCGATCATGTTGATGTCGATCGACTCGTGCGGGTCGGCGATCGACTTGTTGATCGACACCGTCGCGAAGTGGATGACGTGCGTGCAGCCGCGCATCGCCTCGCGCACCGCGCCGCCGTAGCGGACGTCCTTCTCCACGAGCTCGACCTGGCCGGTGGCGACGAACTCGTTGACGCGGGCCCGGTCGCCGCGCGTCATGTTGTCGAAGACGCGGACCGTGTAGCCACCCTCGATCAGGAGCGGGATCACGTGCGCGGCGATGAACCCGCCGCCGCCGGTGAAGAGCACCTTCTTGTCGGACACCAATTTCTCCTCGGTAGGTGGCTTCAGGACAGGGACTGCACGGCTTCGCGCACCACTTCGCCGACGCGGGCGACTTCGGCGTCGGTCAGGTTGGCGTGCATCGGGATGGCCAGCTGGCGCGCGAACGCGTCGGCCGACACGGGCAGCGGGGCCTGAGGCCCGTAGACCGGCTGGAGGTGCGAGGCGTACGTGCCGAAGTTGCACTGGACGCCTCGCTCACGAATACGCAGCGCGAGGGTGTCGCGGCTGACCTCGGGCGCGACCGTGAGCAGGTAGGCCTGCCACGGGTGCTCGCGGTCGGGCAGCTCGGCCGGCACGGTCAGCGCGTCGACGCCTTCGAACGCCTCGTGGTAGCGCTTCGCGACCGAGCGGCGGGCGGCGAGGAGGTCCGGCAGGCGGTCGAGCTGGACGTTCATGATCGCGGCCTGGACGTCGGACAGCCGGAAGTTGTAGCCGAGCTCGTGGAACTCGGGGATCGGCAGCGCGTTCGAGCCTTCGCGGCTGATCGCCGGCTCGATGCCGTAGGTGTGCAGCTTGCGGGCGTGCGCGATGAGGTCCTCGCGGTCCGAGACCAGCGCGCCGCCTTCGCCGGCGGTGATGCCCTTGCGGCCGTGGAAGGAGAACGCGGCGAGGTCGGCGAGGCTGCCGGCCGGGCGCGTCCGGTAGGTCGCGCCCGCGGCGCACGCGGCGTCCTCGAACAGCCACAGGCCGTGCTTGTCGGCGATCGCGCGGTAGTCGTCGTAGTCACCGGGCTGGCCCGCGACGTCGACGGCGATGATGCCGACCGTTCGCGGCGTGACCAGGGCTTCGACGTGCGCCGCGTCGGCGCTGAAGGTGTCCGGGCGGATGTCGGCGAACACCGGCGTCGCGCCGGCCTGCACGACGGCGTGGCCGGTGGCCGGGAAGGTGTAGTCGCCGACGATGACCTCGTCGCCGGGCCGGACGCCCAGCACCTTGAGGCCCAGGAAGAGCGCCGAGCCGCAGTTGGCGGTGGTCAGCGCGTGCGCGGTGCCCGTGACCTTCGCGAACCGCTCTTCGAAGCGGCGGCACGCCGGGCCGGCACCGGCCAGCCAGCCGGACCGGAAGACTTCGGCGACGGCGGCGAGTTCCTCTTCGCCCACGGTCGGCTGACCTAGGGCAATGCTCTCGGACGGCATACCTCTCCCATTGCGTGGGGACCCGGCGAAGTGTATAGACGCACGCTCAGCTGATTCACAGCCCCACGCCGAACCGCACTTTCGAGTGATTCCCACCGCACGCCGAAGGACGTCCTACGCTGGGCGCATGCGGATCGGGGTGCTGGGGGCCGTCGCCGCGTGGCTCCCGGACGGCAGGCAGGTGGCGGTGGGTGGCCCGCGGTCGCGGACGCTGCTGGCGCTGCTCGCGCTCGAAGCCGGGCGGTTCGTCCCGGCCGAACGGCTGATCGACGGCATGTACGGCGAGCACCCGCCGGACGGCGCGGCCAACGCGCTCCAGTCGCAGGTGTCGCGGCTGCGGGCGGCGTTGAAGGACCCGGCGCCGGTCGAGTTCACCGCGGCCGGGTACCGGCTGGCCGTCGAGCCGGACGAGGTCGACGTCCACCGCTTCGAGCGGCTCGCGCGCGAAGGCCGGGCGCTGCTGAAGACCGGGGAGCACGCGCGAGCGGCGGCCGTGCTGGGCGAGGCGCTCGCGTTGTGGCGGGGGCCCGCGTTCACCGACCTGACGGACGCGCCGTTCGCCGCCGCCCAGGCGACCCGGCTCGAGGAGCTGCGGGCGGACGCGGTGGACGACCACGTCGAGGCGCGGCTGGCGCTGGGGCAGGCCGACGACGTCCTCGCCGGGCTGCGGGAGACCGTCACCGCCCGGCCGCTGCGGGAACGGCCGCGCGCGCAGCTGGTCCGCGCGCTGGCCGCCGCGGGACGGCCGGCCGACGCGCTCGCCGCGTTCGAGGACGCCCGCCGGACGCTGGCCGACGAGCTGGGCGCCGACCCCGGCCCCGACCTCGCCGAAGCGCACCTCGCCGTGCTCCGCGGCGACGGCGAGAAGCCGGCGATCTCGGCGTTGCCCGCGCAGCTGACCAGCTTCGTCGGCCGGGACGCCGAGCTGCGGCAGGTCACGGACCTGCTGGCGCACAACCGGCTCGTGACGCTCACCGGGCCGGGCGGCACCGGCAAGACGCGGCTGGCGGTCGAGGTTTCGGCGGCCGAGGCCGGGCCGGTCGCCTTCGTCGAGCTGGCCCCGCACGACAGTGCCGGCGTCGCCCGCGCGGTGCTGACCGCGCTCGGCCTGCGCGACGCCCCGCTCACCACGCGCGGCGGCGCGCAGGATCCGGCCGAGCGGCTGGTCGCGGCGCTGCGGGACCGCGCGACGCTGCTGGTGCTCGACAACTGCGAGCACGTCGTCGACGTCGCGGCCCGGCTGGCCGCGCGGCTGCTCGCCGCGTGCCCCGGCCTGCGGGTGCTGGCCACCAGCCGCGAGCCGCTCGGCATCACCGGCGAGCAGCTGGCGCCGGTGCCGCGGCTGGCCGTCCCGCCGCCCGGGACGTCCGCCGCGCGGGCCCTGGAGTTCCCGGCGATCCGGTTGTTCGCCGACCGCGCCGCCGCGAGCGACCCCGCGTTCGCCGTGGACGAGTCGACGATCGGCGACGTCCAGCACGTCTGCGCGGCCCTCGACGGCCTGCCGTTGGCACTGGAGCTGGCCGCGGCGCGCGTCCGGACCCTGGACCTCGGCGAGATCGCGACCCGGCTCGACGACCGGTTCCGGCTGCTCGCCCGCGGCAGCCGGACGGCCGAGGCGCGCCACCGCTCGCTGCGCGGCGTCGTCGAATGGAGCTGGGACCTGCTCGGCGACGAGGAGCGCGAGCTGGCGCGGCGGCTGACGGTGTTCCCCGGCGGCGCGACCGCGGCGGCCGCCGCCGAGGTCTGCGGCGCGGACCCCGACCTGCTGCCGGAACTGGCGGACAAGTCGCTGGTCGAAGTGGCCGGCGGGCGATTCCGGATGCTGGAGACGATCCGCGCGTTCGGCGCGGAGAAGCTCGCCGAAGCGGGCGAGGCCGAGGCGATCCACCGCGCCCACGCGGAGTACTTCCTGCGGTTCGCCGAAGAAGCCGATCCGATGCTGCGGACGGCGGCGCAGCTGGAGTGGCTCGGGCGGATCGACGCCGACTACGACAACCTCCTGGCCGCGTTGCGCTGGGCGACCGGCAACGACGTCGTGCTGGCGCTGCGGCTGGTGCCGCTGCTGGCGATGTACTGGTGGATGCGCGGACGGCGGTTCGAGGGCGCCGGGCTGTCGCTGGCCGTGGTTTCGCGGTGCCCGCCGGAGGTGCGCGAGCAGTACGTCGAAGAGTTCCTGGTCTGCGTGCTCGAGGCGATGTCCGGTGCGCCGCACGAGTCGCTGGAGCAGTACCTGCCGCTGGTCCGGCGGTACGCGACGGACAGCGACTGGGCGCCCCGCAACCCGATGCTGGTGATGCTCCTGGGCGTGGTCGTCGGCCCGCCCGGTGACGACACGGAGCTGGCCGGCCGCGCCGAAGGCCTGCTGGCGCACGGCGACGCGTGGGCCTGGGCGCTGCTGCCGATGGGCGTGGGCCTGCGCGCGATGATGGCGGGCGACCCGGCCGGGGCCGAGGAAGGCCTGCGCGAGGGCGCGGCGCAGTTCCGCGCGCTGGGTGAGCGGTGGGGCCTGTCGATGGCGCTCGACCACCTTTCGCAGCTGCTGACGTGGCGCGGCGACCACGACGCCGCGCTGCCGCTGATGGACGAGGCACTGGGCCTGATGCACGAGATCGGCGCGACGGACGACGCCGCGGACCTGATCGGCCGCCGCGCCTGGACCCGTCTCCTCCAGGGCGACCACGCGGGCGCCCGGGCGGACTACGAACGGGCGGTGGCGACGGCCCGCCGTTCGGGCATGCCGGAATCCCGCGCGGCGGCGTACATCGGGCTGGCGAACCTGTCCCGGCACGAAGGCGACCTGGTCACGGCACGCTCGTTGAACGAACGCGCGCTGGCGGAGTGCACGGGCGGCTCGTTCGCGGCGGAGTCGGTCCGCGCGGCGGCGATGATCTCGCTGGGCTGGCTGTCCTGTGTCGAAGGGCGGCCGGACGAGGCGGCTCGGCTGCACCGCTCGGCATTGCTGACCGCCCGGCAGTGGCACGCGGGCGACGTGATGGCCTTCGCCTTGGAGGGCCTGGCCGGGGCGGCGGCCCAGCCGGAACAGGCAGCGGTGCTGCTCGGCGCGGCGGCGGCGGTCCGTGGGACGGCGATCAGCGGGGACCCGGACGCCTCCTCGGTGCGGGCCAGGGTGGTGGCGGCCTTGGGGGCGAAGGATTTCGAGCGGGCCTACGGGGCGGGTGCGGGGTTGGGCACGCGGAAGGCGTTGGCCGCGGCGGGCTTGGCGGACTGACGGACTCGAGTCGCGCTACCCGGCCCGGGGAGCGGTCAGCGGGACCGCGTGCCGGTCCCCCGACCGCACCATCGCCAGCAGCGGCTTCGTCAGCACGCTCAACACCCGTGCGACCAGCGGGCGGCCGTTGCGGCGGGCGATGTCCGGGCCGAACCGGTCCATCAACGCCACCAACGCCGGCAACGTCCGCACGAACAACGTCGCCTCCACGATCAGGCCCTCGTCGTTCAGCTTCACCAGCGTCGCCTCTTCGATGTCCTCGCCGCCGATCCGGGCGGAGTAGACCACCACCCGCGTCCGCTCGTCGCCGACGTCCGTGTGGAACCGGATCTCCGACAGGTGCGCGTACGCCACCTCGATCAGCGGCCGCAGTTCCGCGTGTCCGGTGAAGCGCACGCGGGACGTCAGCGGTGAACGCAGCACCGCGTCCGGCGCGAACGCCGTCAGCGCCAGGTCCACGTCGCCCGCTTCGGCCGCGCGGCGGTACGTCTCCGTGCTCATCGTTCCCCCTTCATCAGTGTGCCGAGCCCGCGCCACAGCAGGTCGACCGTCAGCGCCACCACCTCGTCGCGCGGGACCTCGCGGTGGCGCCACCACCACGTCGCGATCGCGTTGAGGGCGCTCTTGCAGGCGTCCGCCAGTGCCTCGTCGGCGAGCTCACGCGGGATGCGCGCCGTCAGGCCGAGGCTCGGGATGCCGTGGAACAGCGCGGTCAGGTTCGCGGTCGCTCTCGCCTGGCCGGCTCGGTGCACCGAGGCGACCACCGGGTCGGACGGCGACTCCGCGAAGATCATCCGCCAGCCTCGCTCGTGGGATTCGATCCACGCCAGGATCGCCGCGACGCGGCTTCGCAACAGGACCTCCGGATCGTCCGACCGCGGAAGCGAGCCCCAGCCGGCCAGCAATCCGTCCACTTCGGACTCCAGGAGCGCCGCGTACAGCTCCGCCTTCGCCGGGAAGTGGTCGTAGAGCACCGGTGTGCTGATCCCGGCGGCCGCGGCGACCTCGCGCATCCCGGCCGCGTCGTAGCCGGCCGAAGCGAACACCTCGCTGGCCGCCGCGAGGATCCGCTCGCGCCGCGCCTCCCGCGTCAATCGCTTACCTGACATCGGTTAGGTACCTTACCTGACGATGGTTAGGTAACGCCAGGAGACCAACCCCGGAGTACTCGCGTAGCCTGATCGATCGTGCGCAACGTGGTGGTCGTCGGGGGCGGGATCGTCGGTCTGGCCGTGGCCTGGGAGCTGACCAGGCGCGGGCTGGACGTCACCGTGCTGGAAAAGGAGCCGCGCTGGGCGGCGCACCAGACCGGGCACAACTCGAACGTCGTCCACGCCGGGCTCTACTACAAGCCCGGCTCCTTCAAGGCGCGGATGTCCGTCGCCGGCAACCGGTCCATCGTGGACTTCGCGCGCCAGTACGGCGTGCCCGTCGAGGTGTGCGGGAAGCTCGTCGTCGCCACCGACGAGAAGGAGATCCCGGCGCTGAACACCCTCGCCGAGCGAGCCGAGGCCAACGGGGTGCCGGCGAAGAAGATCTCACCCGAGGAAGCCCGCGAGTACGAGCCCGAGGTCGCCTGCGTCGCCGCCCTGCGCGTCGAGTCGACCGGGATCATCGACTTCCCCGGCGTCTGCCAGGCGCTCGTCCGGCTGCTCGACGAAGCCGGCGTCGACCTCCGGCTGAACAGTCCCGCGCTCGCCATCCGCGCCGGGAGCGACGGCGGTGTCGAGGTGGCCACCGGCAGCGACGTCGTCGCCGCCGACGCGCTCGTCAACTGCGCCGGCCTGCACGCCGACCGCGTCGCGCGGCTCGCCGGGCTGACGCCGTCCGCGAAGATCGTGCCCTTCCGCGGTGAGTACTACGAGCTCAAGCCCGACCGGCGGCACCTGGTCAAGGGCCTGATCTACCCCGTGCCGGATCCGACGCTGCCGTTCCTCGGCGTGCACCTCACGCGGATGCTCGACGGCAGCGTGCACGCCGGCCCGAACGCCGTGCTCGCGCTGCGCCGCGAGGGTTACCGCTGGGGCGACTTCTCCGCGAAGGACATCGCCGAGGTGGCGGCCTTCCCCGGCGTCTGGCGGCTCGCGCGCAAGTACGCGTTCCCGACCGGCCTCGACGAGGTGCGGCGCTCGTTCTCGAAGAAGCGGTTCGCCGCGAGCCTCGCGCGGCTCGTCCCGGCCGTCAGCGAGGACGACATCGTGCGCCACGGCTCCGGCGTGCGCGCCCAGGCGATGCGCCGCGACGGCTCGCTCGTCGACGACTTCCTCATCGAGACCGCGCGCGACCAGGTGCACGTCCTCAACGCGCCGTCACCGGCCGCGACAAGCGCGCTGGAGATCGCGCGCCACATCGCGGACCAGGTCTCGGCCTAGCCCGGCAGGTTCGCCGTCACCAGCGGCAGCCCCTGCTTGACCAGGTCGCAGGTCTTGCCGTCGTCGCCGATGAACCCGCTGACCACCTGCACCGACGACGTGTCGGTGATCGCCAGCGTCGCGCCGCAGGTCACCCGCAGGCCGCCCATGTTCGGGAACAGGCCCCACTTCTTGCCGCCGACGTCGACGGTCTCGGTCGGGTTGACGCCCTTCGCCCCCGGCCACTCGCCCACCGGCGTGCTGGGACCGAACCAGACTTCGAACGCCTTCTGGCCGTCGTCGCCGTCGGTGTCGTCCCACAGGCAGTAGGACGCGTTCGGCACCGACGACGAGTTGTCCTTCTCGCCGTCGGGCGAGATGTTCTTGAGCTGGGCGACCTGGTCCGGCTTCAGCATCGTGCACGGGTCCACCGACAGCAGCGGGCCACCGGGCTCCGGCTTCACCGGCCCGGACGGCGTGATCGGCGGCGCCGGCGTGCCTCCGGGCAGGTGCGCGGCGGCCTGCGGGATCACGCGCTTCGCCAGCTCGCACGACTTGTCCAGCGTCAGAGTGGAAACGCCGACGTAGACGAACGACCTGGTGCCCAGCACGGCGTAGAACACGCAGTCGTTGGGCAGGAGCGAGCCGTACTGCGTCCAGCTGAACCCGCCGATCTGCTGCGGCGAGGACTTCGGGACGGCGCCGGAGAGGTACTCGTTGATGTCCATGCCCGTCGCGAGACCGACGTTGAGCACGGCGGACGGGTCGATGTCGTCCTTCGAGGTCCACAGGCACATCGGCGGCTGGAGCCGCTCCTTGTTCTCCTGCACGGGCCTCCCCGGGCTCTCGTAGCCGAGGGCGTCGACCTGATCCGGGCTCAGCAACGCGCAGGCGTCGACGGCCTTGACGATCGGCCCCTGGCCCGGCACCGGCGACGCCGAACCGCCGACCGTCACCGTGCACCCCGCCACCACGGTCAGGGTCGCCAAAGCCAGGCCGACCTGCCACTTCAAGCGCATACGATGAGTCCTCTCCCGTTCGGCCCGCACGATACTGGGACGGACGGGGGAGCATCGGGGATCCATTCGATTCAGCGCGGCGTGAGGACTTCCTTGCCGCCGAGGAACGGGCGCAGCGCCTCCGGCACGCGAACCGAGCCGTCCTCCTGCTGGTGGTTCTCGACGATCGCGACGATCCACCGCGTGGTGGCCAGCGTGCCGTTGAGCGTCGCGGCGATCTGCGGCTTGCCGTTGTCGTCGCGGTAGCGGACCGAGAGGCGGCGGGCCTGGAACGTCGTGCAGTTGGACGTCGACGTCAGCTCGCGGTAGGTCTCCTGCGTCGGGATCCACGCCTCGCAGTCGAACTTGCGGTGCGCGGACGTGCCGAGGTCGCCGGTCGCGGTGTCGATCACCCGGTAGGGCACCTCGATCTTCGCCAGCATCTGCTCTTCCCAGCCGAGGAGCCGCTCGTGCTCCGCCTCGGCGTCGGCGGGCTTCGCGTAGACGAACATCTCGACCTTGTCGAACTGGTGGACGCGGATGATGCCGCGGGTGTCCTTGCCGTACGACCCGGCCTCGCGCCGGTAGCAGGACGACCAGCCCGCGTAGCGCTTCGCGCCGTCGTTCAGGTCGAGGATCTCGTCGGCGTGGAAGCCGGCCAGCGGCACCTCCGACGTCCCGACGAGGTACAGGTCGTCGTCCTCGAGGTGGTAGATCTCGCTCGAGTGCTGGCCGAGGAAGCCGGTGCCGGCCATGATCTCCGGGCGCACCAGCGACGGCGTGATCATCGGCGTGAAGCCGTTCTCGAGCGCCTGCGCGATGGCCATGTTGAGCAGGCCGAGCTGCAGCTGCGCGCCGACGCCGGTGAGGAAGTAGAACCGCGAGCCCGACACCTTGGCGCCGCGCTCCATGTCGACGCCGCCGAGGCCTTCGAGCAGCTCGAGGTGGTCGCGCGGGGTGAAGGAGAACTTCACCGGCTCGCCGACGTGCTTGAGCACGGTGAAGTCGTCCTCGCCGCCGACCGGCGCGTCGGGGTGCACCAGGTTCGCCACGGTGCGGAAGAGCTGGTCGAACTCCTCCGACGCGGTGTTCTGCTCCACCTCGGCCGCCTTGACCTGCGCGGCGAGCTCCTTGGCGGTGGCCAGCAGCTGCTGCTTCTCCGCCGGCGGCGCCTTCGGGATCTGCTTGCCCAGCACCTTCTGCTCGTTGCGCAGCTTGTCGGCGGCCGCGATCGAAGACCGGCGCCGGGTGTCGAGGGAGAGCAGCTTGTCGACCACTCCCTCGTCTTCGCCACGGGCGCGCTGCGACGCGCGCACGGCTTCCGGGTCATCGCGCAGAGTCCTGGGGTCAATCACGAGGACAGAGGGTAGTCCGTACAGACTGTGCGCCCGTACTCGGTTGTCCCGACAGTCTGATCGTTGAAGCGCTGTTCACGGCCTCCCCATACTCCTTGGAGACCTTGAGGAGGCGTTTGATGACCGACGACCTGCTGGCCCGCCACCGCGCCGTCATGCCGAGCTGGATGTCGCTGCTCTACGAAGAGCCGATCGAGATCGTCCACGCGCACGACCGGCGGATGACGGACTCGCAGGGCCGCACCTACCTCGACTTCTTCGCCGGGGTGCTCACCAACTCGATGGGCTACGACGTCGCCGAGATCGGCGACGCGGTGCGCAAGCAGCTCGACACCGGCATCCTGCACACCTCGACGCTGTACCTGATCCGGTCGCAGGTCGAGCTGGCCGAGCGCATCGCGAAGCTGTCGGGGATTCCCGACGCGAAGGTGTTCTTCACGAACTCCGGCAGCGAAGCCAACGACACGGCGCTGATGCTCGCGACGCAGTACCGGCGCAGCAACCAGGTGCTGGCGATGCGGAACTCCTACCACGGGCGCTCGTTCGGGACGGTCGCGATCACCGGCAACCGCGGCTGGTCGGCGTCGGCGCTGAGCCCGGTCAAGGTCGACTACGTGCACGGCGGCTACCGGTACCGCAGCCCGTTCCGGGACCTTTCCGACGCCGCCTACATCGACGCGTGCGTCGCGGACCTGGTGGACGTGCTGAACACGGCGACCTCGGGCGACGTCGCCTGCCTGATCGCCGAACCGATCCAGGGTGTCGGCGGGTTCAGCCTCCCGCCGGACGGCCTGTTCCGCGCCATGAAAGAGGTGCTCGACGCCCACGGGGTGCTGTTCATTTCGGACGAGGTCCAGACCGGCTGGGGCCGCACGGGCGAGCACTTCTGGGGCATCACGGCGCACGGCGTGACGCCGGACATGATGACGTTCGCGAAGGGCCTGGGGAACGGCCTCGCGGTGGGCGGCGTGGTGGCCCGCGGCGACGTGCTGGACTGTTTCCAGGCCCAGTCGTTCTCGACGTTCGGCGGCAACCCGGTCTCGATGGCCGGCGCGACAGCGGTGCTGGACTACATCAAGGACCACGACCTCCAGGCGAACTGCGCGGCTCGCGGCGCGCAGCTGCTTTCGGGGTTGCGCGCCGCTTCCTGTCCGCTGGTGGCCGAGGTGCGGGGCAAGGGGTTGATGATCGGCATCGAGCTGGTCGAGCCGGGCACGACGGAGCCTTTCGTGGCCGCGGCGGCGAGGATGCTGGAGGAGACGAAGAAGCGCGGGCTGCTGATCGGGAAGGGCGGGCTGCACGGGAACGTGCTGAGGCTCGGCCCGCCGATGACGCTGACGGCGGAGGAGTCCCAGGAGGGCCTGGACATCCTGGTCGACTCGCTGGCGGCGACGCACGCCGCACTGTCCTGAGCAGCCCCCGATTCCAGCCTAGCGAGGAGCCCCGACAGTCTCGGGACGTGGAAAGTCCGTGAATGTCGCATTGAGGGACTTAGAGTCTCTCAATGCGACATTCACGGCTTTTGGCGAGCGGAACTGTCGGCCCACCCCGGTAGCGTGGAAAACGGGGGCTGCTCAGCCCCGGACGAACCTCGCCACGTGCTCGGCCAGCTCCTCGCCCGCGTCCTCCTGGAGGAAGTGGCCCGCGCCCGCGATCACCGGGTGCTCCAGCCCCTGGGCGCCCTTCATCGAGCGCTTCAGGATCGGGGCCATGCCGCCGGTGATCGGGTCACCGTCGGAGAACGCGACCAGGAACGGGATGTCCAGCTCCGTCAGCGTCTTCCACGCCTCGCGGTTGGCCGGGGACGCCGGGTCGTCCGGCCGGTGGGGCACCAGGCCCGGCATCGCCCGCGGGCCGGCCTTGTACATCTCGTTCGGGAACGGCGCGTCGTAGGCCGCGCGCACCTCGTCGGACAGCGAAGACCGGCAGCCCGACTGGACGAAGCGCGCGACGTCCAGCACCGGCGCCTTCTGCACGGCTTCGCGGAACGAGTGCCACACCGGAGGCATGTCGACATCACCCGTCGGCAGGCCGGTGTTGGCCGCGACGACATGGGAGAAGCGCGACGGGTCCTCCGCGACCATCCGCAGCCCGATCAGGCCGCCCCAGTCCTGGCCGACGAGCGTCACGTCCCGCAGGTCGAGGGCGTCGAAGGCGAACCCGCGCATCCAGTTCACGTGCCGCGCGTAGGTGTGGTCGACGAGGTCACCCGGCTTGTCGGACCGGCCGAAGCCGACCAGGTCCGGCGCGATCGCGCGAAGGCCGGCAGCAGCCAGCACCGCGAGCATCTTGCGGTAGAGGAACGACCAGCTGGGTTCGCCGTGCAGCAGGAGCACGGGCTTGCCGTCGGCCGGCCCCGCCTCGACGTAGCCGACTCTGATCACGCCGCCGTGCGGGTCGCGGAGCTCGGTGTACTTCGGTTCGAAGGGAAAGTCGGGCAGGTCCGTGAACCGGTCTTCCGGTGTCCTCAGCAGGCGCACGAATCCCACGCTAGTGCGAACGGCGGAACCGGGCCACGCGCGTGGCCCGGCTCACGACGGAAGCCGGGTCAGGAGATGCCGACCGCCACGACGAGGCCGAGGCCGATGTGCGCGGCCGCGACGACGATGCTCACCGGGGCGAACTTCTCGCTCTCGATGGTCGACGCCACGTCGATGCGGGTCGCCCACTCCAGCAGCCGGACCGCGACGACCTGGACGATGATCCCGAGCAGGCCGTAGACGAGCGAGGTGATCAGGCCCTCGGTGAGGTCGCTCGCCGAGTTGAAGATCGCCACGACGACGATGAACGACATCGCGAGCAGCCCGGACGCGGTCACGATCACGGCGTTCGGCAGGCCCGCGTGCACCAGCTTCGACAGCTTGCCGGGCGTGGTCCAGTCGATCGCGTAGAACCCGGCGAACATCAGCAGCAGGCCGATGACGCCGTACAGCAGGATCGCGCCGATCCCCCGCACGAGGTCGGAGCCGAACGTGTCGGACAGCGCAAGGGTCGTGGTCACGAGTTTCTCCCAGGTGAAAAGAGCTGATCAGCGCAGGTGTTGTATCACGACTCGGGAATGCGGTGGGGGACGAACGCGGCCCCGTCGTCGGTGACCAGCCCGCCGGTTTCGCGGATGCCCAGCCCCGCGGAGCTGTCGCCGACGATCCACGCGCCGAGCGCCGGCCGGTAGCCGTCGAACTCGGGCAGCGGGTCGAACGCCTGGTAGACGAAGCCTTCGGCGCCGTAGACGCCGTCGGTCTGGGTCTCGTAGCCGGTGGCGACGATCTGGACGTTGGCGCCTTCACGGCCCAGCTTCGGCTTGCGGACGTACTCGGTGAGCAGGCCGGGGTCGTCGGCGAACGCGGGCAGCAGGTTCGGGTGGCCCGGGTAGTTCTCCCACAGGATCGCCAGCAACGTCTTGTTGGAGAGGATCATCTTCCACAGCGGCTCGATCCACAGCGTCCGCGGCAGCGACTCGACGGCGTGGCGGCCGAACTCCTCGTCGACCACCCACTCCCACGGGTACAGCTTCAGCACGGTCGCCATCTGCTGCTCTTCGAGGTCGACGAACCGTTTGAGCACCGGGTCCCAGCCGATCTCCTCGATCGCCAGCCCCACCGTGTCGAGCCCGGCCTCGGCCGCGGTCTCCTGCAGGTACGCCGTGGTGACGTTGTCCTCGCCGCTCGGGTCGGCCGCCGACCAGGTGAAGTGCAGCTCGTTCGACGGCAGCTTGTCCTGGAGCTGTCCCCAGCGCTCGACGAGCTTCTCGTGGATCGAGTTCCACTGGTCGTCGTCCGGGAAGACGTCGGTCTTCCAGTGCCACTGCAGCAGCGACGCCTCCAGCAGCGTGGTCGGCGTGTCCGCGTTGTACTCCAGCAGCTTCGCCGGCGACTTGCCGTCGTAGCGCAGGTCGAACCGGCCGTAGACGTGCGGGTCCTGCCGCTTCCACGACTCGGCGATGTGCGGCCAGACCCACTCGGGGATGCCGAACCGCTGGTAGCCCTCGGTCGTCACGACGTTGTCGACGGCTTCGAGGCACATCGAATGGAGCAGCTCGACGTCGGCCTCGAGCGAAAGCACCTCGTCCATTTCGAAGACGTAGTGCACCGACTCGTCCCAGTACGGCCGCACCCGGCCGCTGTTGTCGCGGGCCGGCGTGCCGTAGACGAGCCCCTGCTCCTCGACGATCCGCTGCCAGTCGCGCCGCGGCTCACGCCGGTCCCGGTACACCTACGATCCCCCGCTCTTGCCGCTGCCGCCGGAGCCCCCGGTGGTGCCGCTCTTGCCGCTGATGCCGAACCCGCCGCGCTGGACGGACTTGCCGGACTTCGTGTTGACGTTGGTGCGCGACGACGGCGGGTCGTAGGAGCCACCGGACACGCGCTGGCCGATGGTGCCGCTGCCGCCGTAGTTGTAGCGGTAGCTGTTGTAGCCGCCACCGCCGATCGGCAGGAACAGGAAGCCACCGCTGTGGTAGCCGCCGTGGCTGGTCACGTAGTTGTCGTCGCAGTAGTCGTCGTTCTGGACGACCCCGCCGGAGTCGGTGCAGACGGCCGTGACGTTGTTCGGCTTCGCGACGGTGTAGAACGTCGCGACCAGGCCGACGAGCCCGACCGTGACGCCGCTGCCGATGAGGATCTTGCGCCGCGTGGCCGCCTTGGCGTCGGCCTGGCGGGCCAGCTCCTCGTCGCGCTCCTCCTGGGCGAGCGCCTGCTGCCGCGCCCGCTGCTCGGCGACTGACGGCTGCCGGGCACGAGTGTTCTCGGCGTCCTGGAACCTCATCGAACCGCGCTTCGGCGGCTCGGGGGGCGGCTGGTCCCCAGCATTGTTGTCCTGCGTCATGTGCGCTCCGTAATCACCGGCCACCGCGAAACCCTGACCACCCTAACCACCCGGACCGCGCACGTCTCGCGCGACGCGGGCATCATGGACTGCGATGTCTCCCAGCGCCGATCGGTTCCCCACCGCCACGCAGACGTTGCGCACCCGCGTCGTGATGGGCGGGATCTTCGCGGGCGCGCTCATCGCGCTCGCGCTCAGCGTCGTGTTCTCCTGGAGCGACGGCGTCACCGGTGGGGCGGGCGGCGGCGCCGGCAAGCTGTCCGCGGCCGCCGAAGAGGCGTTCCACTCGCCGCCCGGCAGCTGCCTGACCTGGGACAACCCGGACGCGAGCGACGCGCGCAAGGTGCCGTGCCCCCAGCCGCACCTGTTCGAGGTGACCACGCTCGTCGACATCGGCCCCCAGTTCCCGGCGGGCGCGCCGGTGCCGTCGCTGGAGCAGTGGCAGCAGATCGCGCAGCAGAAGTGCACCTCGGACGTGAAGCCGTACCTCGGGCACAAGCTCGACCCGTACGGCAAGCTCACGACGAACCTGCTGCGCCCGACGCCGTCGCAGTGGGACGACGGCGACCGCCAGCTGCGGTGCGGCCTGCAGTGGGCCGGCCCCGGCGGCAAGCTGCTCCCGACGACCGGGCCGGCGAAGGACCAGGACCAGTCGCTGGTCTTCGAGCCGGGCACCTGTCTGGCGCTGCTCGGCAAGGGCGTCGGTGATCCGATCGAGTGCGCGAACCCGCACTCCTACGAGATCATCGCGACCCTCGACCTCAAGACGAAGTTCAAAGAGGGCTACCCCGCGCAGAACGACCAGAAGAGCTGGCTCGACACCGAGTGCAACAAGGCGGTGCCGGACTACACCGGCGGCGCCGACCTCGACGCGAAGAAGCTGATCCTGACCTGGGATCTGCGGGAGCAGGAGAGCTGGGACGCCGGCTCGACCAAGGTCAACTGCAAGGTGGCGGCGGCGCTGCCCGACAAGAGCGGCCTGCAGGCGGTGACCGGCAGCCTCAAGGGCGCCCCGCCGGGCACCGACGGCGGCCGGCCGGGTGACGGCCCGCCTTCGGACGGGGGTGGCGGTCCGGCCACGACGAACTCCGCCCCGCCGTCGACGAAGCAGAGCGGCTGATGCCCGTCGAGATGAGCCGGGAGCGGTTCGAGGAACTGGTCTCGGAAGCCCTGGACGAGGTGCCGCCCGAGTTCGCCCGCGCGATGGACAACGTCGTCGTGCTGGTCGAGGAGTTCAACGACGAAGCACCGGACATCCTCGGGCTGTACCACGGGATCGCGCTGACCGAGCGGACATCGTCGTACGGCGGCGTGCTGCCCGACCGGATCTCGATCTACCGGCGGCCGATCCTCGCCATGTGCGAGGACGAGGACGAGGTCGTCGAGGAGGTCCTCATCACCGTAGTGCACGAGCTGGGCCACCACTTCGGCATCGACGACGCCCGGCTCCACGAGCTCGGCTGGGGCTGAAACCTTCGCACCAGGCTCGATGACAAATCGGACTCAGCCGTGGCGCAATCGCACCAAGATCCGTGAATGTGAGCTGAAATGTCTCATCACCCAGGTGGTGGGAGGCGGCTATGCGCACCGTGGACCCGGGAACCGGCGCCGATGCCGGTCCCGACTTCGACGAGCCCTCGGACGACTCCGGCGAGGTCGCGGCACCGCTGCCGCACTCTCGCCGGCTGCTCGTGCTGAGCGCGGTGGCCGGGTTCGTGCTCGGCGGCAGCGTGCTCGGTCTGCTCTGGGGACTGTCCGGCGTGCACGCCGGAGCGCTCGAAGACGCCGTCGCGGCCTGCCAGGCACTCGACCGCGTCGGCGATCTCCCCGACACGAGCCGGGACGCGCGGCCGTCGCTGACACCCGGCCTCACCGCGGAGCGGTTGCACCGGATGACGGCCGCACGGGAGCTGGCCGCGGCCGCCGCCCAGGCCAACGCGAACTACGAGCCGCTGGCCGACCACATCGACGGCGTCAGCCGGATGGTGCTCAGCGTGCACTTCAACGACATCTCAGGCCAGCGGCATTTGATCGAGGCCAAGGAGATCTGCGCCAGAATTTGACCAGCCGGGCGACGCCCGTCCGGGTCAGGCGGGATGGACCGTCTTCACCGAGAGCTGGTTTCCGGGGATCTTCGTGCTCGCGCAGCCGGTGCCGTCGGCGGGCACGAAGTTCGACGCGGTCTCCTGCGGCAGGTAGATCCGCAGGCCCTTGACCGGCGTCGGCTGGCAGGTGGCCGGGTCGAAGGCCTGCACGTTGACGAACTGGATGTCGGCGGCCGCGGCCTGGCCGGGGTCCAGCTTCACGGCGTTGCCCTTGGTGCCTTCGCGGAAGGCGTCCTTGCCGACCTGGTGCCCGTCCGTGCCGGCGACGTAGGACACCCCGGGAAAGCCCTGGATGAGGCACGGCTTCGAGCTGGCGTTCGTGATGAGCAGCGGCCGGTAGAACGAGCCGGCGCCGGCGTCACCCTGGCCGAGCGAGAGCTTGACGTCGCCGGCCTTGCAGAGTCCGCTGTCCACCGGCGCGGCGACCGGCGCCGTGGCCGGCGCCGAGGTGCTCGGGCTCGACACGGTGGTAGTGGTGGTGGCCGAGGTCGGGGATTCCGGCGACGACGGCGTCGAGGTGCTCGCCGCGGGCGTGGTCCCACCGCTCCCGCAGGCGGAGAGCGCCAGCACGCCCGCCGAAGCCGCGACGACCGGGAAGAACCGTGAAAGTTTCGTCCGAACCATTTCAATCGCCTCCCTGGTGCTGTGGTACTGGGTAGACGCACGGATTCCCGGGCCGGTTGGTCAGAACAGTTAATTCCCCACCAAACGTGTCTTAAACGTGACGGGATCACACTTTCGTGACGGCTAGAGCGGGGTGTCGACCCAGGTCAGGCAGTGCCACTGACCGTCGGGGCGGGCCGCCAGCTCCACCAGGCCGGTGTTCGGGATCAGCGCCGCGTTGGCGACGTCCGCGTGGACGTTCGGCGCCAGCCACTCGCTGCCCAGGCGGATCACGCCGCCGTGGCTGACCAGGGCGATCACGCCGTCCGGGTCGGCCTGCTCGTGCTTGGCCCGCAGCCGGCCGACGGCGTCGAGCATCCGGGTGCGCACGCTGGTGCCGTTCTCGCCGCCGGGCAACGACGCCGTCAGCTCGCCGAGCGTCCACCGCCGCACGGTGTCCATGTAGGTCCGGATCGACTCATGGCCGGTGTGCCCCTCGAGATCACCCGCGACGACTTCGTGCACGCCGTCGACGACCTGCACGTCCAGGGAGAACCGCGCCGCCAGCGGCGCCGCCGTCTGCTGGGCGCGGGTCGCCTGCGACGCGTAGACGCCGACGATCGGCTCCCCCGCCAGCCGCGCCGCGAGCTCACCGGCCTGCCGGTGGCCGAGCTCGGTCAGCGGTGGCCCGGGCAGGGCGGTGTCGAGCGCGCCCCGGATGTTCCCTTCGGTTTGACCATGGCGGATGAGCAGCAGCCTCACGCCAGGTCCCCCTTGCGGACCGCGTCGGCCCACACGGCCGCTTCGACGAAGTCGTCGTTGCCGAAGCCGGGCTCGATCGTCGTGCGGGTCCCGTCGGCGCGCGGGTGTGAGCCGAGGAACCGCAGGTGACGGCAGTGGCGGCGCAACGCCGTCAGCGCGTCGAGGATCCGCGGTTCGGCCACGTGGCCCTCGAAGTCGATGAAGAAGCGGTACTCGCCGAAGTTGCTGCGCGTCGGCCGGGCGTCGAGCCGGGTCAGGTTGATGCCGCGGGTGGCCAGTTCGGTGAGCAGTTCGGCGAGCGTGCCGGTGCGGTTCACGGCCGCGGCGACCACGGACGTCCGGTCGGCGCCGGTCGGCTCCGGCAGCTCGCCCGGCGGGCGGACCAGCAGGAACCGCGTCGCCGCGTCGGTGACGTCGGCGACCTCGGTGGCCAGCACCTCGAGGGCGTAGTGCTCGACCGCGACCGGCGCGCAGACCGCGGCGTCGAAATCGCCCTCCAGCACGCCGACGGCGGCGGCGGACGTCGACGACGACGCCACCGGGTGCGCGTCCGGCAGGTTCGCCTCGAGCCACTCCCGGACCTGGGCGAGCGCGTGCGGGTGGCTGGCGACGGTCCGGATGTCGCCGCCACCGGGCCGGGCCAGCACGCTGAAGTGGACCGGCAGTATCGCTTCCGCGACGGCGACCAGCGGCGTCGACTCGCTGAGCGCGTCGAGCGTGGCGGGCACCACGCCTTCGACCGAGTTCTCGATGGGCACGCACGCGGCGTCCACCTCGCCCGTGCGGACGGCCGTCATCGCCAGCCGGATGGTCTCGACCGGAATCAGCTCTTCGCCGGCGGCGAGGATCCGCGCGGCCTGTTCGGTGAAGGTCCCTCGGGGGCCGAAGTATGCGATCCGTGACACAGCATCCAGGCTACGGGGTCGGGCCGTGGCGACATTCACTCGGACAGCCGGTACGCGAACCGGTTACGCCGGGTGGCATTTTTTGCGATGCTTGGGTGCGTGACCGCCGACTCGGGCACGCACACCGGCCGTGAGGGCGCCCACCCGCCGGTCTCCCCTCGCACCCCGGAGCTGGTGCTGTGCGCCGTCGATGAACCACTCGCCGATGCCTGGACCGCCGCCGCCGAAAAACTGGCCGGCCGGGTCCGGGTGCACCGCGGGTCGGTGCTCGACGTCGTCGCCCAGGCCGTGGTCAGCCCGGCCAATTCCTACGGCTGGATGCGCGGCGGCATCGACGCCGTCTACGCGCGGGCGTTCCCCGGCGTGGAACAGAGCGTCCGCAGCGCCGTCCTGGCCTTTCACGGCGGCGAACTGCCGATCGGCGACGCCGTGGTCGTGCCGACCGGCGAAGCCGAGCCGGCCTGGCTGATCAGCGCGCCGACGATGCGGGAACCCGGCGAACGGCTGCCCGCCGACACCGTGCACCCCTACCTCGCGGCCCGCGCGGTGTTCCTGCGGTGGCGCGACGGACGGCTCGACCACGGCGCGGTGCGGGAGTTCGTCGACACCATCGCGATGCCGGGGCTGGGCACCGGCGTCGGCGGCGTCGAGCCCGCGACGTGCGCCCGGCAGGTCGCGGCGGCGTGGGACGAGGTCTTCGGAAACCGTCACGGTCGGTGATTTCCCCCGTTTACGGGGTGGACTACATCACAGCGCGTTCACCCGCCGTAAGCCCTACCGTTAATCATTCAGGTGAAACGTCCGCCAGTGCAGGCGACGGCCGGAGGAGTGTGCGATGACCCGGGTCCGCGAACTCAGCCCGTATGTCGAGCTGCACCGGGAACAATGGAAGGAACTGCGTAGTTCCACCCCGTTGCCGTTGACCGCGGCCGAGTTGCTGCGGCTGCGCGGCCTCGGCGAGCAGGTGGACCTGGCCGAGGTGGCCGACGTCTACCTCCCCCTGTCCCGCCTGATCAACCTCCAGGTCGCCGCGCGCCAGCGGCTCTACGAAGCGACCACGACGTTCCTCGGTGACGACTCCCGCGGCACGAAGGTCCCGTTCGTGATCGGTATCGCCGGGAGCGTGGCGGTCGGCAAGTCGACCACCGCCCGCATCCTGCGCACGCTGCTCGCCCGCTGGCCGGACCACCCCCGCGTCGACCTGGTCACCACCGACGGCTTCCTGCACCCGCGCGCCGAGCTGATGCGGCGCGGGATCATGCACCGCAAGGGGTTTCCCGAAAGCTACGACCGGCGGGCGCTGCTGCGGTTCGTCACCGAGGTGAAGTCGGGCGCCGAGCGCGTCGCCGCGCCGGTGTACTCGCACCTGGCCTACGACATCCTGCCCGGCCAGGAGCAGGTGGTGCGGCAGCCGGACATCCTCATCGTCGAGGGCCTGAACGTGCTGCAGCCGGGGCCGCGGCTGATGGTGTCCGACCTCTTCGACTTCTCGATCTACGTCGACGCGCACACCGACGACATCCAGCGCTGGTACATCGAGCGCTTCCTGGAGCTGCGGCACACGGCGTTCGCGGACCCGGCGTCGCACTTCCACCACTTCGCCGGCCTGCCCGACGACGAGGCCCGCGCCGAAGCGCGGCACCTGTGGCGCTCGATCAACGAGCCGAACCTGATGGAGAACATCAAGCCGACCCGGCCGCGGGCGACGCTGGTGCTGCGCAAGGACTGCGACCACGCCATCAACCGGGTCCGGCTCCGCAAGCTCTAGCGCTGGTCACGAACCCGGGAAGCCGGATCGGTGACGCGCCGCGTCACCCACATGCCGCCCATTGCCACGCTGGGCGAACACCTGGCCACTCGTTGTCGCTCCTCGCCACTTTCCGCATCCGGCGACCGGCCGATCGGCCGATGCGCCGCAGTCAGCCGTAACCGGTTGGCCGATACCGGTACGCCGTTTGGAAAGCGACCCTGAAGGAGTCCGGAAAACGACTCTGAGCTGGGGAGGAGGCCCACGATGTTCTCGATCATCCTCACCTGGGCCGGCGCAGTGCTCGGTCTCGCCTTGCTGATCGCGATGGCCGCCGGGACGTTCGTCGTGGACTTCGACGACAGGCTGCAGGAGCGCCGTCGTAAGGCGAAGCCCGCCGAACCGACGGGCCCCATCCCCTGAGTCAGCCGAGCTCCGCCAGCGCCTCGAGGTAACCGTCAGCGTCGTATTCGAGCGTTTCCGAATCCAGCAGGCTGTTTTCCAGCGCGTCGATCAGCTGCTCGAAGATCTCGTCGCGGTCGAGCTCGGCTTCCTGCAGGCGCTGCACGGCGGCCCAGGCCTCGGCGGGCTCGTCGTCCCACAGCTGATCGACGATCGTCGCGCGCAGCACCAGCCGCTGCTCTTCCTCGTCCTCGTCGGCTTCGGCGATGACGAGCGCCCGGCGCTGCTCCGGATCGGTGGGGTCGAGGTCGACCTCCTCGTCCTCGATCTCCGTGGTCAGCGACGGCACGGCGAACATCCGGCGGTCCAGCGCGTCGGCCAGTTCGCTCGGCGACAGGTCGCCGAGCTCGCCGAAGTAGTGCTCCAGCGGCGAATCGTCCTCGTCGGTGTACTCGCCAAGGTATTCGGCGACGGCCTCCTCGAGCGCGGCGACGGCGGTCTCGGACAGCCCGGCCCGCTCCGCCGTCCACTGCACCCAGGCCAGCACCACCGGCTCCACAGCGTCCTCGTGGTCGGCGTCGAGCTCGTACTCCTCGCCCAGCAGGCCCTCGAGGAACCGGGCGACCTTCTCCGGGCCCACGCGCAGCGGGTTCGCCGGGTCGGTGCGCAGGCCGTGCTCCAGCAGCAGGGCGCCGATCGCGCGGGCGGCGCCGGCTTCCTCGCCGCTCGCCGCGACGAACTGCTCGACGACGGCGGCCCGCTCGTCGTCGGACCACGCGGCCACCTCCGGCACCAGCGCGGGCTCCGGCAGCGCGCGGCACCAAGTCAGCGCGACCGCGTGGAAGCGCGCGTAGTCCTCGCTGACGTCGGCCTCGTCGAGGTGGTCGGTCACCGCGAGGCCGTCCGAGATGAGGCGGTGCGCCTCGGCGGGCTCGACGGCCTCCAGCACGACCAGCTCCGGGTCGGCGTCGGCCTGCTGCCGCATCTCGGCGAGGACGTCGGCGGGGTGCTCGATGACGACGAGGTCCCGCACCCGGCCGCCCTCGGTGAAGTCGAGCAGGGCGAGCAGGCCGTGGACCTGGTCGTCGTGGGCGAAGACGCAGAGCAGGGACGACTCGTCGCCGTAGACGTCGCCGGTCCGCCAGCACTCGCCGGCGGTGACCAGGCCGAGGCCGGCGGCCCAGGCGGGCGCGGGGATGCCGCGGCCGAGGACGACCTGCAGGCCGTCGTCGGCGGCCTTGCGCTCGACGTCGGTCTCCGCGACGACCTTGAGCGCGGCCAGCAGCGCGGCCGCGCCGGGCGTGATCTTGCGCTGCGCGAAGGCGATCAGTTCCAGGCCGAGCGGCTCCTCGCCGTCCTCGACGGGCAGGTCGTGGAACTGGCCGAGCACCTCGGAGGCGAGCAGTTCGACGTCCACCGGCGCGGGGTCGGCGCCCAGCGCCGAGAAGTCGTTCAGGACATCCTTGAACAGGCCGGTCACGCTGTGGGTGACGGGCTGCGGGGCCTTCTTGCGGGCGCGACTGACCGGGCTCATGGGTTCATGCTTTCATGCGATCCGGGGGTCCGGGTGGCGGAGCCCCCGGCCCGGGGCAGGGTTCCGGCAAACCGCTTTCCGCCGCATCCGGACGGCCTCATCACTCGGCCCCCGGTTGTCACAGCCGGGAGAGCGGGTCACGGTGGCCTTGGCGCGGGTCCGCCGGATGCTCGACGGGGAGGCGCCGAGCCGGACGACGGAACAAGGCCACCGCGACATCGCTGGCCACAGCGGCTTCACCGCCTTGGCGCGGGCCCTCGATGTCCGATGCACGTGCACACCGGTTCACCTCGGTCAACGAGGGGTGCGCGGCGAGGTTACGGCTTTCGGGAGAGCGATGCGGGCGGCGCGGATTTCCGTGATCAGCCGGGTTTTCCGCCGGTGGGTTTCCACCAGCCCGGCGAGGTATGCGGTGAATTCGTCCGGGGTGTCCGAGCGTTTGTGCAGCGTGCGCAACAGCTTCAGCCGGCGCGCGGCCTCGCGGTAGGCCTGCGGGTCCTTGTGCTCGATGAGTTCTTCGACGTGTTCGCGAAAGACCGGGATGGTCTCGGCCGGGTGTTCCGCCGCCCGCTGCTCGGCCAGCTCGAGCTTGAGCCGCGGCGACGCCCCGAATCGCACACAGGCCCGCCAAGCCTCGTCGGGACGGCCTTCGTCGAGCAGCACGCGGGTCAGCTCGTCGGCCTGCTCGACGCCCTCGGCGGCCAGTTCACGCAGCCGGGCCAGCGCGGTCCGGCGCTGCGCCGTCCACTCCCCGGTGGTCGTCGCGGCCTCTCGCAGCGCGGCGTACGTCTCGTGGTCCGGCCGGGCGTCGAAGTCCTTGCGGCGGCGGGAAACCTCGTCGTCCTCGGGCGGCTTGAGCGGCGTCTGCGCGTGGCCGTTCTTGTCGTGGGTGAGCGCGCGGGCGGCGTGGGCGATGGCCTCGCTGTGCCGCCCGGCGGCCCGCAGCACCCGGACGATCTTGAGGCTGACGTCGCGGCTCGGCGGCTTGGCCGAGAGGATCGCCAGCAGCCCGTCGACGTCGCCGAGCACCTCGGCCAGCTGTTCCCGCAGCCGTTCGGCCACGTCGCGGCGGTGCCCCGGCCCGCTTGCCGCGAGCACGTCGTCCACAGTGGACTTGATCCGGCGCAGGCCGGGCTCGCCCAGCGGCCCCGCGAACCCGGCGAGGTCGATCACCGGACGGCCGGGGCCGTCGAACTCGACCTCGATGATCCAGTCGGCCAGCTTCTCCGGGTCCGGTGGCCGGGCGGCGCACGCGCGGGCGTACAGCTCCACGGCCCGGTCCAGCCGGTCGGCGAGGTCGCCGGCGTGGTCGCCGGACTGTTCCAGCACCGCGCTGATGTCGTCGACCGTGCGGCGGGCCAGCGGGGCCAGGTCGGCGCGGCTGCCGGCGTCGAGCATCCGCCGCAGCGTGTCGAGGACCGCACCGACCTTCGCGGTGTACTCGCCGTTCCCGTCGGTCACCGCGGTGTCGAGCAGCCGGTGCGCCTCGCTGACGTCACCGGATTGGGTGGCGGCACGCAGTTCGAGCGAATGACGCAACTCAGGGTCACGCTCGGCGTGGCCGTGCAGCAGGTCCACCAGCGTCTCCGCGTCCAAAGTGCGCAGGTAGGGGCGAAGATCCGAGGGAGGACTCACGCGCACCAGTGTGCCTGAGCCCGACGGAGGCGCGTGTGGGCCGACCGCGTGCTCTTTTCGGAGTAATCCGTGACGGGTGAAGGGCTCATCGGCGTCGCAGGTCGTCGAGCACGGCGTTCAGCGGCCAGGGTTCCGGCATGCGCGGCCGTCGTGACCGTGCGTGCCGGGGTAGCGGGATCGCCGCCGCCCGGAAAGTCGGCACCATGATCGGGACGACCGGCACCGGCACCCGCGCCACCAGCCGCCGCACGACGACCAGCAGGAGCGCGGCGAACAGCACCAGCGCCGTCCCCGCGGCGAGCGCGCCGCCCAGGGTGCGGCGGCCGTCGTCGAGCGTGAGCTGCACGGCGTACTGGCTCTGCTGGGAGTACAGCAGGCCGAGCTGTTCGGAGACGGTGTAGGCGGCGCTGCGCCAGGTGGAGTCGGGGATGGGCAACGGTTCGGCGGCGGCGAACGCGTCCTCGGCGGCGGCCAGCCTGCTCCAGTCGGCGCTGCGGGTGAGCGACTCGTACGCCGTCCGGCCACTCTCGGTGAGCTGGGGGGCGAGCCGGGCCAGTTCGGCCCGGTAGGCGGCCACGGCGGAGGCGAACGGCCGCCGCGTCACGGTGTCGATCCCCGCCAGTGCGAGGGAATCGGAGCGGTACATGCCTTCGGCTACGGAAAGCAGCTCGACGGCGGTCGTCTGCTGATAGGCGGATTCGGCGTCGGGCGCGCGGCGCGCGTAGTCGCGCAGGCCGGCGATGGCGGCGTCGATCCGCTGGGTGAAATTCGCGTACGCGGTGGTCCGCCGGTCGGGCACGGCCATCGCCTCGCTCCGCTGGGCCTGCAGGGCGACCACGGAGCGAGCCGTCCGGTCCGCGGCGGCCGCCGTCTCCATCGCGCCGTCCCGCGTCAGAACCGCTTGGTGGACCAGGAAAGTGGCGATCACCAAGGCCACGAGGACGAGCGCGGCGCCGGGGATGAACGCGATGCTCAGCATGCGGCCGCGGACGGATCGCAGGTACTTCAAGACGTTCCTTTCCCAGCCTTGGACCCCGCTCTCATCCCGACGAAACTCAACCTATTGAGTGAGAGATTCACCGGTCAACGCCAATCCGCCATACGGCCGATAGCGCATCGTGACTGTCGAGGACAATCGCCACCGTGACCTTCGAAGACGTGACCCAGCGCCTCCGCGGCTTCGCGGCGGCTCGCGCGTGGGAGCCGTACCACACCCCGAAGAACCTCGTGATGGCGTTGTCCGGTGAGGTCGGCGAGCTGACCTCGCTGTTCCAGTGGCTGACGCCGGAGGAGTCCGACGCGTGGCGCGAGGACCCGGAGCTGGCGGCGAAGGTGCTGGACGAGATCGCGGACGTCACGCTGTACCTGCTCCAGCTGGCGGACCGCCTCGGCGTCGACCTGCCCGCCGCGGCGCACGCGAAGATCGACCGGAACGAGGTGCGGTTCCCGCCGCCGTCGCCGAGCTAGCCCCAGAACACCCCGTTGGGGTTGCGGTCGATCTCGGCCAGCAACGCCGGCGGCGTGCTCGCGACCGGCGCGTCCGGGTAGGTCAGCCACCGCCCGTTCCGGTCGGCCCAGCGCACCGACCAGATGCCGAACTCGTCGAGGCGCAGCTGCGCGATCTTCTGCTCGGTCCAGTCGGGGCCGGCCTCCGGCGACCACGGCGCACGGCGCTCGACGATGGTGACCACGCGACCGCGCGTGCGGCACTCGACCCGGATCTGGTCCTTGAGCCGCTCGGGGACGCGCTGCGCGCACCACCGTTCGATCTGCCGCAACGCCAGTTCCGGAATGCCCGCCATGGCACCAGTGAACCCGACCGGCTCAGCCCGGCCGCACCGGGGCGGTGGGCTTCCGATCACCGCGGTGCGGGCTCGGTGATCCCCCCGCCGATGCGCTTCGACGCCGACGACGGCGTGGCCTGCGAGCGGTGATCTAACCTGGGCCGATGACCACCGCCGACGAACTGCTCGGCAGGCTCGCGAGCCTCGACCGGGAACGCCTGGCGAAGGTGCTCACCCATCGCCCGGACGTGCTCCAGGAGCCGTGGCCGCGCAGGCTCGACGTCGTCGCGGCGCGGCTGGGGTCGCCCGAGTCCGTGAACGAAGCCCTGCTCGGGTTGTCGTTGCCGCAGGCGCAGGTCGTGATCGCCGTCCAGCTGTGTCACGCGTTGGGGCTGCGGCCGGTGCCCGTCGCCGAGGCCGCCCGGCTGCTCGGCACGGAACCGGCGACCGTCGAGTCCTTTGTGGACGAACTGGCCGAGCGCGCCCTGCTGTGGCGCGATCCCGACGGCGTCACGCTGCCGGAACTGCTGCGGAAGGACAGCTTCCGCGCCGAAGGCCTCGGCCGGCCGGTCGCGAACCTGCTCGGGGAACTCGGCACGACCCGGCTCACGCAGCTGTCGAAAGCCCTTGGCCTGCCCGACGCCGGCCGGCGGCCGGCACTCCTGCTCGGCCTCGTGCGCTTCTTCCGCGACGGCGACCGCGTGCGCGAGCTCTTCGCCACCGCGCCCGAGGAAACGCGGAAGGTGCTGCGGGACATGGCGGACGGCGTTCCCGAGGTCGAGGGGATGATGCCGTTCCACACCCCGGAGGGCTGGGCCTTCGACCACGGCTTCCTGTTCGGGACCTACTACGGCAGCGCCGCCATGCCGATCGAGGTGTCGCTGGCGCTGCGCGGCCCGGACCACCAGCTGTCGTTCACGCCCGAAGAACCCGAGTTGCCCGTCACGCACACCGGGGCCGAGCCGGCCGAGGCCGCGTCGTCGGCCGCCGCGCTGCGGCTGCTCGACCGCGTGTCGGCCATCCTCGACCTGGCCGCCGCCGAGCCGTTCCCGCTGCTCAAGGACGGCACCATCGGGGCACGGCTGGTCAAGAAGGTCGCCAAGGAGACCGGGGGCGCGCCGGCGGAGATCGAGCTGGCCATCGACCTCGCGGCACAGGCGGGCCTGCTGCTGGCCGACGAGCCGCCCGCGCCGCGGCGCGGGCAGAAGGCGCCGCCGCCCACGCTCGCGCCGGATCCGGACCTCGCCCGGCCCGCTCCCGCGCTGCTGTACCGCCTGCTGGTGACGACTTGGTGGGACCCGGCGCCGCCGGAGTACGAGACCGACGTCGCCACGCTGGTGCGGCGGCTGGTCGTGCGGCTGCTGGCGCGGCTCGAACCCGGCGACGCCGTCACCGATGCCGACGCACTGACCCGGCTCGCCGGGTGGCACGCGGCGATGCTGTCTGCCGACAACTTCGCGGAGCACGTCCAAGCCGCGCTCGACGAGGGCGAACTGCTCGGCGTGGTCGCGCACGGCGCGGTGACCGCGGCCGGGCGCGCCCTGCTCGCACCGGAAAGGCTCGTCGAAGTCACCGACGAGCTGGTGTCCCGCGCGCGGACGACGGCGTTGTTCGGCACCGACCTGACCGCGATCGTGCCCGGCTCGCCCGACGCGCGGCTCGCCGCGCTGCTGGACCGCGTCGCCGACCGGGAGGCCCAGGGCACCGCGACCAGCTGGCGGTTCTCCCCGGCGACCGTCCGGCGGGCGTTCGACCAGGGCGCGTCGGCTGCCGAGCTGCTCGGCGACCTGGGCGCGATCGCCGCGGGCGAGCTGCCGCAACCGCTGGTGTACCTGGTCAACGACGTCGCGCGGCGGCACGGCGAAGCGCGGGTGATCGACATCGCGAGCGTCGTCGTAGGCGAACCCGCGATGCTCGCGGAACTCGCCGCGCACCGGAGGCTGGCCAAACTCGGCCTGCGCGCGGTGGCGCCCACCGTGTTGACGTCCACAGTGGACGCGTCAGGCACGCTCGAAGCGTTGCGCGAAGCCGGTTACGCGCCGACTCGCCACGCCGCGGACGGCAGCATCGTGCTGCCCACGCGCGAACAGGCCGAGCCGACAGTCGTCGTCCGCGATCCCGAACCCGGCGAACGGCCGCCCGATCCCGTCGACCACGCCGAGCGGCTGCTGGCGGCCCCGGCGAGCGGTCCGGCCCTGCTGCGCGGGCAGCTCGCGCGGGCGATGAGCGACCGCTACGCGGGCCGGCTCACGACGAAGCAGCAACAGCTCTGCTGGCAGCTCGAAGCCGGGATCCCGGTGGACGTCGTGTACCGCGCCGACGGCGCCGAGCCCACCCGGCTCGTGATCGCGTACCCCGAGCTCGACGGCGACGTCCTGGACGTCTGGTCGCTCGGCGACCGCGCCTACCGCCGGCTGGAGCTGGCCCGGATCGACCTGGCTCAGGCCTCGACGGCGGTGAGCCGCGCGTAGGCCACGACGTTGTCGAGGTAGTTGCCGAGGTAGTTGCCGCTCGACCGGTCGAACGCCCCGCCGCAGGTGATGATCCGCAGTTCCGGCTCTGCCGTGTCGCCGTGCGCCACGAGCACCGCCGGCCCGGCCTCGCCGGGCGACGGCGCGCCGGTGAACCAGCCGACCGTCGTGGCGTCGCCCGGGACCTCCAGCTCACCCCGGTCGGCGAGCCCGAGGTCGGTGATCCTGTCCGCCCGGACGCCGATCGCCGGGATGGTCAGGGACGCCGGTTTCGCCGCCGGGAGACGACCGGCGGTCTCAGCCGCGGTGGTCGTGGCGCTCGTGGCGGCCGGGCTCGGCGGTGCGATCTGCTCCGGCGCCTTCCGGGTGAAGACGAGAAGGAGAGCCACGGCCACGACGACGCCGAGCGCGGCGGCGACCGCCGTGACCGCCGGCCACAGGCGTGGGTGCCTCAATTCGGGCGCCGGCGCAGGTAGAGCACCATGCCGCCGGACGCCGCCGCGGCGACCAGCGAGCCGCTGAACACCAGGAACCCGGGCGCCTCGTCGTCCGGCTCACCGCCGCCGGTGGCCACGCCGCCGACCGGCTTCACCTTCACCTGGCCGCCCGTGGCGGGCCGGGATTCGCAGGCGATGCCGTCCTTGGGCGCGCCGTCGAGACCGTTGGGGTCGGACGGGTCCTGGTCGTAAACGGCCTGGGCGTCTTCCTGGTACTTGAAGTCCTCGCAGTCCAGATCGCCGGCCAGTGGCGTCGCGAGCTGCGCGGAAGCGATCGGGACAGGGCCGAGGAGAGCGAGCCCGGCCACGGCGACGGCCGTGGTCAGGGCACGACGAAAGAAGGACAACGGAGGTCCTTTCCGAGGAGATTCGGAGCGATTGCGTGGTTACTGTCGCGGCCGCCGTGGCACCGTTACGGAATATTCGGGGATTTCGGAAACGCCGGGCGCGCAAAGAGTCGCAATGCGAGTGTTACAGCTTTTGCCGTCACACCTTCGAGGAAATTGATCGGCGATCTCGGTGGGCCGGCGCCGACCGGCCGCCGCGGGCGGCGGCATACCCCGTAACCTCGGAGTATGCCGATCCAGGTACTGCTCGTCGACGACCACGAGGTGGTCCGCCGCGGGCTCCGCGACCTCCTCGGCGACGAGCCCGACATCGAGGTCGTCGCCGAGGCGAGCAGCGTCGAAGAGGCGCTGGCGGTGGCGATGCACGTCGAGCCGGAGGTCGCGGTGGTCGACGTCCGCCTCGGCGACGGCGACGGCGTCACCCTCTGCCGCGAGCTGCGGTCCAAGCCGAACCCGCCCGCGTGCCTGATGCTCACGGCGTTCGACGACGAAGAGGCCATGGTCGGCGCGATCATGGCCGGCGCCGCCGGCTACCTGCTGAAGCAGGTGCGGGGGCAGGACGTGGTGAACGCGGTCCGCGAGGTCGCGGCCGGCCGGTCGCTGCTGGACCCGGTGAGCACCGCGCGGGTGCTGGACAAGATGCGGCACCCGCCGACGGACGAGCTGGCGACGCTCACCGAGCGCGAACGGGACGTCCTCGAGCTGATCGGCCAGGGTCTGTCGAACCGCGAAATCGCCGAGCGGCTGTTCCTCGCCGAGAAGACGGTCAAGAACTACGTCACTTCCGTGCTGGCGAAGCTCGGCATGCAGCGGCGGACGCAGGCGGCCGCTTGGATCGTGCGCCGCGAGAAATAACACCCGAGCGACCGGCCTGTTCGCAAGCCGCCGTTCGTTGCGTTCTTTTCCTGTCCTCGTCACGGAACGCCATATCGATCAGCGGTTCCGCGGAGCGAGATTCACTCGAACGTGAGTCGAATATATGTTCGACGTGCCGGTACGATCATGCCGAGGGCCAGGAAGGGAGGCTGGATGACCCGAGAAGGTTAGGTCGCGCAGCAGTACCAATCCGACCGAAAGTAGGCGGACACGGTTCGCAGCCGATCTGCTCGAGGCGACGGTTTCCGCCGTGACTGCCGTCGGATTGGTACCGACGGCACAGTATCGATCAGGCGGCACAGTATCGATCAGGCGGCACGGTATCGGTCAGACGGCACAGTATCGGTCAGTCGAGTGGAAGGTCGAACGCGACGAGTGTGCCGAGACTGGGTGAGGAGTTCAGGAAGAACTTCCCGCCCGCGGCCTCCGCGCGTTCGGCGAGATGACGCAGGCCACGGGTGGCGACGCCTTGGGGAACGCCGGAACCGTTGTCCCGGACGCGGAGTTTCACGCCGCCGGAGTCCCTGGTCAGTGTCACGCGGGTTTCGCTGGCTCCGGAGTGCCTGACCACATTGGACAGTGCTTCGCGCAGGGCGGCCCGGATGTGGTCGGCGCGTTCCGCGGGGATGTCGGCGAATTCGCCGGACAGCTCCAGGGTCGGCGGGTACCCGAGCAGTTCGCCGGCGATACGAACCTCGCCGCGCGCCGACTCGGCGAGGTCGGTGGGCGTGCCGGTGTCGTGGCGAGGCTCCGGTGACCTCAGCGCGCGCACAGTGCCGCGGATCTCCTCGATGGTCTGGTCGAGCTGGTCGATCGCGTCGGACAGGCGAGCGCCGTCGGCCTGGGCGAACCGCTTGCGCATGTTGCGCCGGACCCGGTCCAGCTGCATGCCGGCGCCGTAGAGCCGCTGGACGATGACGTCGTGGAGCTCGCGGGCGATGCGCTCCCGCTCTTCGTACAGCGCGACGCGGTGACGCGCATTGGCGCCTTCGGCAAGCGCGAGCACGACCCCGGCCTGCGCGGCAAAGGCGACGAGCATCTCGACGGTCCCCGCGGAGAACGGCTCGCGGCCCCGCTTCCGGTAGACGGTCAGCGCCCCCAGCACCCGCCCCCCGGACCCGAACGGCGCGGCCGCGAACGGCCCGTAGCCCTGGAGTTCGGCGGGCACGTACGGCGCGGTCCGCGGATCAACGGTGAAGTCCTCGCTGGCAACGGGTTCCCCACCCCGGGCCACCCGCCCGGCCGCGGAGTCTTCGGGAAGAGCGAGCCCTCGCAACGACTCCCCCGTACGGACCACGTCGGTGGCTGGCTCTCCGCCGTGCGAGGCGTAATCGGCCGGGTGGGCCGTGGCGTAGTGCGCGGCCTCGACCACCACGCGACCGTCGTCGGCGCTCACCATGGCCAGTCCGAGGTCGGCGTCGGCCAGCTCGGCCGCCCTGGCGACGACCGTGTCCAGCACCGCTCCCGGGTCGTCGCCGGACAGGGCGGTGCTCGTGATCTCGGTGGCGGCGGACAGCGCCCGCGCGGCAAGCGTCGGATCCATGAGTTCCGTCATTATCGCGCGGCGCGGTGGCGGCGCGGCAAGGACACCGCGGGAATCGACAGGGCGGGGAACGACAGCGCGGGAATCAATCATGGCACCGGCACCCGCGCGACGACCCGGCCGTCGCGGACTTCCAGGACCACGTCGGCTCCGTCGGCCTCGTCGGCGCGGTGGGTCACGTGCACCACCGTGCGGCCGGCCAGCGCTTCACGCAGGTGCGCGCGCACGGCCTGGGCCGTCGGCTCGTCGAGGTGCGCGGTGGGCTCGTCGAGCAGCACCAGTCCCGCCGACGGCGCTCCGAGCAACGCCCGCGCCAGCGCGACACGCTGTGCCTGCCCGCCGGACAGTCCGCTGCCGCCGCTGCCGAGCATCGTCTCCGGCGAGACGTCGGCGAGCGCGGCCTGCCGCAACGCCTCGCGCAGCTCGTCGCCGGTCGCGGCCGGGCGGGCGAGCCGGAGGTTCTCGGCGACCGTCGTCGCGGCGAGCATCGGTTCCTGCGGTGCCCACGCGATCCCCTCCGGGACCGTGACCGCACCGCTCCGGGGAGCGAGAAACCCCAGCAGCGCGGCGACGAGCGTCGACTTGCCGGCACCACTCGGCCCGACGACAGCCGCGTACGTGCCCGGTGCGAGAGAAACGTCGACATCGCGCAGCACGACCGGCCCGCCGGGCCAGCCCAGGTCCGCTCCCCGCAGCTCGACCGTGGTTCCCGGCACCTGCGCGTGCGGCTCCTCCGGGGCGTCCGCCAGGCGACGCCGAGCGCGCCGCAGCGTGTCCCAGTGCTGCGCCACCGGCGGCAGCAGCGCGAGCACCTCCGCCAGCGCGAGCGGCACCAACGCCACCAGCGGCGCCAGGACCGGGTCGAGCCGGCCGTCGGCCACCGCCGTCGCGGCCAGTGCCGTGCTGACGACCGCGGCCGCTCCGCAGACCAGTGTGACCAGCGCTTCCGCCGCGCCGACGCCGAAAGCCTGGCGACGCGCCTGCGTCACCAGGCGGGTGTCGGCGTCCGTGAGGGCGCGGCGATGGTCCCGGTCCGTGCCGAAGGCGAGCAGTTCGGCCGCCGCTTCGAACAGCACGAGGACTCGCGCGGCCACTGCGCGGCGGCCGTCCGCCAGCGCCGACGTCGCCCGGCGTTCGGCGCGCAGGGCGACCCATGGCGCGCACAGCCCGAGCGCCACCGCTGCCGCGAGCGTCAGCCCGGCCGCGGGCAGGACCCACGTCTGCACGGCGATCGCCCCGGCCGCGACCAGCGCGACCACCGCCGGCGGCGACACCACGCGGGGCAGCAGGTCGCGCACGGTGTCGACGTCGGCGACCAGCCGGCGTTGCCCCTCGCCCGCGCGCAGCCCCCGCGCGGGCCCGAGCCGGACCAGCGAGTTCCACAGCCGGACGCGGAGCCGGCCGGCGATGCGGAACGCGGCGTCGTGCGTGACCAGCCGCTCGACGTACCGAAGCCCGGCGCGGCCGAGCCCGAACGCGCGGACGCCGACCACCGCGACCGTCAGGGTGAGGATCGGCGGCTGCTGCGACGCCTTGGCGATGAGCCAGCCCGACGTCGCGGTCAACGCGACCCCGGCCAGCAGCGCGACCGCGCCCAGCGCGGCACCGCCGAAGAGCCGTCCGTCGAGGAGCGCTCGCCAGCACAGTGGTGGGCGCGAAGCGTCCACTATGGACAATTCGGACGCCGCGATGTCGTCCGGCGGAAGGTCGACGGCGGCCGTGCGCTCGTGGGCCGCGATGATCGCCGCGGCACCGTCGTCGACGGCGCGCCGCACCGCGTCGAGGACCAGGCGCGCGCCGGCCTCGTCGAGGTGCGCCGTCGGCTCGTCGAGCAGCAGCAGCCATGCGCCGTCCCGTACCCGCAGCAACGCCCTGGCGACGGCGACGCGCTGACGTTGCCCCAGCGACAGCTGCGCCACCGGGCGGTCCGCGAGCCCGCCCAACCCGAGTTCGGCGAGCACCGCGTCAGGATCGGAGCCCAGCTCTTCGCGAACCGTGCCGCCGGTGAACACGGGCGATTGCGGGACCCACGCGACCTGCTCGCGCCAGCGCGCCAGGTCGGCGTCGGCGAGGTTCGCCGGGCCGACCGTGATGGCGCCGTCGTGTGCCGGGACGAAGCCGAGCAACGCCGAGAGCGTCGTCGACTTCCCGCCCCCGCTCGGGGCGCGGAGCCAAACCGTCTCGCCCGGGCGAACCGTGAACGTCTCGCCGTCCGGGGCGAACCCGCCGCGTCGCGCGATGCGCAGCGAGGACACGCGCAGCTCGCCTCGCGAAGGGACCGCGTTGCCGCCGGCGGGCGCGGGCGTGGCCAGCAGATCGGCGACGCGCCGGACCGCTTCGACGCCGTCCTCGCTCGCGTGGAACGCGGCGCCGACCGCGCGCAGCGGCTGGTAGCACTCGGGCGCGAGGATCAGCACGCCGAGCCCGATGGCGAGCGGCAGGTGACCACCGACGAGCCGGACGCCGATCACCACCGCGACCAGCGCCACCGACAGCGTCGCGATCAGTTCGAGCACGAACGCCGACGAAAACGCGACCTTCAACGTCTTGAGCGTCGCGCGGCGGTGGCGTTCGGACAGCAGGCGGACGGTCTCGGCCTGCGCGGTGGCGCGCCGGAACGCGGTCAGCACCGGCAGCACGCGCACGAGTTCCAGGAGCCGCTCGGACATCCGGTGGGTCGCGTCGGTCGCGCCGGCGACGCGCCCGGCGGTGAACTTGCCGACCAGGATGGCGAACACCGGGAGCAGCGGCACGGTCAGCGCGACGATGACGCCGGACGGCCAGTCGGCGAACAGGATCGCCGCGCCGGCGCCGAGCGGCACCACCGCCGCCGTCACGAGCGCGGGCAGATACTCGCGGAAGTAGGCGTCGAGCGCGTCGAGGCCGCGGGTGGTGAGCGCGGTCAGCTCGCCGTGGCCGCGGCGGGCGATCCACTCGGGACCGAGGCGCAGCGCGTGGTCGACGGCCTTGGCGCGCAGCTCGCGTTGCGCTGTCGCGGCGGCGCGGACGGAGACCGTGCGCACCGCCCAGCCGGTGCTCGCGCGCGTCGCGACGAGCGCGAGCAGGGCGGCCAGCTGGGCGGTGCGTCCCCCGGAACCTGCTCCGACGATCGCCGCGAGGACGTCCGCGAGCAGGAATGCCTGTGCGACCAGCGCGGCGGCGTTGAGGAAGGAGAGGAAACCGACCACGGCCAGCGCTCGGCGCACAGCCGGCACGAGGGCCGGCTGTGCGCCGAGCGGGCTTTTTCCCTTCGTCATGGCGCGTGGACCGCCGGGATGTGCTGGGTGCCGATGCGCCTGCGGAACACCCAGTACGTCCAGCCCTGGTAGATCAGCACGGCGGGGGCGCCGAAGACGGCGACCCAGGTCATCACGGTCAGCGTGTACGGGCTTGACGCGGCACCGGCGATGGTCAGGGTGTCGGCGGTGTCGAGCGTCGACGGCAGCACGTTCGGGAAGAGCGTGCCGAACATCGTGACCGCGGCGCCGGCGATGACGACGCCGAGTGCGGCGAACGCCTGCCCGTCGCGGTCGGCGCGCAGCCGCAGCCAGGCGGCGACCGCGGCGACGACGCTGATCCCGAACGCGAGCAACGTCCACAGCGTGCCCCCGCGCCACTGCACGACCGCCAGGAACGCCACCATCGGCCCCGTCGCGAACGGCAGCAGCCGGACAGCCAGGGTGCGAGCGCGTTCTCGCAGGTCACCGCTGGTTTTGAGGGCGAGGAACGCGGCGCCGTGGGTCAGGGAGAACGCGACGATCGCGAGCGCGCCGAGCAGGGTGTCCCAGCGGACGGCGGCGAACGCGGACCCGACGCGGTTGCCGTCGGCGTCGAGGGGCAGGCCGAGGACGGTGGTCGCGAGGATGAGGCCGACGCCCAGCGGCGGGATCCACGAGCCGATCATGATCACGCGGTCCCAATTGCGCCGCCAGCGCTCGGAGTCGACCTTGCCGCGGTACTCGAAGGCGACGCCGCGGCCGATGAGGGCGAGCAGCACGAGCAGGAGCGGCAGGTAGGCGGCGGAGAACAGGCTGGCGTACCAGCCGGGGAAGGCGGCGAACATGGCCCCGCCGGCGACGATGAGCCACACCTCGTTGCCGTCCCAGACGGGACCGATGGTGTTGACCATGACGCGGCGCTCGGTGTTGTCGCGCGCGAGCACCGGCAGCAGCATGCCGACGCCGAAGTCGAAGCCTTCGAGGAAGAGGTAGCCGAGCCAGAAGAAGGCGATGACGCAGAACCAGACCGTCGCGAGGGTCATCGGGTCGCTCCTCGGTAGCGGCGAGTTATCCACAGGGGGTGGAGTTGTCCACAGCCCCACTGTGGGTAACTCGCGTGAGTGAAAACGCCGGCACACTGAGTGCAGTTCACAGCTCGGCTCCTCAGTACGCGAAGGCGAGCGCATCCTCGCCCGGCTTGTCCGAGTCCGGCTTTTCCGGGGGCATCACCGCGTCGACGCCACCGCGGACGTACTTGCGCATCAGGTACAGCTCCACCACGCCGAGGGCGGCATACACCGTGGTCAGGGCGATCAGGGACGTCCAGACCTCGCCCGTCGTCAGACGGGAGACCGCCTGGGCCGTGAACATCCACACGCCGTCGACGCCCGTGGGATTGGGCACGACCACGAACGGCTGACGCCCCATCTCGGTGAAGATCCAGCCCGCGCTGTTGCCCAGGAACGGCGTGGCGATGCCGCCGAGGACCAGCCACGGGAACCAGCGGGCACGCGGGAGGCGGCCGCGGCGGGTGAGCCAGAGCGCCAGCACCCCGATGCCCGCCGAAACCGCGCCGAAGCCGATCATCATGCGGAAGCCCCAGTACGTCACCGGGAGGTTCGGCACGTAGTCGATCGGCTTGCCGGCCAGCGAACCCAGCGCGGGGTCGTCCGGGTAGTTCGTGCCGTACTTCGCCTGGTACTCCCCGACCAGGTCCTCGACCCCCTTGACCTCGGTCGAGAAGTCGTTGTGCGCCAGGAACGACAGCAGCGCCGGAACGTTGAACGTCTTGACGTCCTCACAGTTCGACCCCGCGACGTCGCCGATCGCGATGATCGAGAAGCTCGCGGGCTTTTCCGTGTGGCACAACGCTTCCGCCGACGCCATCTTCATCGGCTGCTGCTCGAACATCAGCTTGCCCTGCGTGTCACCGGTGATCGAGAGCACCGCGAACGCGGCCACGCCGACCCAGCCGCCGAGGCGCAGCGAGGACCGCCAGACGTCCTCGTGGTCGCCGCGCCGCCAGAGGTGCCAGCCCGCGACCCCCACCAGGAACGCCGCCGCCACCGAGAACGCGCCGGCCAGCGTGTGCGGGATCGCGGCCAGCGCCGTGTTGTTCGTCAGCACCGCCCAGATCGAGTTCATGGTCGGCCTGCCGTTCTCGAACGTCACGCCCACCGGGTGCTGCATCCACGAGTTCGCCGCCAGGATGAAGTACGCCGAAGCCATCGTGGCCAGCGAAAACGCCCACGCGCACGCCAGGTGCACCTGCTTGGGCAGCCGGTCCCACCCGAAGATCCACAGCCCGAGGAACGTGGACTCGACGAAGAACGCGACGAGCCCCTCCATCGCGAGCGGCGCGCCGAAGACGTCACCGACGAAGCGCGAGTACGCGCTCCAGTTCATCCCGAACTGGAACTCCTGCACGATCCCGGTCACCACGCCCATGGCGAAGTTGACCAGCAGCAGCTTGCCCCAGAACTTCGTCATTTTCAGGTGCCGCGGCTCCCCGGTGCGGACCCACCGGGTCTGCATCGCCGCGACCAGGATCGACAGCCCGATGGTCAGCGGGACCATCAGGAAGTGGTAGACGGTCGTGATGCCGAACTGCCACCGCGCGAGCTCTAGGACCTCCACGTGGTCCAGCGTGCTCCGGCCGCCGGGGCGCGACCAGTTCAAGTGGTCCCGTTCCGCCCGGGACCAACGTCCCGGGCGCCCTACCGCCGGGTGAGCGCCAGCCGCGCCTCGTCGGCCACCGCACGCCGCGGGCCCGTGTCGCCGAGTTCGAGCACGTGCGCCAGGGCCAGCGCGTACGCGGTGTCGAACGCCTGGTCCGCCGCGACCGGGAGATCGGGGCGGACGCCGGTGCCTTCCCAGTTCTCCCCGGTCTCCGGGTGGAACGAGCGCGCGATCGACACGGTCACGTCGAGGTAGGTGTCCACTTTGTACTGCTCACGCGGATGGGCGCCGCCGCGGGTCGCCTCCCCCACCGTCTTGGCCCGGCCCTGCTGCTGGAGCGAGAACGCGAGGTCCTCGCCGCCGGAGAACGTCCGCGGACCGGTCAGCACCCAGACCGGCTTGGTGCCGCCGAACCGCAGGCCCGGCACGTACGGCAGGGTCCACATCTGGGTCGTGCGGTGGCCCTCGCGCTCGTAGATGTCGAGGTAGTGGGTCTGCTCGTCGACCAGGTAGGTCTGGAGCAACGCGCTCGTCCCCGGGCTGCCGCCGCGGTTGCGGCGCACGTCCAGCAGCAGCGCGTCCGTGGGCGCGAGCAGCGTCATCGCGGCCGAGATCGCGGGTCCGGCCAGCTCCGGCGGGTAGAGCATGGTCGTGTCGAGGTAGCCGACGTTGCCGGCCAGCCGCCGGACCTCCGCGATGCCGAACCCTTCCAGCTCCGCCTCGAGCCGGTACCCCTCGGAGTTCATGGCCGCGTCGCCGTCGTCGGCCACCGGGTCGACGTGGTGGCGGAGGCGCAGGTGCTTGTCCCCGTTCACCGACTGCAGATCGGCAGTGACGGCCGTCGCGAATTCGGCGTCGCCGAGGCGTGCGTACGCGCCGTCGCCCAGGCGCTGGCGAAGCACCTCCGCCAGCTTCGCCGCGACGTCGGGGAACACGTAGTGAGCTTCCAACCGGCGGATGACCTCGTCGACCTGCGCAGCGCGCGCTTCAGACCCCATGACGGTCAACCTACCCCAGGACACAAACGAAAATTCGGCACACCGAAAAAATATGTGCGCCTGCCCTTGACGACAAATTCATGGCCGCCGATCGGGCAATTTCGCGGGAGCGATCAGCTTGCGGCGTTCCGTTTCTCCCCTTTATCGTTGCAGTGAAAGGGGCGACAAATACTCATGACTGCCGCGATGGTGGCGCTGATCAGCGCGTTCGGCCTGGTCCTCGCCGTGGAGCTGCCGGACAAGACGCTCGTCGCGACCCTGGTGCTGACCACCCGTTTCCGCGGCTGGCCGGTTTTCGCCGGGGTCTGCGTCGCGTTCGCCGCGCAATGCGTCATCGCGGTCGCTTTCGGTAGCGTGTTGACGCTGTTACCGGATGTTGTCCTTTCGCTGGTCGTCGCCGCGATGTTCGGTCTCGGCGCTTTCATGCTCCTTCGCGAGGGATTCAGCGAAGCGGACGAAGCAGGCGAAGACGCTTCCCGCACCGGTCCCTCGCCGCTGTCCTTCACGCGCTCCGCGATGACGTCGTTCGGCGTGCTCTTCGCCGCCGAGTGGGGCGACGCCTCCCAGCTGGCGACGGCGAGTCTCACCGCCCGGATCGGCAACCCCGTCGCCGTCGGCGTCGGGGCGTTCAGCGCGCTCGTCGTGGTCGCCGGGCTCGCCGTGTTCATCGGCGCCAAGCTCCGCAGCCGGATCAAGCCGAAGCTGATCCAGCGCTGCGCCGGGTTCGGGTTCGCCGGCTTCGCGGCCTTCGCGCTGCTCCAGCTGGCCTTCTGACCGCTCCTTCACAGGTTCGCCCGGTAACCTTTCGGAAACGAAAGGGGGAGCACCAGGTGAACAAGCCCTCGACCGCGGTCTCGCCGCTGCACGGCCGGATCGCACTCGGCGGCATCGGCCTCGCCGTGGCCATCTCGATCGGCCTGCACCTGCGGCTCTCCGGCCAGGTCAGCCCGATCTGGCAGACGCTGTCGGAGTACGTCTACGGCAAGCTCGGCACGTCGTCGGCCGCTCCCCTGTTCAGCGTGATGTGCCTGGCCCTGTCGCTCGGCTCGGTCGCGCTGCTCGCCGGGATCGCCAAGGCCCACCGCCCGGGCACCACCGCCGTCTGCGTGTTGCTCGGCGTCTGGTCGGCCGGGCTGCTGGTGTGCGGGCTCGTGCCGGTCGACCCCGACGGGCAGGCGCGTTCGCTCTCCGGACAGGTCCACAACCTCGCCGCGCTCACGGCGTTCGTCGCGCTGCCCGCCGCCGCCTTCGTGCTGACCAGGAAGGGCCGCGAGCGCTGCCCGTGGGAGCCACGGCGCACGACGATCCGACGCCTGGCCACCGCGAGCTTGGCCAGCGTCGGCGTGGTACTCGGGGGGTTCGTCCTCACGCTCGTGCTCGGCCCGGCTCAGCAGGACGTCACGCTGGGCCTGTTCGAGCGCCTGCTGTTCACCGTCGACGTCGCGCTGCTGCTGACGATGGTCCGGCCGCTGCGTTAAGCGTCCGTTCGCAGGATGCCGGCCAGCCGGGCGGCGGCCGCGACGACCTGCGGCCCGACTTCAGCGGCCTTGAGCGGCTCCAGCGAGATGACCCCGACGCTCGCTCGCAGTCCGGGCACCCCGCGGACCGGCGCCGCGACGCCGGACGCGCCCGCCTCGAGCTCCCCGGTCGACGTCACCCAGCCGGTGCCGCCGGGGCGCAGCGTCATCGCCTTGCCGGCCGCGCCGGCGGTCAGCGGATGGCGGCTCCCCACGCGGTAGGCGACGTGGAAACTCGTCCACGACGGCTCGACAACGGCCACCGCAAGCGCTTGCGGCCCCTGCGCGACCGACAGGTGCGCGGTCGCGCCCACCTTCTCGGCCAGCTCGCGCAGCACCGGGCCGGCGGCGTCCCGCAGTTGCGGCAGCACCTGCCCGGCCAGCCGGAGCAGGCCGACGCCGAGCCGGACCTTGGTGCCGTCGCGCCAGACCAGCCCGCGCTCCGACAGCGGCACGAGCAGCCGGTAGACCGCCGCGCGGCTGGCCCCGATGGCCACGGCCAGCTCGGAGATGGTCGCCGCGTCGCCACCGGCGTCGGCCACCGCCTGCAGCAGCGCCAACCCCCGGTCGAGCGTCAGCGAGCCCTCCCGGCTGGTCACAGCAAGCCGAGTTCGCCCATGTCGGCGACGGGCTCGTCGAACGACGCCGCCGCGTAGGACGCGAAGAGCGCCCGGACGGCCTTCGCCGCCGGCTCGGACAGCGCGCGGGCCTCGTCGGCCAGCGCCTGGCCGTCCGTCGACTCCAGCGCCGCCCGGACGTCGCCGCCGGAGAGGCTGCGCGCGGAGGCCACGAGCAGGTTCAGGAAGCCGTGGTGCACGAAGCCGGTGCCGGGGTCGGCGTGCCGGACCGCGCGGTGCAGGCTGTTCGTCGCCTTGAACGACGCCCCGGCCGACCCGCTCACCACGGCGAGGAAGTCCGCGACCTCGTCGACGCTGGGGAAGTTTTCGCCCGCCTTGCCACCGCAGCGGATCTTCGGCCAGCTGCCGTGCTCGATGACCTTCCGCACGCCGTCCAGCCAGCCGACGCCGCGCCGCGGCTCGACCACCCGGATGACGTCCTCGGGGACGAACTCCGAGACGCGCTCCAGCCAGACCTCGTCGACGTCCGACGGCGCGGGCATCTCGACCATCCGCAGCGCGAGCAGCTCGCTGCGCGACTCGACGATCGAGATCGCCTTCGGGACGCCGCCGAGGCCGGTGTCGATGATCAGCGACAGGGGCAGCGGCTGCTTCGGCTTGATCTTGATCAACTCGGTGATCAGCTCCGGCAGCCGGGACGCCTGGCAGAGAAAAACCCCCAGTACACCGGCGTGTTCGGACTCCCGGCTCGCGAAGTGCGCGCGGAGCGCTTCGGGCATGGCCGCATCGCCCGGAGGGAACAGCGCCGAGTCGTCGACGAGCCTCGCGAACAGGGGAGGAATTCCACGGGGGCCGGGGGGCGTGAGTTCCACAGCGCTTGACACGACTGACACGCTAGTAGCGTACGACATCAGGACAAAATCGTTCGCACAACGGACACGTCAGAAGGGGACGTCGATGCCTTACTACCGGCGAGTAGGCGAGATCCCGCACAAGCGGCACACCGCGTTCCGGAAGCCGGACGGCGGGCTCTACGCCGAGGAGCTGATGGGCGTCGAGGGCTTCTCCGCGGACTCCGCGCTGCTCTACCACCGCGGCCTGCCGACGGCGATCGTCGACGCCGTCGCCGTCGACGAGGACCGCGGGTCACTGACCCCGAACCACCCGCTCAAGCCGCGGGCGTACCGGACCCAGGACCTCAAGTTCGGCGGCGAGGCCGACGCGGTGACCGACCGGCGCCGGCTGTTCGGCAACAACGACGTCACCATCGGGTTCGTCACCGCGACCGCGCCCAGCCCGCTCTACCGCAACGCGGCCGGCGACGAGCTGTTCTACGTCCAGGGCGGCTCCGCGACCGTCGAGACGATCTACGGCAGCCTCGAGATCGGCGACGGCGACTACCTCGTGCTCCCGACGTCGTGCACCTACCGCGTCCTCCCCCACGGCGAGGTCGGCCTCTTCATCCTGGAGGCGCGCGGGCACATCGGGCCGCCGAAGCGGTACCTGTCGGCGAAGGGCCAGTTCCTGGAGCACTCGCCGTACTGCGAGCGCGACGTCCGCGGGCCGTCCGAGCCGCTGCTGGAAGACGGCGAAGACGTCGAGGTCCTCGTGCGGCACCGCGCGGGCCTGACGCGCTACACGTACGCGACGCACCCCTTCGACGTCGTCGGCTGGGACGGCTGCCTCTACCCGTGGGCGTTCAACATCGACGACTTCGAGCCCATCACCGGCCGCGTGCACCAGCCGCCACCCGTGCACCAGACGTTCGAGGGCCCGAACTTCGTCGTCTGCTCCTTCTGCCCGCGGAAGGTCGACTACCACGAGGACTCGATCCCTGTGCCGTACAACCACGCGAACGTCGACTCCGACGAGCTGATGTTCTACGTGCGCGGCAACTACGAGGCTCGCAAGGGCTCCGGGATCGGGATCGGCTCGCTTTCGCTGCACCCGTCCGGCTTCACGCACGGGCCGCAGCCGGGCGCGGCGGAGGCGTCGATCGGCGCGGAGTTCTTCGACGAGACCGCGGTCATGGTCGACACGTTCGCGCCGCTGGACCTCGGCGAGGCCGCCGACGCGTCCGAAGACCCCGGTTACGCGTGGACGTGGTCGGGCCGCGGCCCGTCGAGCTGACGAAAACGGGCCCTTCCCCGCGTTCGCGAGGAAGGGCCCGTCCGCGGGATCACCGGTCAGGCGTTGTAGTAGCCGTAGCCGGTGAGCGACCCGTTGCCGTAGCAGTTGCCGGCGAAGATCCAGTAGCCCGGCCCCTGCGACGGCCCGTACTTGACGCTGCCGTCGGAGCACCGGGTCACGGCCCCGCTCCGGCCGTAGTCGACCCGCACGTTGGCCGACCAGTCGTCACCGTCGACGTGCGTGGTCTGCCAGCTCGAGACGTGGTTCGAGGTCGCCTCGCCCGGGCCGTCGGACACCCAGTGGATGGTCGCCCCCTTCGGCGCGTCGGCGGCCGAGGCCGTACCGGCTCCCGCCAGCCCCATCGCGACCAGTGCGCCCGCGCCGAGCACCGCGGCGCCGGCCCGCTTCATCGTGTCGATCTTCATGAACCCCTCCAGTGTTGTGCTGCGCTGATCACTTTCCGGTCTAGTGCGTTGGGGTTGTTCTGTCCCGCTCGGTGGACAGCGAACGACAAACTCCGAACAATGGAATGCACTAGGGGGTGGCGTAATGCCGCGTGGGGAGCGTCCGATTGATACGGACGATGAAGTTTTGTCACAGTTCGCCGGGGATTTGCGACGACTGCGGGAGAAGGCGGGAAGCCCGCCTTATCGGGAATTGGGAAAACGGGCGCATTACTCGGCGGGAACATTGTCCGACGCCGCGAGCGGCCGGAAACTGCCGACGCTCGCGGTCACCTTGGCCTATGTCCGCGCCTGCGACGGGCCGGTCACCGAATGGGACCGGAAGTGGCACGACGTGGCGGCCGAACTGGCCCGGCGACGCCTGGCCGCGCCTGCCGCCGCCGAACCGCCGTACCTGGGCCTCGCGCCCTTCGGCCCGGGGGATGCCGGGCGGTTCTTCGGCCGCGAAGACGTCGTCGACCTGCTGCTGGACCGGCTGGCCACCGAGCACCTGCTGGTCGTCGCGGGGCCGTCGGGCAGCGGGAAGACTTCCTTGCTGCGGGCGGGCCTGGAGCGCTCCGGCCGGCCCGTGGTGTTCCTGCAGCCAGGGCGGGAGCCGCTGGCGGAGTGCGCGGCACGGCTCGCCCCGTTGACCGGGATCCCGGCGGCCCGGTTGCGCGCGGAGTTCGCGGCCGACCCCGGCCGGCTGCACCTGCGGGTCCGGCAGGCGCTGACGACCGGCAGCACCGAACTGCTGCTGGTCGTCGATCAGTTCGAGAACGTCCTGACCGGCGAGGACGACGGCTTCCTGGCCGCGGTCGCGGGGGCGGCCAGAGCGCCGGTGCGCGTGGTCCTGGGCCTGCGCGCCGAGTTCACGGACGTCGCCGCGCGACACCCTGCGCTGTCCGGGGCGCTGCGTGACGGGCTGATCCCGCTGGGCCCGTTGACAGCCGGGCAAGTGCGCGCCGCGCTCGTGCGGCCGGCCGCGGACGTCGGCCGCGTTCTGGAGAACGCGCTGGTCGCGACACTGATGGCCGAGGTGACGCGGCAGCCTGGCGCCCTGCCGTTCGCCACGGAAGCGCTGCGCCGGACCTGGCGGACCGGCAGCCTGACGCTCGCCGGCTACGACGCCACCGGGGGCATCACCGCCGCCGTGGTCAGCCAGGCCGAAGCGGTCTACGGGCGGCTTTCCGCGGTCGAGCGGGCCGCGACCAGGGACCTGTTCCTGCGCCTGGTCACCTTCGGGGAGAGCACCGCGGACACCCGGCGGCTCGTTCCCCACGACGAGCCGGCCACCCCGAGCGTGGTGGCGCACTTCGTCGGCGCGCGGCTGGTCACGGCCGACCGGGCGGGGCTGGAACTGGCGCACGACGCGCTGATCGACGGCTGGCCGCGGCTGCGCGCCTGGCTGGCCGCCGACCGCGACGCCCTGCGCGTCCACCGACGGCTCACCGAAGCCACGCGGCTGTGGGAAGCGGCGGATCGCGAGCCGGCTGCCCTGTACCGGGGCGGCCGGCTCGACGAGGCGCTGACCTGGGCACGACAGCTCGACGCCCGGCCGAACGCGAAGGAACGGCGGTTCCTCGATGCCGCCGCGCGGCACCGCGACGCGGAAGAAACCACCCACCGCAGGCGACGCCGGCTTTCCGCGGCGGCCGCCGTTTCCGCATTGCTCGCCGCCGCGTCGACGGCGACGGCGGCGGTTCTGCGGCACCGCCGCTGCGGACGACCGAGGATTTCGACCGGCATGAAGTTGTGAATGCGAAACAAATAGCGTGACGGCCTTTTTGCCGCCACGCGGCTCCGGCACGCGGATTTTCCGGGCAACGGTTCGGCAACGCACCCCCGGCCACCCGGTCCTCACCGGATAATGACCACAGGAAGCGGCACGGGGAGGGGTTCGATGATCAATTCCCAACCAGCGCGACGCAAGAGAAAGATTCTCCCGTTCGTGGCCGCGATCGTGGTCGCCGCCGGGCTGATCGTCGGCATCCGGTACTGGACCAGCGGCTCGAGCGACGAGGCGGACCAGCCGAAATGCACCGGTTCGGACGCCGTCGCGCTGAACATCGCGTCTTCGCCGGAAAAAGCCGGCATCGTCCAAGAGGCCGCGAAGGCCTACTCCGGGCGGTCGGTCGCCGGGCACTGCGTCGACGTCATCGTGAAATCGAAGTCCTCCGGCGTCGCGATGCGGGCGCTGGCGAACGGCTGGAACGAAGCCACCGACGGGCCGCGCCCGGACGTCTGGACGCCGGCCGCGAGCGGCTGGGTCAACCTGCTGCGCGTCAACGCGAAGGGCGACACCGGCTCGATCGTGCCCGATGGCGACCCGCAGTCGGTCGCGAACTCGCCGCTGACGGTCGCCATGCCGAAGCCGATGGCCGAGGCGCTGGGCTGGCCGGCGAAGCCGATCGGCTGGAAGGACCTCACCGCGCTCGCGACCGACCCGGCGGGCTGGGCGAAGTACGGCCACCCGGAGTGGGGCAAGTTCCGGCTCGGGAAGACGAACCCGAACATCTCCACCGCCGGGCTGAACGCCACCATCGGCGCGTACTACGCGGCCACCGGCACGTCGTCCGACCTGACCGCGGCCGCGCTCGAGAAGCCCGAGGCCAAGCAGTTCGTCTCGAACATCGAACAGGCGATCGTGCACTACGGCGACAACACGCTGACCTTCCTCACCAACCTGCAGAAGGCCGACGACCGCGGTGCGGCGCTGTCCTACATCTCGGCGGTGACCGTCGAGGAGAGCTCGCTGATCGGCTACAACCAGGGCAACCCGACGAACGACCCGGCGAAGGTCGGCCAGCACGCGCCGCCGAAGGTCCCGATCGTCGCGATCTACCCGGCGGACGGCACGCTCAACTCGGACCACCCGTTCGTCACGTTGAACTGGGCCGACCCGACGCGCAAGCAGATCGCCGCGGACTTCCTCGGTTACCTGCGGGGGCCGGAGCCGCAGCAGCGGTTCGCCGCCCTGGGCTTCCGGTCGTTCGACGGCAAGCCGGGCCCGCAGGCGACCACCGCGAACGGCGTCCAGCCGGACGCGAAGATCACCTTCCTGCAGCCGCCGTCGCCGACCGTGCTGTCGAAGCTGCTGACCACGTGGACCGAGCTGCGCAAGAAGGCGAACGTGCTGCTGGTCGTGGACGTCTCGGGCTCGATGGGCGAGGAGGTCAAGGGCACCGGCAAGAGCAAGATCGACCTGGCCAAGCAGGCCGCGATCGACGCGCTGGGCCAGTTCGTGCCGCGGGACCAGGTCGGGCTCTGGCAGTTCTCCACCCGGCTCGACAGCGACAAGGACTACCAGGAGCTGGTGCCGGTGCAGGCGCTGGGGAACAACGGCAAGGAGACCCTGGCGATGCGGCTGAGCGGGCTGACGCCGCAGTCGGGCACGGGGCTGTACGACTCGTCGCTGGCCGCGTACGAGCACATGAAGGCGCACCTCGACCCGGCGGCGATCAACGCGGTCGTGGTGCTCACCGACGGCCGCAACGAGGACTCCGGCGGCGTCGACCTCGAACACCTCCTCCCGCAGCTGCGGCCGGAGGGCAACGCGGAGACGGTCCGGCTGTTCACGATCGCCTACGGCTCGGACGCGGACCAGGACGTGCTGAAGCAGATCGCGGAGGCGACCGAGGGTTCGGAGTACGACTCGTCCAAACCAGACTCGATCAACCAGGTCTTCACGTCCGTGATCTCGAATTTCTGAGATCCTCCGGTCATGAAGTTCGCCCGTGAGCTCGCCGAACCGTGGGGGCTGGTGCTCGCCGCCACGTCGGCCGGAATGGCGTGGGCCGTGCAGCTGCCGGTCGTCGCCGCGGTCGGGGTCGGGGTGGCCGTCCTCGCCGCGAGGGCGGGCGTGGCCATCGCCACCCGCGAGAAGGAGCCGGAACGGCGTGAAGCGCGCGTGCTCGACGTCTCGCCGGGGTCGGCCGAGGAGAACTGGCTGCGCCGGGCCGAGGGCGCGGCCGACGGGTTCGTCTCGCTGAGCGACTCCCTCGACTCCGGACCGCTCGCCGACCGCGTCGCGGACATGGAACCCGTCGTCCGCGAAACCCTGGAGACGCTGCGGCGCCTGGCCGGCCGCGCCTCGGCGACCGGCAAGGCCCTCTCCCGCGTCGACCTCGACGCCGTCAAGCGGGAACGGCGGCGGCTGGACGGCGAGCTGCGGTCGGCGAACGAAGACGTCCGCGGCGACCTCGAACAGGCACTGGCGGCGGTGCAGGCCCAGGCGGACGTGCACACGCGGCTCTCCGGCGCCCGGGACAAGCTGCTGGCCCAGCTGCAGTCCGGCGCGCTCGGGCTGGACAGCCTGGTGGCGCGGGTCGCCGAGCTGACGGCGGCGACCACGGACGTCACCGTGGACACCGGCGCGGTCCGGGAGCTGAGCGACCAGCTCGAAGGCATCCGGCAGGGCGTCCTCGAGACCGAGCAGGCGACGCGGAGGTCGCTGGGTTAGCTCGCCCAGCCCGGCCGCCAGGCGTCGCTGACGCGCTCGCCCTTTTCGAGGTGCCTCCGCAGCGCGGCCAGCCCCGGGTGCGCGTTGCCCCGCCGCCAGACCAGCGAATGCGGGTACACCAGCTCCGGATCCCCGATCGCCACTCGCCGCAGGTCGTGGCCCGCCGGCCACGACAGCCGCACGCCGGCTCCGACGAGCGTCGCCACCTCGCCCGATCCGCTCAGCTCGTCCAGCACCACCTCGGTCCCGAAGTTCGGCCCGGCGGCGTCGATCGACAACCCGAAAACGTCCGCCAGTTCGGCGTAGTAAGCACCCCACTCCGTGCCGGGCACGATCCCCGGCATCCGGATCCGGTGCCCGCGCAGCTGCCCGGGCGTGACCGTCGCCGCGCTCGCCAGGGCGTGCCCGGGTCCGCACAGCAGCTGGAGCGGCTCATCGAACACCCAGGTCGATTCCACGTCGTCGGGCAGAACGCCGACCGCGCGGAAGGACGCGTCGATGCTTCCTTCCCGGACGGCCGCGACCGCCGAGACGGCGTCGAAGAGCGTCACCACCTCCAACGCGATCTCCCGATGAGCTTCGTGGAACCCGCGCAGCAACGCTGCCGGGCACAGCCGCCGGCCGATGACGTCGACCCGGACCGGCCCGGTGCGTACCGACGCCAGTGCCCGCGCCGCGGCCCGCAGCAGCTCGCGGGAGTGCGGCAGGAACGCCTCGCCGTCACCGGTGAGGACGGCTCCACGCGCGGTGCGGGTGAACAACCGCACGCCCAGCGCCTTCTCCAGCGCGGCGATGCGCTTCGAGACGGCTTGCTGCGTGATGGAGAGATCCACCGCGGCGTCCTGGAACCGGCCCGCCTCCACGGCGGCGACGAACGTGCGAACGGCATCGAGGTCCACAGCGGACGACTCTAGATTCACAACGCGCCGTTGTGGCTCGCCGCCGCGTCGGTTGTTTGCCGCGCTCGGCCGTTCCCCGCTTTGATCTCCCGGTGATGCGCGGGCGGTCGCTGGGGCCGCGGTTCAGGTGGCTTTGGTCGGCTTACGCCGTCAGCGCGTTCGGCACGTGGCTCGGCTTCGGCGCGTTCCCGATGCTGGCGATTCTCGTGCTGCACGCCGGGCCGGCGGCGGTCTCGGCACTCGCCGCGGTCGGGCCGGCCGTCGGTGCGCTCGTGGCCGTGCCGCTGGGCCCCTGGGTCGACCACCGGCGCAAGCGGCCGGTGATGGTCGCGATGGACCTCGTCCGGTTCGCCGCCCTGATCAGCGTGCCCGCCGCCTACGCCCTCGACCTGCTGAGCTTCGCCCAGCTGCTCGTCGTCTCGGTGGCCGTCGCCGCGGCGGACATCACCTTCACCGCGGCGAGCGGCGCCTATCTGAAGGGGCTCGTGCCGCCGGATGACCTCCTCGTCGCGAACGGGCGGTTCGAGTCGACGAACTGGACCGCGACCGCGCTCGGGCCGCCCCTCGGCGGGGCCGCGTTCGCCCTGCTCGGCCCGGTGACGTCGGTGGTCGCCAACGCCGTCAGTTTCCTGCTCTCGGCGCTGGGGATCCGCGCGATCGGCGGAGGCGAGCCGGCGCCGCGAACGACCACCCGGCTGCGCGCGCGTGACCTGGCCGACGGGTGGCGCACGCTGCTGACGCACCCCGGGCTGCGGCCGCTGTTCTTCAACGTCCTGCTGTTCAACGGCCTGATCATGGGGACCGAGCCACTGCTGGCGGTGCTGCTGCTGAACCACCTCGGGTTCGCGCCCTGGCAGTACGGGCTCGCCTTCGCGGTGCCGTGCCTCGGCGGGCTCGCGGGCTCACGGCTGACCCCGCGGCTCGTCAGGCGGTTCGGGCGGCACACCGTGTTGCTGACGGCGGGCGCGCTACGCGCGTGCTGGCTGCTCGCGCTGGCCTTCATCCCGGGCGGCACCGGCGGGCTGGCCTTCGTCATGGTCGTCGAACTCGGCCTGATCGTCTGCTGCAGCGTGTTCAACCCGGTGCTGGCCACCTACCGGCTCGAGCAGCTCCCGGCGGACCGCATCGCCCGGACGCTCTCGGCGTGGTCGGTCAGCACCAAGGCGGCGATCGCGGCGATGACCGCGCTGTGGGGCCTGATCGCGAGCGTCACCGGTCCCCGCGTCGCGATCGGCGTCGCGGGGGTCCTGGTGCTGGTGACGCCGTTCCTGCTGCCGCGTCGCGACCGGACGCCCGCTCAGCCGAGCCAGACCGTGCCCAGCACCGGGTAGCCCGGCACCCCCGTCTTCATCGCGCGGCCCGGCCGCGGCACGCCCGCGATCCACAGCCGGCCCGTCGCGGCGACGTTCGCGGCCATCGACGGGTCGGCCTTGTGCATCCTGAACCCGACGATGCGACCGTCGGCGAGCATGGTCAGGCCGCTCAGGTGGGCCGCGCCGCGGCGGCCCATGCGGACCGGACCGTCGAGGACCGCTCGCAGCTCCGTCCAGTGGTCGGCCGGGAGGGGGCGGCCGTAGGTGAACGAGCGCGTCGCCGCCCCGAGCGCGCCCAGCAGCGCACCGCCCGCGACGATCAAGGCGCCCCACTTCGTGACCGGGAAGTCGGCACGCACCCACACGGCGAATCCGGCCAAGGTCAGCAGGAACGCGGACGCCGCGCGGAGCTCACGGGCGATCCGGCGGCGGTGCGCGGCCAGCACGGGGTCGAGCCGCGGCGAAGCGGACCCGGCCAGGGGCGGCACGGCCACCGCGCCTGCCGGCGGCGCGTCGAAGATCCGGGCGCGGCGGACCCGCACGACCCCGGAGAAGCCGACGAACACCTTCGGGCCCCGCCCCAGCAGCCACACTCGCCGGTGGCCGGCCAGCAGCAGCCGGTACGCCTCGTCGAGCCGGACGCGCAGCCAGCGACCGTCCGGCAGGCGCACCCCGATCGTCCGTCCGGCGGCGACCAAGCCGTCGGGCGCGATGTCGAACTGGCGGAACGGTTCCCGCTTCAGCCGTGTCTCGGGCACCCGGACGTGCGCGCGGTAGCGCCACCACGCCAGGACCGAACCGGCCAGCGCGATCGTGCCCACCGGCAGCGCGATCCCGGCGCCGGTGAAGAACTGGGCGATCCCGAACACCGGAAGGACCCAGGTCAGCAGCCGCCCGTTCGCCGCGGTGCGGCCGATCCGGTCCAGGTACTCGCCGAAAATCGGCAGCGCGCCGGAGGGCATCGCGGGGTCGAGCTCGAACGCGGGCACGCGCTCGGGAACCGGGACGATCTGCACGCGGGGCCCCCACCGTGTCGGCACTGGTCATCCGCCTTTTCGGTGATTTGCACACCGGCGTTACCGGATGCCCCGCTCAGCGGGTGCGAACGTGACCGCCGCGACTACCCAGACCTGGCGATTCAGGTTAGGCTCACCTAAGTAGGAGGTGAGCCGTGACCGAGGCACCCACATCCATCCGCCGCCCGCCGGCACCGAACCCCGCCGAGCGCGCCAAGACGATCGCCACCCGCAACGGCCCCGCGTCGTTGCTGCCGACCTGCGAACGCGCCGGCCTCGACGGCGAGCGCGTCGTCCCGGTCCTGCACCACGTGCACCCCAGCGGCAGCGTCAGCGTGCTGCTGCCCGACGACCACCCGATGGTCGGCGCGGCCAAGCAGGCCCAGCGCGGCGAGCTGGCCGTGCTGGTGGAACTCGCCGACCAGGCGCCGGTCGACCTGCGGGAACCGATCCGCGGGCTGCTGTGGATCACCGGCTGGCTGCGGCCGCTCTCGCCGGTGTCGGCCCGCGCGCGGGCGGTGGCGATCGCCGAAACCCGGCCGGACGAGCGGCTCCTCGACGTCGGCCACGGCGTGACGGTGCTGCGGCTCACCCCGGCGTCACTCGTGCTCGCCGACGCCGAAGGCACGCACTCGCTGCGCCCGCACATGTTCAGCGCCGCGCCGCCCGACCCGTTCCACGACTACGAGGCCCGGTGGCTGCGGCACCTGGAGAGCGACCACTCCGACGTCGTCGAGCAGCTGGCGAAGCACCTGCCGGCGGGGCTACGCGGCGGCCGCATCCGGCCGCTCGGGCTCGACCGGTTCGGGCTGCGGCTGCGCGTCGAGTCCGACACCGGCGACCACGACGTCCGGCTGGCGTTCTCGAAGTCCGTCGACAGCCCGCCGCAGCTCGCGACGGAGCTGCGGCGGCTGGTCGGCTGCCCGTTCCTGCGGGGGACGTCACGCTAGTTCGGCGGGAAAGCCACCCTTCGCGAGCGGACCCCAGCTCTCGATCGTGACGCGGATGATGCTCTTGCCCTGCTTGACCATCGCCTCGCGGTATTCGTCCCAGTCCGGGTGTTCGCCGGAAATGCTGCGGAAGTACGCCACGAGCGGTTCGACCGAATCCGGGATGTCCAGCACCTCGGCGGTGCCGTTGAGCTGGACCCACTGGTCGTTCCACTCGTCGGACAGGACGCAGGCCGACACCCGCGGGGTGCGCTTGATGTTCACGACCTTCGCGCGCTTCGGGTAGGTCGAGACGACCAGCCGGCCCTCGGCGTCGACGCCGCAGGTGACCGGCGACAGCTGGGGACCGCCGTCGGCCTTGGTGGTCAGCAGGATCGCGCGGTGGCGAGTGGACAGGAACTCGACCAGCGCGGCGCGGTCGACGGTTTCGTTGGTGGCGATGCTCCTCGGCATACCCCGAAGGTAGCGTGCGCTCATGACGTTCACCGCGCGATCGTGGCTGGCCCCGGCCCGTCCCGAGTTCCCCGGAACGATCGAGGACCCGCGTGAACGCCGGGCGGTCAAGATCGAGCTGCTGATCGTCTTCGGCATCACGCTCGGCCTGTCCGGCGTACGCAGCCTGTTGTCCCTTGTGGACTCCCTGCTGCAGCCGACGCCCCTGGCCCAGCAGCAGGTCCAGCTCAACGTGCCCCAGGCCGCGGCGAGCCTGATCGACCTGCTCAAGCAGCTGCTCTCGGCCGCCCAGCTCGTCGGCTGGGGCGCGCTCGGGCTGTACTTCCTGTGGCGGGCCGGAATCAAGATCGCGCAGGTCGGGCTGGACCGGCGGACCCCCGGCCGCGACGCGCTGCTGACCCTCGGGCTGGCCGCGCTGATCGGGATCCCCGGCCTGGCGCTGTACTTCGTCTCCTACCACCTGGGCTTCAGCCTGGCGGTGCAACCGTCCACTTTGGGCGACACGTGGTGGCGCCCGATCACGTTGACGCTTTCCGCGTTCGGCAACGCGTTCGCCGAAGAGGTCCTGGTAGTCGGCTACCTGCTGACGCGGCTGCGGCAGCTCGGCGTCCGGGAGAACAACGCGGTGTTCGGCGCCGCCGTGCTGCGCGGGTCGTACCACCTCTACCAGGGGTTCGGTGGATTCGCCGGGAACCTGATCATGGGTTTGGTGTTCGGGCGGCTGTGGCAGAAGACCAACCGGTTGTGGCCGCTCGTGGCCGCGCACACCCTGTTCGACTTCGTGTCGTTCGTCGGGTATTCGCTGCTCAAGGGTCACGTTTCCTGGTTGCCCTGAGTAAGCTCGGCAGGTGATCGACGAAACGGCACCTCCCCGGGTGGACAGCGAAGTCGGACCTCTGCGCGCGGTGCTGCTGCACCGGCCCGGCAACGAGCTCAAAAGGCTGACGCCCCGCAACAACGACCAGCTCCTGTTCGACTCGATCCCGTGGGTCGACCGGGCCCAGGCCGAGCACGACGCGTTCGCCGAGGTGCTGCGCAGCCGCGGCGTCGACGTCCTGCTGCTGGCCGACGCGCTCCGGACGGCGCTGGAAGACGACCGCGCCCACGCGGCGGGCGTGCACGCGGCGGTCGACGACCGGCGGCTCGGCGGCGACCTGGCCGACTCGCTGCGTTCGCACCTCTCGAGCGTCGACGCGGCCGCCCTCGCCGAGGTGCTGATGGCCGGGATGACGTTCGAAGAGCTGCCGTCCGCGGAGGGCGCGTCGCTGGTGCGGATGATGAACCACCCGCACGACTTCGCCGTCGACCCGCTCCCGAACCTGCTGTTCACCCGCGACTCGTCCGTGTGGATCGCCGACCGGGTGGCCATTTCGTCGCTGACCATGCCCGCGCGCCGCCGGGAAACCGCGGTGCTGGACCTGATCTACGCCTACCACCCGCAGTTCCGCCACGCCGCCCGCGCGTACGGCGCCCATTCGGCGCCGATCGAAGGCGGCGACGTGATGCTGCTGGCGCCGGGCGTGCTCGCCATCGGCGTCGGCGAGCGCACCACCGCGGCCGGCGCGGAGTCCCTCGCGCGGTCGGTGTTCGCCGACGGCATCGCGCACACCGTGCTCGCGGTGCCGATCGAGCAGTCCCGCGCGACCATGCACCTGGACACGGTGTGCACGATGGTCGACGTCGACGCGGTGGTCATGTACCCGCTGGCGCGCGACTCGCTGACGGCGTTCACGCTGCGCCCGACCGGCGACGGCGGCGTGAAGGTGGCCGGCCCGGCGCCGTTCCTGGTGGCCGCGGCCGAGGCGATGGACATCGACCGGCTGCGCGTCATCGACACCGGGCTCGACCCGGTGACGGCCGAACGCGAGCAGTGGGACGACGGCAACAACACGCTCGCGCTGGCCCCCGGCGTGGTCGTCGGCTACGAGCGGAACGCCGAGACGAACGAGCGGCTGGAGGCGGCCGGCATCGAGGTGCTGCCGATCGCAGGGTCCGAACTGGGCTCCGGCCGCGGCGGCCCGCGCTGCATGTCCTGCCCGGTCCGGCGCGATCCGCTGTAAATGAAGCAAGCCTTCCCTAAATGGCTACGGCAATTTAGGGAAGGCTTGCTTTAATTAGGTGACTCTTGTTTAGGAATGGTAATCCTAATAGGCTGCAGATCACCAGTCCGAAGTGGTGAGAATGCTCATTCTGGCGTACCGTGTCCGACATGGCCCTCACCAAGAAGAAAGAACCGCGCTCGAAGTTCTATGAACTGCTCCAGGCGCAGATCCACAACGAGTTCAACGCGTCCCAGCAGTACATCGCGCTCGCGGTGTGGTTCGACGCCGAGGACCTGCCGCAGCTGGCGAAGCACTTCTACAAGCAGTCCGTCGAAGAGCGCAACCACGCGATGGCGCTCGTGCAGTACATGCTCGACCGCGACCACCACGTCGAGATCCCCGGCACCGGCGAGGTGCGCAACGACTTCTCCGACGTCACCGAGCTCATCGTGCTCGCGCTGAACCAGGAGAAAGAGGTCGCCGCCGACATCTCCGCGATGGCGAAGGCCGCTCGCGCCGAAGAGGACTACATCGGCGAGCAGTTCACGCAGTGGTTCCTCAAGGAGCAGGTCGAAGAGATCTCCCAGATGAGCACGCTGCTGAACGTCGTCAAGCGCGCGAACGGCAACCTGTTCGAGGTCGAGGCGCACCTGTACCGCGAGTCCGTCGGCAACAGTGGCTCCGACTCGCAGATGCCGCCGGTGGCCGGCGGAGCGCTCTGACCGCGTCCTCCACGACGTAACGTTCGAACGCCGGAAACCCGGGCTCTCCCCCTGTGGACAGCCCGGGTTTCCGCATGGAGCCGGCGATTCAGCCGGCGCAGTCCTGGTTGACGCTCATGAGACTCGTCCGGACGACTCCCGTGTCGCCGAGCGTGAAGTGGTACTCGGCGGCGGCGGTCGCCGGGGCGACGACGCCACCCTGCTCGGCCTTGGCCGCGGGATAGGCGGCGAGCACCTGCTCCTTGGTGGATCCGGCGCCGATGCCTTCGGCGGTGTGCGCGGCCACGTCCGGAGTGACGACGACCAGCCCGGCCGCCTTCGAGATGACGACGCTCGCCGACACGGGGATCCCGCTGCCCTCGGCCTGGTAGACGGTGCAGCTCGCCCCGGCCTGCGGTTCGCCGAGCGTGACGGCCTGCGCGGTCACCTCGGCCTCGGACATGCCGAGCTTGAGCTTGCCGAAGCCGTCCGTCGCGAGCAGCGGCCCGCTCGACACCTGCGGGAGCGTCGTCGGCCGTGGTGAGGACGGCGGCCGCGGAGGTTTCGTCGACGGCGAACCCGGCGGCGAGGAAACCTGGATGCTCTGGGTGCTGGTCGGCCCGGGCGTCGACGGCGCCGGTGCCCGGCCCGCCGTGAGGTTCTCAGGTGGCTTGATGCTGATCTCGGTGCCGTCGGCGGTCATCACCGCGGTGCCGCTTTCGGTGTGGAGCCGGAACACGGTCAGCCCACCCGCGACGGCCACCACGGCCGCCGCGACTCCCGCCACGGCCTGCATGCTCCGGTGGCGTCGCCGACGTCGACGCGCACCGGCGACGATGACCGTGCCGGCGTCGGGCGGCGGCGGCAGGTCGAGCCGTTCGTCAGCGAACATCGCGCGCAGGCGCTGCTCCAGTTCTTCCTCGGAGATGTTCAACCCGCGTCACTCCCTTCGCCCTCGCTGTCGGCCGACCGCAGTTTCATCCGCAGCGACGTGATCGCCTTGCTGGCCTGGCTCTTGACGGTGCCCTGTGTGACGCCGAGCGCACCGGCGATCTCCGCTTCCGAGAGACCTTCGTAGTAACGCAGCACCATCACGGCCCGTTGTCTCGGCGGCAGCGTTCGTAACGCACGCCACAGCGGCTCGTGCTCGAACGGGTCGGCCGGCACGTGCGGGCTGGTGTCCGGCAGGTCGGCCACCAGGTTTTCGCGACGCGTGCGGCGCCAGCGGCTCACGTGCGCGTTCGCCATGGACCGGCGGACGTAGGCCAGCGGGTCACCGGTCTTCTCGTGCACGTAGGTCCAGCGCGCACCGATCTTCTCCAGCACGGTCTGCACCAGGTCCGCCGCATCGTGCGGATTGCCGGTGAGCGCGTGGCCGTACCGCAGCAGCCCCGGCAGGGTGGCCTGCACGAAATCACCGAAGTCGGCCAACTCACCCGGCAACGTCGCGGCCCTCCCTCGGCCTGCGCTGGCCGCCCAGGTATCTCCCCCGGTGAAGACGGGTGCCGCAGCGGTCACCGTATCGCCTCCCATCGGGGTCGGACAGCCAGAAGCCGAATCGCTTTCCTCCCCAACACGCATCACAGCCCCCTCAGGTTGCCCGCGTTCCCGCCCGGGTTCGTAGACGTCCGGCCGGGTGATGAGTTGCCCACGTCAGCGGTGCGCGAGCGAGTCGGGCAGCCGGAAGCCGCCGTCGTCCGTCTCGGTGAATCCGTGCACCCCGACGACCGCGGCGTGCGGTATCGGGCCGTACACGTGCGGAAAGTGGATCCCGGCGGGGTGCGGTGGCAGGCCCTCCTCCCAGCGGACCGGGACGCCGATCTTCGCCGGGTCGATCTCGAGCAGCACCAGATCGGTGCGGCCCCGGTAGCGCACGTTGGCCGGCAGGTGCACCGTGCCGAAGTCGGAACAGTGGATGAACCCGACTTCTCCCAGCGACGGCGGCCGGTACTCGGCGCCCTCTCCCACTTCGGCCCACTCGGCCGCCCCGCAGATGTGGAGTATCACGCCGAGAATCGTCCCACCGGCGCGATCCGGCGGCGGTGTCTCGTGCGCCACATAATGCCTGGTTGAACGCTCATCGAGTGGCTCCGGACCACTGGGACGAAAGTGGTGGTCCGGAGCCTGCCGAAGGTCAGCGCAGGGTGAGCTGGCGGCCGACGAGGCCGTCACGAGCGCGGCGCTCGGCGGCGTTCAGCGGTTCGTCGTCGAGCGACTTGAGCGCCGTCTCGAGACGGGCGCCGAGGGCATCCTTCGCCTCCGCCCACTCGCGGGCGTGGGCTTCGGGGTCGAGGTCCCACACCGGGACCAGCAGGCCGTGCGCACGGAACGAGCCCGCGTACCGCGAGCCCTCGCCGAGGCCGAGTTCGCCGGCCGCTGACAGCCGGGCCAGGGCCTGGAGCAGCAGGTTCTCAGGCTCCGGACGGACCCAGCGCAGGTGCGCCTTCTCGCCGGCCAGGACCCAGTAGGCGCCCGAGCCGAGCCGTTCGGTGGGCATGATCGCGGCGTTCGCGCGCTCGAGGGACACCGCGACGTCGCCGGTCGCGTCCGCGTCCTCGGGCAGCCACCAGCCGAAGTCGGAGTGCAGCGTGACGTCGAGTTCGACACCCGGCGCCAGCAGGTCCTGGAGGCGGGCGTGCTCGTCGGCGGCCGGCGGGGTGGTGGTGTCCGGCACGCCGAGGACGTCGCCCTCCTTGGCGTCCAGCAGCCACTTCAGCGACCGGCCGAGGTCACGGCTGATGTCGGAGGAGCGGGTCTGCACCTGCAAGCCGAGGTAGCGCCGGCCGTCCGAGCGGACGAACGCGGCCGCCGCCATCGGCAGCACGGTGCCCAAGGTGACGTCGCCACCATCGGCGAGGGTCAGCTCGGCCGTCGCGGACGGCACGAACTCGCGCAGCGCGATCAGCTCGGGCTCCGCCGCCAGCCCTTCGAACGGCTGGCCGACGAAGACGTCGCGCACCTTCGGCTTGCGGTCCGACGCCTGCTTGGGACCCTTCTTGCGCGCGCCCTTGCCCACGGCTGCCTCCTCTGGCTCGGCTTGAGACGCTATCGAAGGGTTACCCTCGCGACGTGTTCGACCCCCGCGATCCCGTGTTCCTGGCCGACCCGTACCCGGCGTTCGCCGCCCTCCGCGAGCGGGGCGACGTCCACCACCACGACGGGCTCGGCCTCGCCGTCGCGGTGTCGCACGCCGCGTCGTCGGCGGTGCTGCGCCACCGCGGGCTGGGGCGGATCTGGCAGGACGCCCAGCCACTGGAGCGGTTCGCCTCGTTCAACCTCCTGCACCGCAACTCGCTGCTGGAGAACGAGCCGCCGGCCCACACCCGGCTACGCCGCCTGGTCGCGGGCGCGTTCGGCCGCGGCCACGTGCAGCGGCTGCGCCCGATGGTCGCGACGCTCGCCGCCCGCATGGTCGACGACCTGGCCGGCAAAATCGCCACCGAGGGCAGTGCCGACCTGCTTGAGCACCTGGCCCAGCCGCTGCCGGTCGCGGTGATCGCCGAGCTGCTGGGCGTCCCCGGCACCGACGGGCCGCGGATGGTTCACCTGTCGAACGCGATCGTCAAGATGTACGAGTACGGCCTCTCCGAGGAGGGGCGCGACGCCGCCGAGCGGGCGGCCGCCGAGTTCGTCTCGTACATCCGCGAGGTCGCGGAGGCCCGGGCGGCCGCACCGGGCGACGACATCATCAGCGACCTCCTCCGCAGCGAACTGACGCCCGACGAGCTGGTCGCCACCGCCGTGCTCCTGCTGATGGCCGGCCACGAAGCGACGGTCAACGTGCTCGGCAACGGGATCACGGCGCTGCTGACGCACCGGGACCAGTGGGAGCGCCTGCTGGCGTCACCCGAGTTGCTCGACTCCTGCGTCGAGGAGCTGATCCGGTTCGACGCGCCGCTCCAGCTGTTCGAGCGGACGGCCACTGAGGACGTCTCCATCTGCGGTCACGTCGTCGAACGCGGCCAGAAGATCGGTGCGCTCCTGGGTGCCGCGGCCCGCGACCCGAAGGTGTTCGACGAGCCGGATCGCCTCGACATCGGACGGACGCCCAACGCCCATCTCGGGTTCGGGCTCGGGATTCACTATTGCGTGGGTGCTCCTCTCGCTCGGGTGGAGATCGCCGCGGCGTTGAGTGCGTTGGCGGACAAGCTGCCGGGCTTGCGCCTGGCCGAGACGCCGCGGCGACGGCCGGAGTTCGTGATCCGCGGACTGCGCGAACTTCGGGTCACCGTGTGATCCGGGGCGGATCTCGCGTGATTGGAAACGGATCTCGCGTGATTGAAGGCGGATCTCGCGTGATTGGGGAGGCATCACGGTGTGGGTTCATGGGTTACTCCGGTGAAGAGGTCGTCTTCCGGTTCGGGGGCTGGCGTGGGGTGGGCCAGGTGGTAGTCCTCGTAGGGCCAGACTTTTCGTTCGATTTCTCTTGAGTGAGTGAAGAACGGGTGCGCTGGGTCTATCTGGGTCGCGTGGGCCAGCAGGGCTCGGTCGCGCGTCTCGAAGTGGGACTCGCAACGGATTCTTGTGGTGACGGGGAGTTCCTCGTCGGGTGGCAGTTCCTCGAGGACCGGGCCCATGGACGACTCGAGGCCGGCGGCCAGGGTCGCTTCGTGCATGGCTTGGAACCAGGCTCGGCTCAGGACCGCTTGGTAGTACAGCTTTTGTGGTCGCCATGGTGCGCCGGTGCCGGGGTAGCGGGCGGGGTCGGCGGCCGCGGTGAAGGCTTCGATCGTCACGTCGTGAGTGCGGATGTGGTCCGGGTGGGGATAGCCGCCGGTCTCGTCGTACGTGATCACCACGTGCGGGCGGAACTCCCTGATCAACGCGACCAGCGGAGCCGCGGCTTCTTCCAGCGGCAGGGCCGCGAAGCATCCTTCGGGTAGCGGCTCGTGCAGACCGGAGTCGACCAGACCGAGGAAGCGTTGGCGCACGCCCAGGATCTCGGCGGCCGCGGCCATCTCCCGGCGGCGGATCGCCGGGAGATCGGCGCGGGTCGTCTCGGTGTCCAGCGCGGGGTTGAGGACATCGCCACGTTCGCCGCCGGTGCAGGTGGCGACCAGGACGTCGACACCTTCGGCGGCGTAGCGGGCCAGGGTGGCCGCACCTTTGCTGGATTCGTCGTCGGGGTGAGCGTGGACGCTCAGGAGGCGGTGGGTCACGTCAAACTCCCTTCCGGAAGGACGCTGTGGCAGGACGCCGCGGGAAGAACGCCGCGGGGATCAAGGTCAAGGCGGTGAACGCCAGCGCCCAAGTGAACGTGGTGGCGAAGGCCGTGGGCGCGGCCGCGGTCGCGAGTTCGCCGTGGAGGATCGCGGCGAGCAAGGCGGTGCCGAGGGAACCGCCGATCCGGTTGATCACGTTGAAAGCGCTCGCCGCGCGCGGGATGCGGGAGCGTTCCAGCGAGCTGTAGAGCGTGGTCATGCCGGGCGTGGCGGCCGCGCCCAGACCGGCTCCCCGCACCACCAACGACAGCATCAGCAAGACCCCGCCGGGTGCGGAACCGAGCTGGGTGAACGCGATCGTGCCCACCAACGACAGTCCGATCCCGGCCAGCATCATCCGGCGGGGGCCGAAGCGGGCCTGGAGCCGGCCGCCCGCGAGCATGACCGCGGCCGAGCCGAGGGCCTGCGGTGCCAGCAGCAGGCCGGCCCGCAACGGGCTCGCATGCTCGACCTGCTGGTAGTACAGCGGAAGCAGCAGCATCGAGCTGTACAGCGACGCCCCGAGCAGGAACGTGCTCCCGCTCGCGACCGAGAACCCCTTGTCCCGGAACAGCTTCAGGTCGAGCACTGCGGACGGGGTCCGGGCCGCGTGGACGCCGTACGCCAGCAGCAACGCGGCTCCGGCCACCCAGGCGACGGCCGCGCCCTCGGCCAGGCCGTAGACGAACGCGCCGAGTCCCGGCGAGAGCAGCGCGATTCCCCGGACGTCCAAGGGCTCGCGCACGCCATCAGGCGATGGAGCCGGGAGCAGCCGGCGCGCGAAGACGAAGGTCGCCACGCCCAGCGGGACGATCCCGAAGAACATCCAGCGCCACCCGAAGTCCGCCACGAGCGCACCACCGAGCAGCGGGCCCAGTACCGGGGCCACCGTCGCCGGCAGGGCGATCACGCCGATCATCCGCCCCAGCGCCGGGCCCGCCGCCTGGGCGAAGACCGCCTGCCCGACCGGCTGCATCAGCCCGCCGCCCAGGCCGTGGAGCACCCGGAACGCGATCAGGGCCGGCGCTGACCAGGCGAAACCGCACAGCAGCGTGCCCGCGGTGAAGATGGCCACCGCGGTCAGCCACACCGCGCGGCCGCCGAACCGGTCGGTCAGCCAGCCCGACAGCGGGATCGCCGCCGAGGCCGCGAGCAGGTACGCACTCGCCACCCACTGCACGGTGGGCAGCGGACTGCCGAGGTCACGGGCGATCGAGTCGATCCCGACGGTCACGATCGTCGCGTCGAGGATCGACAGCACCGCGCCCATGATCAGGACACCGCCCAGCCGCCACAAGGCCGCATCCGGACGGACGGCTGCCGTCGTCATGCCCACCCCCTTCATTAGGTCGAACCTCAGATTAGGTCCGCCCCACTCAATGGGTCAAGCACAATCTTGGGTTCGACCCAGTAGAGTGACGCCCATGAGCGAGGGACTCCGGGCCCAGAAGAAGCACGAGACCAGGAAGACCATCTCCGACGTGGCGACGCGGCTGTTCATCCGCGACGGCTTCGAGGACGTGACGATCGCGGACATCGCGGCCGAGGCGCGGGTCGCCAAGATGACCGTGACGAACCACTTCCCGCGCAAGGAGGACCTGGTCTTCGACATCCGCGCGGACTTCACGTCCTGGCCGTCGGCCCTGATCCACGACAGCGTCTTCCACGACACCCGTGAGCTCTACTTCGAAGCGCTGGACGCCCAGCACGCCCTGGTCGGCTTCTCGGGCAAGGGTTTCGCGTGGATGATCAGGCAGAGCCCGGTCCTGACGAACGCGCTGCACGAACTGCACCGCGAGCGCGAGGCGAACCTCGTCGACCTGCTGATCCGGCGCCACCCCGAACAGGGCCTCGCCCCGGTGCTCGCCGCCGCGCACCTCACCACGGTGCTGCGGGTGCTCTTCGAGGAAGTCTTCGACCGGACCGTCGACGACCAGCCGAAGAAGGAGATCGTGGACACCCTGTGGCCCGTCGCGGAGCAGGCTTTCGACCAGCTCGAGCCGGCCTTCGGCGGGTATTGAGGGCGGGTATTGAGGGCGGGTACTGACTAGCGCGCCGCGCCGGCCGGGCGCCGGGTTCGCAACTCCGGCTCCGGAGCACCCTCCACCTTCAGCACGCGCATCTCGCGCACGTCCCGCGCGTCCGACGGCGCCAGCAGCGCCGAGAACCGCCGGACCACCAACGCCGTCACCACGGCCAGCAGAGCCGCGGAGAGGTCGGTCAGCGCGACCAGGACGACGCTGTCGGCCATCGACTGCACGTCGTCGCGGAAGCGCCAGACGATCGAAGCGCCGAGCAGCACCCAGTTCAGCAGCCAGGCGCCCCACCACACCAGCACCGGGCGGGACGGCTTCGGCCGGACGTCACGCGGGCGGCTCAGCACCGCGTGTTCCAGTTCGCCGACGACCGACAGCGCCATCGGCAGGTTCACCACCGGCACGAGGACGCTGACCAGCACCTGCCACACCGGCCGCGGCGGGTCGTCGCCCGACACGTCCGCGGCCGCCCGCCGGGCGATCAGCAGCCACCAGAGCGACAGCCCGGCGGGCAGCAGCGCGAGGATCGAGGCCAGCAGGCCGGTGGCGAGCACGAAGCCGTCGGAGAACGCCACGACCGAGCGGGTCAGCGCGGCATCCCGGCCCTGGACGAGCAGCACGTAGCGCCAGATCTCCGCGCCGGCGGCGACCACGGCGAGGAGGGCGAATCCGAAGAGGACGCCGATCAGGCTGCGGCTGAGCACCGGCACCCGGTCGATCGGGCGGGTCGCGTCGGACGCTGTGCCGGGCACCGACGTCGGGCGGCGCCAGACCAGGTTGGGGAAGCCCCAGCGCGGTGGCACCGGGTACGACGGCGGCCCGAGGTACGGCTCGGGCGGCAGCACCCGGCGCCGCGGCCACGCGCCGGGCGGCGGGGTCGCCACCCAGCGCAGCTTCGGCCGGATGGTCTGGCGGCGGTGGTAGGGATACGGCTCCGGCTGGGCGGCCAGCCTCCGGCCCTGCAGCTGCTGGGCGGTCGGCGGCGGCGCCTGACTCGGCCAGTACCCGGGCGGGTACGGCGGTCGCGGCGGAGGCGGACCCGGGTGCAAGGCTAGATCACTTCAGGTTCGATACCGGGGTGCTCGCCGACCATCGGACGGCCTTCCCGCTGCCACGCGCCCATGCCGCCGGCGACGTTCACCGCGTCCCAGCCGCTCTGGTTGAGCCACGCGGTCGCCCGCGCGGAGCGGCCGCCGCTGCGGCAGATCACGTGGACCGGCTGGTCGTCGGGCAGTTCCGCCAGCTCGCCGACGCGGGCGGGGAGCTCCCCCATCGGGATGTGCACCGCGCCGGGCGCGTGCCCGGCGGCCCACTCGTCGTCTTCGCGGACATCGAGCAGCACGAGGCCGTCCTTGGGCAGGTCGCGGACCTCGGCGGTCGGCAGTTCAGCAGGGCTCACCACGATCTCCATGCTGCCATGCGGGGGTGTTGCCCGCGCGTGAGGTGGACGTGTGAACGGTCCGGCCCCGGGTACCAGACCGAAACTCGGCTGTCGGCAGATCACTTGCGATGCCGGCCGCGGCTGACGATCCGCGTCTTTTCCTCGGCCTGGCCGAACCGCGCGACGGCCCGGTCGCGCATGAAACCGAGCGGATCGGGCGCGTGCAGCCGCAACATGATGTCGTGGACGTGTTCCGGGCGGCCGTATCCGGTCACGCGGCTGACCAGATACGTCGTGACGAAGGCGACCGGCACGGTGATCAGCGCCGGCTGGTTGACGAACCAGGGCGCCCAGCCGCCGGTGTAGCCGCTCACGATGTTGACGCCCAGCGCGGCCAGCACCAGGCCGCCGCCGACGAACATCCCGGCCAGCGCACCCGGCCAGGACAGCTTGCGCCACCAGATGCCCAGCACCAGCAGCGGGCTGAACGTCGACGCCGCGAGCGCGAACGTCAGCCCGATCGACAGCGAGATGTCCTCGGGCCGCAGCGCGACCGCCAGCCCGATCGGGAGCAGTGCGACCAGCGCGGTCGCCAGGCGGAAGTCCCGCACCCGCCCGGGAAGCACGTCGGTCGACACCACCCCGGCGACGCTCACCAGCAGCCCGGACGTGCTGGACAGGAACGCGGCGAACGCGCCGGCCGCGGTGACCGCGCCGAGGATCTGGCCGCCGACCCCCGGCAGCATCGCCGTGGGCAGCCGCAGGATCGCCGCGTCCGTCTTGCCGGTGACGAGCAGCTCCGGCACGTACATCCGGGACAGCGCGCCGAGCAACGTCGGGAACAGGTAGAACAACCCCAGCAACAGCAGGACGTGCACGGTCGTGCGGCGCGCGGCCTTGCCGTCGGGGTTGGTGTAGAAGCGGACCAGCACGTGCGGCAGGCCCATCGTGCCGAGGAACGTCGCGAACATCAGCGAGTACGTCTGGAGCAGGTCGGTGAGGCTGCCGGAGGCCGGGTGCAGCCAGCTCGCGTTGTCCGCGACGGAGTCGCTGACCACGGGCACCGGCGTGCCGGCGAGGAACTTCAGCTTGGTGCCTTCGGAGACCGTGTGGGGGGCCAGCGGTGTCCAGTGCGTCGGCCCGGCGGCCGGGCCGTTGTCGGTGCGACCGTAGGCGTACAAGAACGTGTCCGAAGTGACGTGCAGCGTCACGTCGGTCTGCACGTTCACCGTCGTGTCGCCGGTGAACACCGGCGGCGCGGCCGCGCCGAGCGGGCGGAAGCCGTCCGGACTGCCGTCGGCGAAGAAGACCATGCACAGCACGAACGCGGGCACCGCGATCGCGAACAGCTTGAGCCAGTACTGGAAGGCCTGGACGACGGTGATCGCGCGCATGCCGCCGGAGATCACGTTGAACGCGACCAGGACCATCACCACGGCGGCGCCCGCCCACACCGGCACCGGCACGATCGTCGCCAGCGTCAGGCCGGCGCCCTGCAGCTGCGGGACCATGTACAGGACGCCGATGAAGACCACGAACGCCGTGGAAAACCGGCGGAGCCCCTTCGACCCCAGCCGCATTTCGACGAAGTCGGGCAGCGTGTAGGCGCCGGACCGCCGCAGCGGTGCCGCGACGAAGAGCATCAGCGCGAGGTAGCCGGCGGTGAAGCCGATCGGAAACCACAACGCGTCGGCGCCGTCCTTGAGGACGATCCCGGCGATGCCCAGGAACGACGCCGCGGACAGGTACTCACCGGAGATGGCGGCGGCGTTGCGCCGGGACCGCACCGTGCGCCGCGCGAGCAGGAAGTCGTGGGTGCTCGTGGCCGAACGCGAGGAGCGGTGACCGAGGTAGGGCACCACCACGGCGACCAGCACTATGCCGGTCAAGGCCCACGGGTTCAGCTGCACGGGGGAATCCTCGCACGAGTGGGTGCGAAACTAGTTCTCGATCATGTCCACGAAAGCGCGTTCGTTGCGCTCGGCCAGCCGGTTGTACCAGATGCCGACGCCGAACAGGAACGGGAACGGGAAGACGCCGAGAATCAGCCAGGCCACCGGGATGCCGGCCAGGCTCAACCGGGAGAACCCGGGAACCAGGTAGAACAGCGCCGGCAGCGAGCCGAACACGCCAACGACGAGCAGCGCGAGCAGCAGCGCTGTCCGCAGCTGCACCTTCACCAGGTGGTCGCGGACGAGCAGCTTTCCCCAGCTGGTCTGCTCTTCCAGCTCGACACGGGCGCGCAAGGTGCCGGCGCCACGGCGGGGGTCGGCGAGGATCACCCGCTCCCGCTTGGGTTTCGCGTGGTGTTCCGGCCTCGGCGGCGGCTCGTTCTCCGGCGCGGGCGGGAGCGGCTCGACGACGGCCCGGTCGGTCGGCTGCGGCAGCGGACGTTGCGGGCGGGAATGCCTGCCGAGCGTGGGATCGGGTTCGCGGACGCCGTTCGCGCGGCGCTCGGGGAAGTCGTCGGTCATGGCCGGTCCCGGGTCAGCCGTTCCGGCCCGAACCGACCAGCCGGTCCTTCAGCGCGCGGGTGTGCCGCCTGCTCACCGGCAGCACTTTCTCCTCGTTGCCGATCACGACCTGGTAGCCACCCTGGCCCATGCGCAGCTCGGTGATCAACGGCAGCGCGACGAGGAACGACCGGTGGATCCGGACGAAGCCGGCCTTCTCCCAGCGTTCCTCGAGCTGGGCCAGCGGAATGCGGACCAGGTGGCTGCCTTCGGTGGTGAACAGCCGCGCGTAGTCGCCCTGCGCCTCGACCCAGCGGACCGAGGAGCGCGGGATGAGCTTGGTGGTGCCGGCCAGCTCGACCGGGATCACCTCGTCGTCGTTCTTGACCGGATCGCCGCCCATGGCGCCGGGCGGGGGCGCCGCGGCGGCGGCCAGCTTGTCCAGCACCCGCGAGATCGCGCGGTCGAGCCGGTCCTGCTGGTACGGCTTGAGCACGTAGTCGAGGGCGCCGAGGTCGAAGGCGTTGACCGCTTCCTCCGCGTGCCCGGTGACGAACACCAGGGCGGGCGAGGGCCGCAGCGCGGCGAACACCCGGGACATCTCCATCCCGGACAGGCCGGGCATGTCGATGTCGGCGAAGACCGCGTCGACGATCGGCAGGCCGCGGTCCTTGCGCTCGCGCAGCCTCGGGTCGTCGGTGGACAGCAACCGCAGCGCCTCGGAGGCGTCGATCGCCGGGAACACCTTCGCCACGTGTGGGCTGTTGCGCAGGCAGTGGACGAGTTCGTCAAGACCGTTCGGCTCGTCGTCCACGGCCAGGACCACGAGTTTCCGGGTGTCATCGTGAGCACTCACAGTGAAACGCATCCTGCCCATTGCCGAGTGCAATGTCCAGCCCCCGTCCGCCTGAAGTGGGGGGACCCGCGGACCGCATCGCCCACGGGTCCCTCGTATCAGTGCACGAACGTGAACCAGTTGAGGTTCACGAAGTCGGCAGGCTGGCCGCTCGTGAAGGTCAGGTACACGTTGTGCACCCCGGTCACCGCGCTGATGTTCGCCGGGACGGTCCGCCAGCTCTGCCAGCCGCCGGTGCCGGCGATGGCGAAGCTCCCGATCGGCGCGTTGGACAGGCTGTCCAGCCGCACCTCCACCAGCCCGCTGACCCCGCCACCGGCACCGGAAGCCACCCGCGCCTGGAAGTTGGTGGCCGCGCTGCCGCCGAAGTCGACGTTCGGGTAGAGGGCCCAGTCGCCGTTGCCGGCGGGCCCGATGTTCTGGCCGCCGCCCGTGTCGGTGGTCGTCTGCTTGGCCAGGCCGTTCTGCTGGGTGTACGACTCGGCCTGGATGGTGCTGTAAGCGCTGCCTCCCGGCGGAGCCGTGGTCGTCGGCGGAGTCGTCGTGCCACCGCGCGTGGTCACCGTCACGTAGTCGACGACCATCGGGTGTCCCGGCACGATCCCCGGCCCCGGCGTGGTCGTGCCGGAGTTGTTGTTGGGGAACGCGCCGCCGATCGCGAGGTTCAGCAGCACGAAGTAGCCGGCGTGGCCGGTCATGTTGGCCCACGTCGTCGCGTCGACCTGGTTCTGGCTCACCGAATGGAACTGCTGCCCGTCGACGAACCAGCGGAAGACCTGCGGGCTCACGCTCGCGTCCCACTCGAAGCGGTAGGTGTGGAAGGCCGACTGGCAGCTGCTGCCGGGGCACGCCCGGTGGTTCGGCAGGCCGGTGGTCTCGTCGCACGGGCCGCCGGGGTTGACGCCGCAGTGCAGCACGCCCCAGACGGAGTTGATCCCGTTGACGTTCTCCATGATGTCGAACTCGCCGATGGCGGGCCAGTTCCACCAGTTGCCGCGGTAGGGGCCGCCGAGCGCCCAGAACGCCGGCCAGTAGCCGAGCGCGGCCGCGCCGGTGACGTTCGGCATCTGGATGCGGCTCTCGATCCGCATCACCCCGCCCGGCGGCGGCTTGAAATCGCTGCGCTGGGTTTCGATCCGCGCCGACGTCCACGCGCCCGAGCCGTCGCGCAACGGCGTGATGCGGAGGTTGCCGGCGCCGTCGAGCGAGAGGTTGTTCGGACTCGCGGTGTAGTTCTGGATCTCGCCGGTGCCCCAGTTGGCGGGGCCGCCGGGATAGCTGTGGCCGGTGTCGACGATCCAGTTCGCACTGGACGGGAGCGAGCCGGAGCCGCCGGTGAAGTCGTCGGCGAACACCGTCGTCCACCCCGCCTCGGGCGGTGGGATCGAAGCCGAGGCCGGGATGGTCAGCGGAATGGCGATGAGCGCGGCACCGAGCACGGCGCCCGCGCCGAGCGCGAACCGCCGTGGGGAACGGGAGAGGTGGGGCATCAGGTACGACCTCCTCGTCGTCCGGATTTGTTGCCGATCACAACAAAGCCCGTGTACGAGGAAACCTGACGCCTCACGCGGATTCCAGAGGCGTTACAGGGGTTGGGTGATTCAGGTCACGAAGACTGCCCGGAAGTACCAGATCCGACCGCCCGCAGTGACCTCGTATTGCCACTGATCGAGCACCCGGCCGCCGACCTCACGCGTGGCGAACGCGCCCTTGAGTTTGTGCTGCCGTGCCGGATTCTCCGGCGACGTGGGCCGTTCCGTCAGGACGATCCACGCCTCCCACGTGTTGGACTTCGCGGCCTGCCACCAGGACGCGCGGGCGGCGCGACGCGGTCGCCGCGTTTCGCAGGCATCGTTCAGACGTCCGTGGGGGCCGGCACGGGACCGAAGTCCTCTTCGATCGGACCAGTGAGTTTGCCCGCGAGCGCCGGGTCGGCGTGAATGGCGGCGGTGCTGCGCCACTCCGTGATCGTCTGGGCGAGCACCGACCACTGACCCAGTTCTGCGGAGGCCTGGAAAGCGCGGGCGAAGTCCCGGACGAACTGGGCCTGCTCAGGCTCGGGCAGGACGTCCACCCACGGAAACTCGTCGAGGAGCGCCTTCGCCGCCAAATCCCGCGGGAGGTGAGCCAGCACATTGCGGAGCGCACGCGCCGCCGCCACGGAGCCCTCCGAAGCCGGGAACTTTTTCAGAAGTGTTCGCAACTCCTGCCGAAGGAGACGGTGAGTTGCTGCTCGTCAGAGGCCGAAGCGGGACCACGCGGCCTTCTGGGTCACCGCGTCCAGCACCGCCGACGCCGCGGCGGGCGCGCCGATGCCGAGGCGGGCCAGCAGCGGCCTCTTCGGCTCGGCCACCGAGATCTCCGCGTCCGGGTAGCGCTCGGTGATGATCTGCCGGAGGCTGCCGACGCCGTCGACCAGGCCGAGTTCGACCGCCTTCGCGCCGAGCCAGACGTCGCCGGTGAAGAGGTCCTCCGAGTCCGTCAGGCGGTCGCCGCGGCGCTCCTTGACCCAGTTCACGAACAGCTCGTGGAGCTGGGTGTGCATCTTATTCAGCCACTCGACGTCTTCGGGCTTCTCCGGCGAGAACGGGTCGAGCCGCGACTTGTTCGCGCCCGCCGTGTGCAGGCGCCGCTCGATGCCGAAGCGCTCCAGCAGCCCGGTGAACCCGAACCCGCCGCTGATCACGCCGATCGAGCCGACCATCGACGTCCGGTGCGCGTAGATCTCGTCGGCCGCGCAGGCCAGCCAGTAGCCGCCGGACGCGGCGACGTCCTCGCAGAACGCCAGCACCGGCACGCCCTTTTCGTCGGCCAGCTGGCGGATCCGCTCGGCGACCAGCCCGGACTGCGTCGGCGCGCCACCCGGCGAGTTCACCAGCAACGCGACCGCTTTCAGCCGGTCGTGCCCGAATGCCCTGGTCAGCGCGGATTCCACCGCGGCCAAGTTGATCGCGCCCCTGGCCAGCGGCGACGGCGACGGCGTGATCACGCCGTGCAGCTTCACCACGGCCACGACGTCCTTGCGCTCGACCCGGTCGGCGAGCACCGGGATCCGCGAAGCCAGCTTGTCCGTAACGCTCATGAAGCCAGGCTAGCGGGCTTCAGCTCATGGGGAGGATGCCGGAGCGCGTGCCGTTCACGCCGTTCACCTCAGCACCGTTCAGCTGGGCCCGGCCGCCCTGCGGCGGGACCTCGGCCTCACCCGTGTCGTTTTCGGCGCTGTAGTCCGGCATGTTCGGCCGGACACCCGGGACGAACTTGGGCACCCGTAGCGTCACCTTCATACCGGCGCCGGGCGCGGTCTCGACCATCACCGCGTAGTCGCTGCCGAAGACCTGCTGCATGCGCTGACTGATGTTGCCGAGCCCGACGTGCGCGCCGGTGCTGTGCGCGTTCTTGACGTCCTTCAGCCGCCGCGGGTCCATGCCGATGCCGTCGTCCTCGACGCTGATCAGCGCTTCGGTGCCGTAGTCCTGCGCGATCACCGTGACGCAGCCGCCGCTGGGCTTGCTGGCCAGACCGTGCTTGACCGCGTTCTCCACCAGCGGCTGGATGATCAGGAAGGGCACGACCACGCTGAGCACCTCGGGCGCGATCTTCATCCGCACCTCGAGCCGTCCGCCGAAGCGGGCGTTCTCGATCGTCAGGTAGCGGTCGATGTTGCGCAGCTCCTCGGCGAGCGAGGTGAACATGCCCGACGTCCGGAACGAGTACCGCGTGAAGTCCGCGAAGTCCTGAAGCAGCTCTCGGGCCTCTTCGGGGTCCGTGCGGATCAGCGCGGAAATCGTGTTGAGCGCGTTGTAGACGAAGTGCGGCGAAATCTGCGCGCGCAGCGCCTTGATCTCGGCCTGCTGGAGCTGCTGCTTCGACTCGTCGAGCCGGGACAGCTCGAACTGGGTGCAGACGAACTGGGCGACGGCGTCGGCCATCTGCACCAGCCGGCCGCGGGTGCGGCCGACGACGATCAGCGCCGCCTCGGTTTCGCCCTCCACCAGCAGCGGCACGATGACCGCGGTCTTCATCCGGCAGGTGCCGCGGTGGTTGCACTGCATCTTGTCGTGCCCGACGACCTCGCGGCGGTGCTTGCGCATGGCCGCGCTGATGGCGTCGACCAGGTCGATGTAGTGCTCGTTCGCCTCGCCGTCCCAGGACAGCAGCGTGCCCTCGCTGTCGGTGATGCCGACGGCGACGCAGTCGAGCATCTGCAGGAGCTGCGTGGTGATCTTGTCGGCGGCGTCCTCGTCGAGGCCGGAGCGGAGGTTCGGCGCCGCCTTCGACATCCGGTGCACCGCCTGCAGCATGGCGTCCTCCACCACGCTGGCCGGCTTGCGCTGTTTCACGAGCAACACGATCACCGCGATGCCGAGCAGCACCGCAAGACCCCACGGAACGATCTGCGCAAGCGGAAACCCGGACACGGCGTCCATGCTCTGCGCTCGACCAACCGGGTGCAAGGCCTGATCCCACTTTCTGTCGAACTGTGACGACGGAGGGTCGACATGACCCTACTCAGAGTCGAGAGCCGTTCTCACGGTCACTGACCGCAACACGCGGAAGGGCCGTCCTGTTCCACCGGATCCGGGGAAAGGAGCAGGCCGGAGGCGGTTTCGGTCGACGCGGTCCGAGCGGTCGAGACGCCGGAGCGGCCATCGGCGCAGCACTTGCCGCCGAACGGGGGAATCCGCTGCGTGACGTCGTGACCACGCACGTCACGGGGGCGCCGGGGCTACTTGAGCAGCCGCGACATCCGGCGGTCCGCCAGCGGCTTGCCGCCGGTCTGGCAGGTCGGGCAGTACTGGAACGACTTGTCGGCGAAGGAGATCTCGCGGATCGTGTCGCCGCAGACCGGGCACGGCAGCCCGGTGCGGGCGTGGACCCGCAGGCCCGAGCGCTTCTCCCCCTTCAGCCGGGCCGCCTTCTGCCCCACCGAGCGCTCGACGGCGTCGGCTTCGATCTCGTGGATCGCCTCGGCGAGGGTTTCCAGCGCGCCGTCGTCGAGCTTGCCGACCGTGGCGTAGGGGGAGAGCTTCGCGCGGTGCATGATCTCGTCGGAGTAGGCGTTGCCGATCCCGGCGATGACCGACTGGTCGGTGAGCGCCCACTTCAGCCGGGTGTTCTTGCCCGCGAACAGCTCACGGAGCTGGGCGGCGTCCAGCGCCAGCGCGTCCGGGCCGAGGCGGGCGACGCTCGAGATCTCCTGCGGATCCTTGACGATCCACACCGCGAGGCCCTTCTTCGTGCCCGCTTCGGTGAGGTCGAAGCCGGGCCCGGTGGCGGACTCGAGGTGGACGCGCAGCGAGATCGGGCCCTTGCCCGGCTTGAGCGGCGCGGCGGCCAGACCGTCGGACCAGCGCAGCCAGCCCGCCCGGGCCAGGTGGACGACCAGGTGCAGGTCACCGGCGACGACGTCGAGGTGCTTGCCGTGCCGGGTCGCGCCGGTGATCTCGCGGCCGTGCAGGTCGGTCCACGGCGGCATCGCCGTCTTCAGCACGCTCAGCGAGGCGACGTCGATCCGGAAGACGGTCCGGCCGACGGCGTTCTCGCGCAGGTGATGGGCCAGCGCTTCGACCTCGGGCAGCTCGGGCATGTCCCCAGTTTCACCCCTCCGGCCGAAATGCGGTACCGGCTACTCGACCGGGTGCAACGGCCCGTCGAAGTCCGGCAGCGAGTGCCGCTGGATGGTCTTGGAGATCTTCTTGACCTCGCCCTGCACGGTGAACATGCCGCGGATGGTGCCGACCCAGCGCTCGGACGGCCGGTCGCCGGTCACGTCGCCTTCGGTCTCCGCGACCACCGTCCACGGACGGCGGAGAATCCACCGCAGGGGGAAGAACAGCACGATGAGCAGCAGCGCCAGCAGCACCCACGCCGGGATGTCGACCTGGTCCGGCGTCCACACCACGAGGATCACCGCCAGCAGGGCGGTCACGACGATCATCGCGATGCCGGGGCCGTAGCTGCCGGCGACGTCGTGCTCGAAGTCGTCGGCCGTGGCCGGCGCACGCCATTCCATCTGGGCACGGACCACCCAGTCGCGGCCGTCTTCGCCGCGTACCAGCCGGTTCATTCAGTTGCCTCCCGGGGCGCCCGCAGGGTGAGCGCCTCAACGGTACCGTGCCCGGGCTCACCCGCGCGAGGGAGCAATCGGGCATCCCGCCCAGCGGAGTCGATCACCGCTGATCAGGAACCCGACGGGGTTGCCGGGGGCGGATCCGACGGTCCTCCCGAACCAGTGACCTCGGACGCGCTGCCCGGGCACGGTTTCCCGGACGTCGGCGTCACCGTGGTCGACGGCTCGGCGGTCCCGGCGTCGCTGTCGGCCGGTTCCGGCTTGCCGGTCTCCGCCGGCGACGAGTCCGCGCCGGTCGGCGCCAGCTCGGGCGCGTCAGTGCTCTTCGGCACGGTCTTGCCGCTGGAGTCGGTGGTCATCGTCGTGCCGGAACTGGTCGTGTCGAGCCGCGGCGACGTCGCCGGATGGTCGCTCCGGGTGTAAGTCGAGGACGTGAGGTCTTCGCGAGGGGTCAGGGCGTCGCCGGCCCCGGTGTTCCCGATCGGGACGCTCCCCGCCACCGAAAGCTCAGGCACCTCGTTCGCGGCGAGCTGACGGGCCTCGTCGCGCGAGCGCACCGGGATCGCGACTCCGGTGCCCCGGCCGTTGATCACCCCGACGCCGATCCGCGGGTCCTCCTGCTGTTGTGGCGGCGGCTGGTGGTGCGTTTCGGTCGGCGGCACCACCACGAGCTCGGGCGCCCCGCCGGTCAGCCCGACGTCCCGCACCGGCGTCGACCCGAACAGCACCGGCCCGGCCGCGACGCCGACGGCGCCCACGGCCGCGGTCGACGCCAGCGCCAGCCCGATCTTGACCTTCGAACCGACCAGGACGCCCTTGATCGTCGCGCCCAGCCCGGTCAGCACCCCGCTGCCACCCACCGACGCGGCGGCCGGCACCAGCAGCACCAGCACCCCCGCGTGCGCGCGCAGCGACGAACAGACGTCACGCAGCTCGTCCTGCGTGGCCCGGCACGACGGACAGCCGAGCAGATGCGCCTTGATCCGTTCCGCTTCGGCGCCGGTGACGCTGCCCGCGGTGAACCCGCCGAGCTTCTCCACGACCGCGCGGCACGAATCCGGGCCACGGTTCACCGAGAGGTGTGCCTGCAGGTAAGCCGCGCGCAACCCCTGGCGGGCACGGCGGGCCAGCGCCGCGGTGGCGTTCGCGCTCAACCCGAAGTGGGGCGCGACCATGGCGGGCTGCTCGCCCTCGACCTCGGTCTGCCACAGCACCGTCCGCCAGCGCTCGGGCAGGCTCGTGAACGCCGTGGTGATCAGCGTGTGCTCGGCCGTTCGGGCGTGCGTGTCGGCACCCGCGCCGGCGCGGAAGGTGAGCTCGTCGTCGGACACCGGGACGTCACGGCGAGCGCCGTGCCACTCCCACGAGACCCGGCGAGCGACGGTCAGAAGGTAGGCCCGGACGTAGTCCCTCGGGCCGGAGCCACGGCGGAGTGCTTGCAGCACACGGAAAAACGTCTCCGCGGTGATGTCCTCGGCCTCGGACCGGTCGGCCGCCAAGCTCTGCGCGAGCCTGCGGACGGCGGCGGCGTGCAGCTCGAACAGCTCCCCGAACGCGGCGTCTTCGCCGTCGCGGAGCCGTTGCAGCAGTGCCTGCTCGTCGGATTCCGAGGCCGCTGCTGGCGGCACCGTGCCCAGCTCGGTCATCCGGCCCGGCACCTCCTCCCCGAAGGTCTCACCATTCGGTCGAATGGGGACACCATACGGAGGGAATCAGCCGTCGTCACCCCTTGTACGTCAGCTGTGACACCGAAGCACCGGGTCAGCGCACGGGGGGACCCGCTCATCGGAGCAACTGACGCGGGGTATAGAGTGTGTCCATCGCAGTAACAACGCGGATGTAGCGCAGCTGGTAGCGCATCACCTTGCCAAGGTGAGGGTCGCGGGTTCGAATCCCGTCATCCGCTCGCGTGGGAGCGGGGCATGTCGGCAGAAAGCGCCGACGTGCCCCGCTCGCCATTTCGCCCGGGGGGCCGAGCCCCCCGGACCCCCCACGGTGCCTCCCTCGGACTTCGCGTGTGGGCCGTGTGGCTGGGTTGTCGCTGATCCTGGGCCGTGACTGGGTTCTCTTCGTTTGCGTGGCTGGGTTGCCGGTGATCTTGCTTGGTGACCACTGTCACATCTTCTTCAGGCCGCTGGGGATTTGAAGGGGTCGTGCTCCGCCAGGAGTTTGTCCAGGCGGGCTTGGTCCACCCGGGAGAGCACTGAGGTTTCGTCCTGTCTGTCTCGGACGCACTTGGCCAGGGTGAATGTCGAGGTGATCAGGTAGAGCATGCCTAGGGCGAGGAAACCGCGGATCCAGCCGTCGACCGGCAGGTAGGCGATCCCGCCCGTGACCGCCGCCAGCGCCAAGCCGAACGAGAGCACCGCCTGGATGTAGAAGGCTGTCGTGGTCGGGGATGTGGTTCCGGATTTGGGCATGGGACCACGGTCTCGCGCACCCCGCCGAGGTGTCTTGAGCAGGACTACTCAGGCCCGGTTGCGATGTGGCTACAGCTCGTAGACGTCCAGGACCGTGGGGGCCACCGGGGTCAGGTGCGGATCTTCGCGCTCCGTCACCTGGCCGCGGGCCATGCGGTACACGCGGAAGTCGTTGTCGTGCTCGGTGTCCTGGTCGTCCCAGACATACAGCAGGCCGTACGAACCCGCGGCCAGCTCGCCGACCCGGGTGAACAGGTCCAGCAGCGCCGGGCCGAGCCGGCCGCCGTGTTTGTCGAAGCCGGCGAAGTGGAGCATCGGCATCCCCGCGCTCCAGCGGAGGTCCACCAGATCGAAATCACCCGCGTCGCGGATCGCGCGATGCACGCGGTCGACCAGGCGGTCCAGAAGCGCCGCGTCGTCATCGCCGCTCGCGGTCGCCTGGATGGTCACCCAGCCGTGATATTCGAACACCAGCAGAACGGTAGCAAGAGATCAACCGCGAGCTCAGCGGGCCAGCTCGGCCGGTTTCCCGTCACGACGCAGGACGTTCTTCAGCACGCCTTCGCCGAGCCGCTCGAACGCGGGCACCAGCTTCTCGCCGAACACGCACAGCGTGCGCTCCCACGGATGGCCGAGCGTGCCGTAGGAGAAGTCCTGCGCCAGGAACAGGTGATAGTCCCCGCGCGGGAACACCGGCACCGGCCACCGAGCGCCCTCGGTCATCCGGTGCGGCCGGACGCGGTAGGACTGGCGCTGCCAGTGCAGCGCCCACAGCCAGTCGTCCGGGCCGCAGACCTCGCGGAAGGCGGCCAGCGCGATCGCCGCGACCTGGTGCTCCTCGACCGCGAACGGGCTGAGGCGGAACTCGGCCGAGCCGCGGTCCAGGTCACCGGACGAAAGGTCCCACGCCCGCGACGGCGCGGGCTCGCGGAAGCCCGGCCAGGCGTGGGCGTAGGTGCTCGGCCAGAACGCCAGCTTGTCGTACACCCAGTACCAGGCGGGCTCGTCGGCGACACGGGAGACGGCTTCCCAGGCAGCAATCACTGTTTCGACCTTTTGCGTTGGCCCGGCACGAAAGAACACGCGAAAGCTTCGTGTTCGGTCTCCGGTTTGTCCAGTCCTCGTCCGCTCGTCGCGAACTGTGCCACTCGTCCGGGTGGGTTCTGCCAGGTTGTCACCATGAGGGTCCTCTTCGTGCACGGGGCGTTCGTCCGCGACGGCGCATGGTGGTGGCGGCCGACGGCGGACATCCTCGCCCGGCACGGTCTGCGCAGCTCGGCGGCGGTGCTGCCGAGCTGCGAAAGCGAGCCGCGCGGCGACCTCCACGACGACGCCGCGGCCGTCCGCGCCCTGCTCGACGCCTCCGAGGAGCCGGGGGTGCCCGCGTTGCTCGTCGCGCACTCGTACGGCGGGATGGTGGTCAGCGAGGCCGCCGCCGGCCACCCGGGCGTCCACCGGCTCGTGTACGTGACGTCGTTCCTGCCGGACACCGGCGAGGCGCTCGCGGACTTCGGCACCGGCGAGCCGCCGTCGTGGCACGTCAGCCACGGCGACGGCACCGCGAGCGTCCGGCCGGAGGTGCTGCGGCCGCTGTTCGCCCAGGACTTCGACGACGCGACGCACGCCGCGGCCGTGGAACGGCTCACCACCCAGAACGAAGCGGTGTTCGGTCAGCGGACGACCGCGGCGGCGTGGCACGAGATCCCGTCGACCTACGTCGTCTGCGGCGACGACCTCGCGACGCCGCCATCGAAGCAACGGACCCACGCGGCGCGCGCGACCGACGTCGTCGAATTGCCGGTGGCGCACCACCCGTTCGTCACGCGCCCGGACCTGGTGGCCGAGGTGCTGCTTCAGACGACCAGGTAGCCCATCAGGAACTCCTTGGTCTTCGACGGCGGGTCCCAGTCCATTGTGGTCGGTGGCGGCGCGGCGACCTCGGCCGTCACCGGCGCGAAGAGGATCGTCGGCAGTTCGGCCGGGTCGAGCCGGTCCGAAGTGGACTGTGAGAGCAGCCCGCGCACGGCGTCGCCGAGCGGACCGCGGCCGCGCTCCAGCGCCGGCTGGTCGTCCATGATCGCGTGCAGCGTGGCACCGTGCTCGCTGACCGCTCGGGGCCGATGCTGGGGGGGGGAGGCGCCGGACGGACCCGGCGCCTCCCCGGCTCAGGCGGCGTCCCAGAGGGTGAGGAACGCCGAAGCCTCGCTACGCGCCCAGGGGCGCAACCGCTCGCGGTCACGGGCGGACAGCTGGAACTCCTTCGCCCGGCGGACGTCGATCACCAGCGCCTCACCGCCGGGCAGCACGTCCGGCATCGCCTGCTCCAGCACCCACAGCGCGAGCTGCGCCGAGTCCTTCGTCAGCGGTTCCTCCTTGAAGTAGAGCCAAGTGGCGTAGCGCCGGCCGTCGCTCTTGCGCAGCCCCAGGTGCGGGCTGACGCCGATCTCGAGCTCGCCGATCCGGCACCGGCCCCGGCCGACCTCGACCAGCCGGGGCGATCGGCGGCCGAGGTACCGCAGCCAGCCCTCGGCGATCGCGGCGTAGTGCGGTTTCGTCCGCTCGTCCGCGGCGTTGACCAGCGCGCGCAGCGCCACCTCGTCCTGATTCGCCGCGCGCCCGGACCGCACCGCGTTGGCCGCCCGCCGGTAGTAGTTGAACGCCGCCCGCGCCGGGTCCTCGTAGAGCCGGCGCTGCCGCCGGACGAACGACGACCGCGACGGACCGGAACTCGCGCTGTAGCCCACGAATGTGGGCAGGGTGATGTAGGCCATGGCCCTGCCTTCCTCCATCACGCCACTCGCGGTCGCGAGCGGCATCTCCCCTGGACAACGCCAATTTTAGAACATACGTACGACAGTTTCGGGGGCTTGACGGGTGAAGCGGGCCGCCGGCGGACGGGGTCTCCCGAAAACGCCGGACTTGCGCTACGTTGCCGATCAACCTCAAACCGCAACCTCGCAGGTCGGCCGCGCGTGCCAGACTGATGCCCCGAATGGTGGATGGGGGTCCATGGATGAGCTGGCAGGAAGAGCTTCGTCGACTCGACGCGGAGCTGGCGGAGGGTCGCATCGAACCCGCTGACCACCGCAAACAGCGGGACGAGTTGCTCGCGCAGGCCTCCGGTTCGACGGTGCCGTCACCGGTGCCGTCTCCGCTGCGCCGTCCGGGTGACGCTTGGCGGAGCACCAACCCGGCGAGCCACCCGGCGCCCATTCAGCACGCCCCGGCGCAGCGCACCGCGTCGCCCCGGCCCGCGGCGCCGTTCCAGAAGCCCCACCCGCCCTGGCAGCGGACCGGGCTGCCGCAGCAGGCGCTGTCCACCAGCCACATCCCGGCCATCCCCGACCACATGACGACCGCGCCGAGCCCGGCCGACATCACGCCGACCCGGTACCTGCGCGTCGACGGTCCCCCCGAGCAAGGGCCGGGCAGCCGGTTTCCGCCGATCACGCCGCCGGGCGGCGAATCCCGCCCGCCGGCGCAGCTGCCCGACGCCGAACCGGGGCCGCCGCCCGGGAAGCACCGCTGGGACACCGATGACGAGTCGTCCGGGCGCAGCTGGACGACCTGGCCGTTCATCGCGCTCGGGGTGCTCGTGGTGCTCGGCATGATCGCCGGCGCGACGATGCTGCTGGGATCGGACGACTCGAAGCCCACCGCCCTGTCCACGTTCACACCCGTCGTGACGCAGCCACCGGCCGCCGCGGCCCAGCCGCGGCTGGAGGACCAGGTTCCGCCGCTGCCCGGGCTGCAGTTCCCCGAAAGCGCGACGATTTCGCTGGCCAAGGGGCTGGACCTGAACCTCTACCCGAAGGAGACCGCCCAGGTCTTCTCGCAGCACGGCGTCACGCAGGTCGTCTACCGCGGCTCGAGCGCCGGGGACACGGGCTACATCGCGTTCGCGGTCCCCACCGAGTCCGCCGACGGCGCGAAAGCCGTCGTCGACTACCTGCGCGCGGCCGCGGACGCCGGCGGGTTCGCCCCGCTCGCCGCCGATCCGAAGGTCGTCTCCGGCCGCAACGGCGACCGGCGGATGGACGGCACCTTCTACACCTCGGACAAGGTCGCCGTCGTGCTCTGGGCGTCGCTGCCGTTCGGCAAGGACAAGAACGAGCTGAAGGCCAGCCTGGACAACGCTCTCGCGGTGTTCCAGAAAGCGCTGCCGCCCAGCTGATCAGGCCTGGTCGAGCACCGAGGTCAGCGTGCGGCGGGCGACGTCGGCACCGAAGAGGCGGTCCACCACGGTCTTGCCCTCTTCGGAGAGCCGCTGCCACAGCTTGTCGTCCTCGAGCAGGGTGACGATCTCCTCGGCGAGCTCCTCGGCCGAGCTGCCGACGAGGACGTCGCGGCCGTGCGTCAGGTGCATGCCCTCGGCGGCCAGCGGGGTCGCGACGACGGGGACGCCGTAGCCGAGGCTCTCCCCCAGCTTTCCCTTGACGCCGGCACCGAAGCGCAGCGGCGCGACGACGACCCTGGCCCCCTGGTAAGCGCTGTCGAGGTCCGGGACCCAGCCGCGGACGACGACGCCGTCACGGGCGAGCTCGAACATCTCCGGCGGCGGGTTGCTCCCGACGATCTCCGCCACCGCGTCGGGGCGGCGGCGCCGCACGATCGGCATGATCTCGGTCGCCAGCCAGCGCGCCGCGTCGCGGTTGGGCACGTGGTCGAAGCTGCCGACGAAGAGCACGCCCGCACGGCCGTCCGGGACGGCCAGCGCGCCGTCGGCGTAGTGCACGTTGGACAGCACCTCGACGCGCGCCGACGGCACGAGCTCCCGCAGCAGCGCACGCTCCACATCGGACACGGTGAACGTGAGGTCGGTGGCGCGGGTGAGGCCGAGTTCGGACTCGCGCAGCACTTCGGCGCGCCGCCGGAGCGTCAGCTCCTCACGGCTGTCGCCGAGCCGCGCGGCCAGGTCGGCCTGCCGGTTGAGCCGGACGAAGTGCAGGTCGACGGTGTCGTAGGCGATGACGCAGTCCGGCGCGTGCTCGCGCACCTGCTCCAGCAGCTGCCAGGCGACGTGCGGCCGCGACAACACGGCGAGCCGCAGGTCCGGTCCGGCGTCGCGGAGGAACTCCTGCTGTTCGCCGGGCCCGGTCACCACCGTCACGCCGGCGCGGTACAGCGCCTCCGCGTACGGCTCGGGGAGCGCGTTGTTGAGCGGCATGAACACGACCCGGTGGCCGAGGCCGACGAGCAGTTCGAGGATGCGGAACATCCGCACCGAGCCGGAGTCCTTGTCCGGCATCGGCACCTGGTGGTCGGCGACCAGCACGGTGCCGCCGCGGTGCCCGTCCTTCGTGCGCTGCCGCCCGGCCCAGACCGCGCGGGGGCTCGCCTCGGGGAAGTGGTCGCGCAGCTGGACGCTCCACTTGTCGACGAAGACGCCGCGGTTGAGCTCCTGGTGGCGCTTCACGCCGGACGAGACGTCCGTGCCGTTGGTGATGCCTTCGTGGTGCACGACGACCGACGCGGGCTGGATCACCGTCCGGTACCCGGCCGCCCGCACGGCGAACGCGAGGTCGGTGTCCTCGTAGTACGCGGGCGCGAAGCGCTTGTCGAAGCCGCCGATCCGCTCGAAGAGGTCGCGCCGGACGAGCAGGGCCGCGCCCGAGCAGTAGTCGACGTCGCGCACGGCCTGGAACCACGGGGCGTCCGGCGACTGCAGCCTGCCGTAGTTCCAGCCGGTCCCGTCGGCCCAGATGATCCCGCCGCACTCCTGGAGCCTGCCGTCCGGGTAGACCAGCTTCGAGCCGACGAGGCCCACCTCGGGCCGGGACTCGACGACGGCGACCAACTCGTCCAGCCAGCCCGGCCGGACCTCGGTGTCGTTGTTGAGGAACATGACGTGTTCGCCGCGCGCGTGCTCGGCGCCGAGGTTGCAGGCCCCGACGAAGCCGAGGTTCTTCGGGGCGCGGACCAGCCGCACCCCGGCGCAGCCGGCGACCCGGTCGGCCGAGTCGTCGCGCGAGGCGTCGTCGACGACGATCACCTCGAACGGCGTCGAAGGCAGGTGCCGCTGGATCGAGTCGAGGCAGCCGCGGGTGAACGGCCAGTTGCCGTAGACCGGGATGACGACGCTGACGATCGGCTGGTCGCTGGTGGTGACCGCGACCGGGCCGGGCACCGGTGGCGTGGCCGGCACGGCGCCCGCCTGGCGCCCGAGTGCCGTCTCGTAGAGGTCACGCCGCTTCGTGCCGCGCGGGGCGAACTTCTCGATCGACCCGCGGTACCGGCCGATCAGCCGCTGCGCGATGGCCGAGGTCTCGGCGCGCAGCTTCGCGTTCTCGGCGGCGAGCCTGCCGATCGTTTCGTTGAGCCCGGCGTTGTTGCCCGCCAGCCACTCCAGGCGTTCGGTGTCATAGCCGATCTTCCGCTTGAGCAGGTTCAGCTCGTCGGACGCGCGACGCCGCTCCTCGCGGGCGCGGTCGGCCTGCGAAAGCGCCTCGTCGCGCTCGGCCGCGGCCCGCCGTTCGGCGGCGGTGACGTCGGTCAGTTCCGCGGTCAGGCGGGTCTCGGAAGCCGTCGCCCGCTCGCGCTCGGCTTCGGCGCGGGCCAGCTCGGCGGCGAGCCGCCCGGCCTCGGCCGCGGCTCGGGCGACGAGCGTCAGCTTCGGGTCGACCATGGCGGAGGTCGAGGGCACCTCGACCGGCTCGGCCGACGCGACGGAGACGAAGTAGGTGTGCGGCGCCCCCGGCTCGACGACCCAGCCGTCGGCGTCGTCCGGCCGCACGGTGAGCACTTCGGCCCCCGTGCCCGCGCCGCCGTCGTGGATCAGCGAGCCGACGGCCACGTTCTGGCGCAGCACGACGACGTGCTCGAAGCTGCGCGAGAGCAGCGAGCGGAACGCCGGACCGGTCAGCTCGTGCACGTGGTACGGGTTCTCGTTGCCGTGGTCGTGGGTGTAGACCTCGACGTCCGGGGTGCTGCACAGGAAGATCCCGGACGGCGCGAGCCGGTTGCGGACCAGCTCCATGAGCCGGTCCTGCTCGTCGACGTGCTCGATCGCCTCGAAGCAGGTGATGACGTCGAACGTTTCGCCGTCGAGGGCCGACGGGTCGGTGATCGAGCCGACCTCGAACCGCGCGTTCCCCAGCGGGTAGCGCTTCCTGGCGTGCTCGACGGTCGTCGGGTCCAGCTCGAGGCCGACCACCTCGGTGGCCGACCGCGCCATCAGCGCGCTGCCGTAGCCCTCACCGCTGGCCAGGTCGAGCACCCGCTTGCCGGCGACGAACCGGGCCGCGAACGCATAGCGGTGGTAGTGCTCGTAGATCACCTGGAAGTCGTCGGTCCACGGCACGCACCGCTCGCCGGTCCACTCGATCAGCCGCTCGCCGCTCGTCCCCTTGCCCATGCCGGGCAGATTAGCCGCCCGACCAGGGCCGCCGGGCCCGACCTCAGTTTTCCCGCAGCTCGAGGCCGACCAGGATGTAGGACAGCGTCCGCCGATCGGCGCCGGAACCGGCGGTGATCGACCAGTCCGCGTCCAGCGAAAACCGGACCTGCCGGTGCGCGGCCAGCCGTACCGGCACCACCTGCTCGACGAGTCCCGGCCCGACGTCCGCCTTGGCGACCGGCACGCCGTCGACCGCGATCGTCAGGGTGCCGTGGTCGGCGGAGTCGTCCGGCAGGTAGGTCCGCAGTTCGACGGCCGCCACCGTGGCCGTCGTCAGGAGCGGGAACTCGACCGACGGCGCGGCCCAGTCGTCGTGCGCGACGCCGTTCATCCGGCCGGTCACGATGCCGGCCCCGCGCACCAGCCGTTCCCCGCCGGTGCCGCCGGGCCGGAACGACGCCCGCCCGGCCGGGTCGACGACGCGGGTGTCGCGCACGGACCGCTCCGGCGTCCGCGATCCGTGCACGCGCAGCGGGCGGGCGGACGGGTGGAACAGCCCGATGAGGTGCGTCGGGCTGACGATCCCGAGGTCGACGAGGGCGTCGTCGAGGTCGCCGAGGTGGTCCAGCAACCGGACGTCCTCGGGATTCGCCAGGTCGAAGCCGGGCCCGTAGATCCGGTCGATGAACGGGTCGATCACGTTGGCGTAGGGCAGGAACAGGCTCGGGTGCAGGTACTCCAGCAGCACCGGCAGCACGTCCTGGGCGCGGATGCCCTCGAACCCGTCGGCCGCGCAGTCGATGTCGACGAACTGCTCGTCGATCTCGCCGGTGAGCGCGTTGCGGCGCAGGCGGGGCGGCAGCGTCGCCCAGATCCGGTCGACGACCTCCAGCGCCTCGGGCCAGCGGCGGTGGCCGTTGCGGCCGATCATGTCGTGCACGACGAGCACGCCGTCGGGATCGAGCCCGTCACGGATCTGGCCGTAGAGGTGTTCCAGGTCGAGGACGTGGTGCAGCGCCTGGAACCCGACGACGACGTCGTGCGCGGCGTCGGCGCGCCAGGTGTTGAAGTCGCCGGTGATCAGCTCGACCCGGTCGGCGACGCCCTGCTCGCGGGCCGCGGCCTCGGCGCGGGCCTGCATGTCGGCGTTCAGCTCCAGCAGCCGCAGCCGCACGTTGTGCCGCCCCGCCGCACCGAGCGCGCGCAGCCAGCCGAGTTCCTGGTCGCCGTTGCCGCTGCCGAGCGACAGCACGACGACGTCCCGGCCGAGCCGCTCCGCCCGCTCGGCGATTTCGCCGGTGATCAGCTCGTCGATGCCAGGGACACTGAGCGCGGCGAGCTTCGGCTGCAGGTGCCGGGCGGCCCAGTGGTGCGCCGACGGCGGCAGGTTGCCGTGCACCTCCGCCTGGTCGGCGAAGGTCTCCCGCTCCCTCGCGAGCCGCTGCTCGTACGCCGGCCCTCGGCCACCGCTCATCGCCCGTCCCTGCTTCCCCGGCTCCGGTTCCGAACGGCTCGGGACCGGCCCGGCGCTACGATACGGCTGTGCCGTCCCGACTCCGTCCGCAGTCACCTGCCGAAGGCAGTCTTCCGCAGACGCCGGAGTCTTGGCTCCCGAAGGAGCACAACCTCTACCGCCCGCGGCACAGCAGCCGTCAGCGCACCGCGCTGACCTGCGCGATCGTCTTCTTCATGACGCCGGTGCTGCTGTGGGTCACCGGGGTGCGGCCGACGGCGTTCGAGAACCGGCCGCTGCGGTCGTTCCCCGGCCTCGGCGAAGGCTGGGGGTTCTTCACCGGGCTGACCGGCTGGGCCACCGACCACCTGCCGCTGCGGCAGGCCGGCGTCCAGGCCGCGGACGGCATCGGGACCGGGGTCTTCGGCGACCCGCCCGGCTCCGGGCAGGGCACCAACCACGACACCGTCGGCGTCGACCAGGGCCAGGGTCAGCGGCCGGCGGGCACCGGCGACGTCCCGGGCTACGTCTACCCGAACGTCATCCCCGGCAAGGACGGCTGGCTGTACCTCGGCGAGGACGTCAACGCCAAGTGCCGGCCGGTGATGGACCTGGACCACGTCGTCGCCGCGCTGGGACGGCTGCGCGCGGCGGTGGAGAGCTCCGGCCGCCGGTTCGTCCTGGTCTTCGCCCCGGACAAGTACACCGAGGAGCCGTCGCACCTGCCGGACGACTACGTCGGCAAGGCCTGCGCCCAGGCCAGGACCACCGACTTCTGGAACCGGGTGCCACGTGAGACCGGCGCGCTCGACCTGCGGCCCGCGCTCGACGACGCCGAGAAGCGGCTCAGCCGGCCGCTCTACGACCCGAACGACACGCATTGGTCGTACGACGGCGGCCTGGTCATGACCTACGCGCTGGGCCAGGCGATCGCCCCCGGCAGCACGGCGGGGTGGCGGGCGGCGCCGAACGGCATCCGGCCGTGGCCGGCGGACCTGGCCAGGGTGCTCGGCCGCACCGAGCAGCGGCAGCTGCCGACGTACAGCCTTTCCACCGACGGTGGGGTGGACCGCGCCCGGTACATCGCCAGCGACTTCCGGTCCCCGCTGCGCCTGACGCAGCCGGACGGCGCGCGGCCGGTCGGCTCGATCGCCCCCAAAATCGGGATGGTGGCCGACTCGTTCACCCAGTTCGCGACGCCGTACCTGGCCGCGACCTGCCAGGACGTCACCATCGTGCACAGCGACACCGTCGCGCAGAGCACCGAGGCGCGGCTCGCCGAGATGTTCGCCGACCGGGACGTCGTCACGTTCGAGTTCGTCGAGCGGAGCGTCACCGGCGGCTCGTCGGCGCTGCTGCGCGACCAGACGATCGGCGCGCTGGCGAACGCGCTGGCCCAGCACCCGCGCTGACCTCGGCGCAGGTGGTGGCACGCGTCGGTAACGACGGGGTGGCGGACGCCGACGGGTAAGCACACCCGTGCACAATGGCTGCGTGCGGCCACGAGGGTCATCGGCCGCGCGCCACACGTTCGCATGGGTTTCGGGACGAACTACCCGAAGGGGGTACCGGGGTGACCTGGCAGGAAGAGCTGCGCAGGCTGGACGAGGAGCTCGCGGCGGGGAACCTGACGGCGGACGAGTACCGGAGCCGGCGTGATCGGGTGCTGAGCATGGCCGTCACGACCGCCGACAACCAGCCGCAGCAGCCGCAGCAGGCCCCGTCGCAGCCGCCGTCGAACGCCGCGGAGACGCAGATCATCACCCCGGTGTCGCCGCAGGGGCCGCCACCGGGCCCCGGCCAGCAGGCCGGTTCGGCCGAAGCCACGCAGATCGTCTCCAGTGCCGACGCGGGTGGCGAGCGCACCCAGGTGGTGCAGCCGTGGCAGCAGCAGCACAACCCGAACTCGCCGTCAGGCGGGTTCCCGCAGCCGATGCAGCAGCCGCCGTACGGCCAGCCTTCGCCGGCCGGCGGGTTCGCCCGGCCACAGCACCCGCAGCAGCCACCGCAGCAGAACCCGTGGGGCGCGTCCCAGCAGGACGTCAGCCCGCCGTGGGGCGGCTCGGAGTTCCCGCCGCTGGCGCCGTCGAACAACGCGGACTGGATCAGCCAGGGCCCCGAGACCTTCCAGACGCAGTCGTCGTCCGGCAAGGGCAAGAAGATCGCGTTCGCCGCGCTCGGGCTGGTCGTGCTCGTGGGCCTCGGGTTCGCGGTCTGGGCGCTGTTCATCAAGGACAACGGCTCCACCCCGGTCGCCCAGCAGAGCACCAGCCAGCAGCCGCCGCCGGTGCCGTCGACCAAGCCGCTGCCGGAGCCGCCCGCCGCCAAGTCCGAGCCGAGCGAGAACTCCGCGGCGCTGGTCACCCCGGCCGGGAAGACCCGCGCCGGCGGAGGCACGTTCGACCTGGCGAAGCTGGAGTCGGCGAAGTTCCTGCCGGCCACGGTCATCGAGCGGCTCAAGTCGGGCGGGATGACCGAGGGCCTGCTCAAGACCACCACCGACGGCGACGTCACGCTCGGCCTGTACGCGCTCGAGATGCCGAACCCCCAGGCCACGACGCCGGTGGCGCAGGAGTACGCGAACGCCCAGCAGGAGGGCGGTCTGACCGCCAGCCGCGACCTGTCGCTGCACGGCGTGCCGGTGTTCGCCGCGCCGGACGGGGGCCAGCAGACCGTCTACCGCGCGGTGTACGTGCTGTACAGCCGGGTGATCATCGTCGACGCCTACGGCACGGACAAGGACGCCACGCTCAGCTCGTTCAAGACGCTGCTGACCGCGCAGGTCCAGAAGGCGCCGCCGACCGAGCGCACGAACAACTGACATGCGGCTCGAGAAACGGCTTCGCAAGTTCGTGAAGCGCTACGCCGTGGCGAGGAAGTCGTACGACGACCTCGCCATCCGCGAGGAGCGGCTCGCTTCGCGCTACGACCAGCTGTCCGCGCGCTACGACAGCCTGCTGAACCACCACGAAGAGCTGCAGGCCCGCCACGCCGAGGTCGTCGAGGCGAAGCAGGCGTTCGAGGAGCAGTACCGCACGTGGGTGCCGCCCGGGCACTTCTATTCGCCGTTCGCCTCGAAGGAGGAGATCGGGGCGCGCGCCGCGTCGATGTTCGACATCGACGCCCGGCCCGAGGCGGTCGACCTGCGGGAAACCGAGCAGATCGAGCTGTTCGGCGCGCTCGCGGACCTCGCCGGCGAGCTCCCGTTCACCGCGGAGCGCACCGACGAGCACCGGTACTTCTACGAGAACACCGCGTACTCGTGGTCGGACGCGATCATCCTGCACACGATGCTGCGGCACCTCCGCCCGAAGCGGATGATCGAAGTCGGCTCGGGTTACTCGACGGCGATGACGCTCGACACGGCCGACGGCTGGCTTCCGGACCTGGAGCTGACCTGCATCGAGCCGTACCCGCAGCTGTTGCAGAGCCTGTTCCGGCCGGGTGACGAGGAGCGCGTGCGGGTGCTCGGCCAGGCGGTGCAGGACGTCCCGCTGGAGACGTTCGCGCAGCTGCGGGCGGGCGACGTGCTGTTCATCGACTCGACCCACGTGGTCAAGGCGGGCTCCGACGTCAACTACCTGTTCTTCGAGGTGCTCCCCCGCCTCAACGACGGCGTGTGGGTGCACGTCCACGACGTGTTCTTCCCGTTCGAGTACCCGATGGACTGGCTGGTCGAAGGCCGGGCGTGGCAGGAGGACTACCTGCTCCGCGCGTTCCTGATGTACAACCGGCGCTTCGAGATCCGCTGGTACCAGCAGTTCATGTGGGCCCACCACCGCGATCTGCTGGAGGGCCGGGTGCCCGCGCTGGCGGGCAACTCCGGCGGGAACATCTGGCTGCAGAAGGTCGCCGGATAACCCGAAGGTGTGACTTCCGCCGTGTCGGTGAACGCCGTCCCACTCCCGGGCGCCCTCTGAGCAGAGCATCGGCCCGGAGAGGAGGCGCCGTGATCTGGATCTGCCTGGTCGGTGTCCTCGCCGTCGTGTTCCTGGTGCGGGCGATGCGCGTGGTGCGCCGGGTCAGGCGGGGCGGCGTGGCGTGACCAGCCCGGACTCGTAGGCCAGCACCACCAGCTGCGCCCGGTCGCGGGCGCCGATCTTCGTCATGATGCGGCTGACGTGGGTGCGCGCCGTCGCCGTCGAGATCACCAGGTGGGCCGCGATTTCGTCGTTGGACATGCCGCCCGCCACGAGACCGAGGACCTCGCGTTCGCGGTCGGTGATCTCGCGGACGGCGCTGGTGTCGATGCGCCGGTTTTCCGGGCGGCCGACGAACTCCTGGATCAGCCGGCGCGTGACCGTCGGCGCCAGCAGCGCCTCCCCGCTCGCGACGACCCGCAGCGCGCGCAGCAGCTCGACCGGCTCGGTGTCCTTCAGCAGGAACCCGCTGGCACCGGCGCGCAGGGCTTCGTAGACGTACTCGTCGACGTCGAAAGTGGTCAGCACCAGCACCTTCGTCCCGGCGAGGCCGGGGTTCGCGGTGATCCGGCGGGTGGCTTCGAGGCCGTCGACACCGGGCATCCGGACGTCCATCACCACGATGTCCGGCTGGTGCTCGAGCGCGAGCGCGACGGCTTGCTCACCGTTGCCGGCTTCGCCGCACACCTCGAACCCGTCCTCCGTCTCGAGCAGCACGCGGAACCCGGCGCGGACCAGGACCTGGTCGTCGGCCAGCAGGACGCGGATCATGCTTCCCCCTCGATCGGTAGCTCGACGCACACTTCGAAGCCGCCGTCGACCGGACCGGCGGTGCACCGCCCGCCGAGCGCCGCGGCGCGTTCGGCCATGCCCCGCAGGCCGTGGCCCGGGGTCGGCCGGGTGGTGCCGCGGCCGTCGTCGCGGACCCGGAGCGTGAAGGTCCCCGGCCGCCGCTCGAACCGGACGTCGACGTGATTCGCCTGGTCGGCGTGCCGGACGACGTTGGTCAGCGACTCCTGCAGGATCCGGTAGGCGGCGCCGTCGACCGGCGCGGGGAGTTCACCGGCTTCGCCGTGGACGTCGACCTTGAGCCCGGCGTCACGGGCGTGTTCCAGCAGCTCGGCGGCTTGGGCGAGGCTCGGCGCGGGCGCCTTGTCCTCACCGGAGCGCAGCACGGCCAGGGTGGCGCGCAGGTCCTTGAGCGCGGACGCGCTGGCCGCCTTGATGTTGAGCAGCGCCTCCTTCGCCTGCTCGGGCCGCCGGTCGGCGACGTGCGCGGCGACGCCCGCCTGGACGTTGATCATGGCGAGGCTGTGCGCGACGACGTCGTGCACCTCGCGGGCGATGCGCAGCCGTTCCTGTTCGGCGAGCCGGTGCCGGTGCTCGTCGGCCTGTTCGCGGCGGGCGGCGTTCGCGGCGGACTGGTACCGGACGGCGGTGCCGATCCCGATCACCGCGACCAGCCAGACGACGAGGAACCAGGAGCCGATCTGGATCGCGAACGAACCGGACTTGACGACGTGCACGACGTAGGCCGCGGCGAGCGCGGCCGCGCCGGTGCCGCCGGCGGTCAGTGGCCCGCGCTGCCGGGTCAGCAGGAACAACGCGATCGTCGGCACGGCGATGACCGGCCCGCCCGGCAGGCCGGACGCGTAGTAGCCGAACGCGGACGCGGCGGTGACCAGGAAGATCGTGAGCGGGAAGCGGTGGACGACCAGCAGGGTCAGCACGGTCGCGGCCAGCCACGCGCTACCGAGCGGAGGCAGCGGCGACGCGCCGGGCTGCCACCGCGACGAGGCATTGGTCGCCCCGAGCACGAACACGAGGACGACGACGGTGCGCACCCCGCGTCCCACCCACGGGGACACGCGCGACCGCGGCGACCATCTCATGCAGCGAAAGCTACCGGGCGACGGCGGTGGCCGCGTCCGTCCCGAAGCGGCTCCCGGCGTACGTCGGGCGCCGTAGTCAGTCGAACATGAGCGGGAGCTTCGCCGCCGTCTCTTCGTCGGCCGGGGTGTAGGTCGACACGGTGATCTCCGAACGGCGGCCGTAGTAGAGGTACGTGAAGTTGAACCGCAGCAGCCCGACGTCCGGGTGCAGGTACCGCTTCGTGCGGATCGGCTCGGAGTTGACGTCGTGGTGCGGCCACAGCTCGGCGAACAGCGCCGACTCGGCCTTCAGCCGCTTCACCAGCTGCTTCCACGCCGGCTCCGCGACGTGGTCGGCCATCGCCGCGCGGAAGGACGCGATCACGCGCGGGATGTTCGTCTCCCAGTCCAGCATCCGCTCCCGCCACTGCGGGTTGAGCAGGCACTGGACCAGGGTGTTGCGGTCCTCGAACGGGATCGCGTCGACGTCACCCATCAGCCAGGTGTAGCCGCGGTTGTACCCGAGCAGGTCGCAGCGGGCGTTGCGCACCGCGACCGGGTACGGCTCCAGCTTCTTCAGCATGAGCTCCAGCTGCGGCGTGATGATCTGGCAGTCCTTCCCGCTCTCCGGCTCGGGCGCCCCGGCGAGGCGGAAGAGGTGGGTGTGCTCGTGCGGGTCGAGCCGCAGGGTGCGGGCGATCGCCTGCAGCACCTGCTCGGACGCGTTGATGTCGCGGCCCTGCTCGAGCCACGTGTACCAGGTGACCCCCACGCCGGCGAGCTGCGCGACCTCTTCGCGGCGCAGGCCCGGCGTCCGGCGACGACCCACGATCGGGAGGCCGACCTGCTCGGGCGTGATCCGTTCACGCCGGCTCCGCAGGAACCTCGCCAGCTCCTGGCGGCGGAGTTCGGATTCGACAGCGGTGGTCATGGTGCCAGGATGGCACGCAGCCCAACCTGGTACCAGGTAGTGACCGGTACCCGGATAAACAGCAACTGGTACCAGGTTCGAACTGGGTTGATCGTAGTACCCATGACCACGACTCAACTCGCGCCGAGCGCGGCCGGAGCCAGATTTCGGCCGGGACTGACCCCCGCCGGACTGGTCACGGTGCTGCTGGGGGCGGCACTGCCGATCATCGACTTCTTCATCGTCAACGTCGCACTCCCGACGATCGACGCCGACCTCCACGCGTCCACCGCGACCCTGGAACTGGTGGTGGCCGCCTACGGCATCGCGTACGCCGTGCTGCTGGTGGTCGGCGGCCGCCTCGGCGACTCGTTCGGCAGGCGACGGCTGTTCTTCTGGGGGCTGTGGCTGTTCACCTTGACGTCCTTGGCCTGCGGCGTCGCTCCGACGGCCGGCACGCTGGTGATCGCCCGCGCCGCGCAGGGGGCGGCGTCGGCGTTGCTGCTGCCGCAGGTGCTGTCGATCATCCAGGCGACGACGTCGGGCGAGCGGCGCTCGAAGGCGCTGGGTCTCTACGGCGCGACGGGCGGCATCTCGACGGTCGTCGGCCAGCTGCTCGGCGGCGCCTTGGTGGCGGCCGACCTGTGGGGCACCGGCTGGCGGCCCATCTTCCTGGTGAACGTGCCGATCGGCCTGGTGGTGCTGGTGATGGCGCGCCGGCTGCCGGAGAGCCGCGCGCACAACCCGCTGGGCGTCGACCGCTTGGGCACGGCGCTGCTGGCCGTGACGCTCCTGTCGTTGCTGGTCCCGCTGATGGAGGGCCGTGCGCTGGGCTGGCCGGCGTGGTCGATCGCCCTGCTGGTGGTCTCCCCGTTCGCGGCGGCGGCGTTCGTGCACGTCGAACGACGTCTCGAGCGGCTCGGCGGCACGCCGCTGCTGCCGCCGTCGGTGATGCGGCTGCCCAGCGTGCGGCGCGGGCTGATGGTGGCGATCCCGTTCTTCGGCGCGTTCGGCTCGTTCATGTTCGTGTTCGCGATGACGCTGCAGGAGAGCCTGCGCTTCGGGCCGCTGGGCGCGGGCGGCGCGCTGACGCCGCTGGCGGTCGCGTACTTCACGGTGTCGATGCTGAGTAGCCGCTTGGTGGCGCGCTACGGCCAGAAGGTCGTCGCGGTGGGGGGTGCGATCACGGCGATCGGCATGGTGGCGCTGCTCTGCACGACTTCGGCGGCGTGGCCGCACGTGACGATCCTGGACCTGGCGCCCGCGATGGTGGCGATCGGCGTGGGCAACGCACTGGCGATGACGACGCTGTTCCGGATCGTGCTGTCCCACGTGCCCACCGAGCTGGCGGGGGTCGGCAGTGGCGTGATGACGACGAACCAGCAGACGTCGCTGGCGCTCGGGGTGGCGACGCTGGGGAGTCTGTACGCGGCGCTCTCGGCGCCTGGCGCGATGGGCCCTCGGGACGCTTTCGCACTGGTGATCGGGGTGGTCGCGGTGCTGGCGGCGATCGTGTCGGTCACCGCGCGGCGGTTGCCGGACCCGCGTGACTGAAGAAATCACGGATTCACCCGTCGGAAAAAGCGCGCGGGGAGCGACGATGAGGGTGTGACGGAACCTCGGGTGCGACCGGACCCGGCCTTCGCGCTGCTCGGGCTGTACGAAACCGCGCTGCCGGAGGTCTACGGGTACCTGCTGTCCCGGTGCGGCGACCGCACGCTCGCCGAGGAGCTGACGTCCGAGACGTTCCTCGGGGCGGTCGCCGCCTGTCGCAAGGAGTACGCACCTCCAGTGAGCACCGGGTGGCTGATCGGCGTCGCCCGGCACAAGCTCGCCGACCACTGGCGGCGCAAAGAACGGGAAGAACGCGGGCTGCGGCTGGCGCACGACAGCGCACCGGACGTCGAGGACCCGTGGGACGAGCGGCTCGACGCCCTGCGCGCGAGACAGGTGCTCGAATCCCTCGGGCCGCACCACCGGGCCGCGCTGACCCTGCGCTACGTCGACGGCCTCGGGGTGCCCGAAGTCGCCGGCCACCTGGGGCGCAGCGTGCACGCCACCGAGGCGTTGCTCGTGCGGGCCCGTGCCGCGTTCCGACGTGCCTACGAAGTGAAGGAGGGTCGCGATGCCTGAGCCTTTCGACGCGCTTCGCCGTCCCTCCGAGCGGGTCGCCCCCGACCCGGACTTCGCCGCCGAGCTGCGCGACAACCTGCGCCGCTTGATCTTGAACGGAGCCGAGATGACCACCACGGAAGCGCCCGCGACGAGCGCCGAACTACGCTCGCTGACCCCGTACCTCGCCGTGTCCGACGCCCGGGCCGCGCTCGACTTCTACGTCGAGGTCTTCGGCGCGGTGCGGCGCGCCGAACCGATCCTGATGGACGACGGCCGGATCGGGCACGCCGAACTGGCCATCGGCGACACCGTGCTGATGCTCGCCGAGGAGTACCCCGAGATCGGGCACGTCGCCGCGAGCGAGGGTGGCGCTTCGGTGCGGGTCGAGGTGCCGGATCCCGACACCAGCGTGGCGCGGGCGGTGGAGCTGGGCGCGACGCTGATCCGCGCGGTGAGCGATTCGCCGTACGGCCGCGGCGGCTCGTTCCGCGACCCGTTCGGCCAGCGCTGGCTGGTGTCCCAGGCGACGCCGAAGCCGGCGCCGAAGCAGGGCGAGGCCATGTACTTCACGTTCCAGGTCCCGGAGGCCGAGCCGGCGAAGACGTTCTACGGCGCGGTGCTGGGCTGGGAGTTCTCGCCGGGCTCGGTCTCGGACGCGTGGTCGTTCTCGGGCCCGGGTCTCGAAGGTGGCCTGTGGGCCGGCGACCGCCAGGTCGGCTGGAAGCTGATGTACGCGGTGGACGACCTGGAGGCGGCGCGGACGCGGGTTCGCGAGCAGGGCGGCCAGGCGGGCGAGGCGGAGCGGCACCCGTACGGGACCACCGCGGACTGCACGGACAACCAGGGCATCGAGTTCTGGCTCTGGGAGCGCCCGAGCTAACGGCCCGCGGCGTAGCCCTGCATGCCGCGGGCGTTGGCCGCCGCGTGGAGCAGGCCTCCGGAGCGGGAGACCGCCGAGAGGCGGCCCAACGCCCAGTCGCCCGCGTCCACGATCTCGTGGCCGCGGGCGCGCAGGGCATCCACAGTGGACGTGCCGAGGCGGGACTCCACCACCAGCTCGCGCGGGTTCCACGAGCGCGGGTGGAACGAGCTCGGGAACGCCGTCGTGTGCCAAGCCGGCGAATCGATCGACTCCTGCAGGTTCAGCCCGCCGTAGACGTGCGCGAGCCAGAAGCACAACTGCCACTGGTCCTGCTGGTCGCCGCCCGGGGTGCCGAAGGCCAGCGTCGGGACTCCGTCGCGCAGCGCCAGCGAAGGCGACAGCGTGATCCGGGGACGCTTGCGCGGTGCCAGGGAGTTCGGCAGGCCCTGCTCCAGCCAGAACATCTGGCCCCGCGAGTCCAGGCAGAAGCCCAGCGAAGGGATGGCCGGGCTGGACTGCAGCCAGCCGCCGGACGGCGTCAGCGAGACCAGGTTGCCCGCCGCGTCGGCGACGTCGAGGTGGACCGTGTCACCGCGGGTCCGGCCCTGGGGGCCGACCGTCGGCTCGCCCGTCGCGCCGCCCTCGGCCCGCACGCCCCGCAGCGAATCCAAGATCGCCGGTAGCCGCGCCGGACCACGAGCGTCGCCAGGGCGCAGCGAGGGAGACGCCGTGTCGGTGATCAAGGCGCGTCGGGAATCGGTGTATGACGCGGAAAGCAGCACGTCCAGGGGCACGTCGGTGTCGCCGTACCAGGCCTCGCGGTCGGCGAAGGCCAGCTTCGCCGCTTCGACCGCCAGGTGCACCGTGCGTTCCGACGGCACGCCGTCCACATAGGACAGCTCGTCGCGGAAGCCGTGCATCAGCAGCGCCTGCTGCAACAGAGCCGGGCCCTGCGTCCAGCCGCCCAGCTTGACCAGGCGCCAGTCGCCGACGTCGACGGACGCCGGTTCCTCGTACGTCGCCGACCACGACGCCAGGTCGTCGCCGGTCAGCAGGCCCGCGTGGTCCCGGCCGGAGTCGTCGCGGAACGCCTGCCGGCTGAACGCGTCGATCGATTCGGCGACGAAGCCCTGTGACCAGGCACGACGTCCCGCGTCGAGCTGCGCTTCCCGGCCGGGGACGGACTCCGCTTCGCGCAGCAGCCGCTCCCACGTGCCGGCCAAAACCGGATTCCGATGCAGGCCCGAAGCGGGCTTGCCGTCCGGCAGCCACAGCTCGGCCGACGTCGGCCAGTGCTCGACGAACAGCCGCTCGACGGCGCGGATCGTGTCCCCGACCCGCGACACCAGCGGGACGCCGTTGCGCGCGTAGCCGATCGCGTACGACAGCACCTCGCGAAGGGACTTCGTGCCGTAGTCGCGCAGCAGCAGGAGCCAGCCGTCCCAGGCGCCGGGGACGGTCGCCGGGAGCAGGCCGCTGCCCGGGATCAGGTCCAGCCCGAGCGACGCGAAGTGCGCGGGCGTGGCCCCCGCGGGCGACGGGCCCTGGCTCGCCAGCGCCCGCGGGGTCGGATCGTCCGCCGTCACGAAGAGGCCGGGCACCTGGCCCGCCGGCCCGCACAGGTGCGGCTCGGCGACCTGCAGGACGAACCCGGCGGCGACCGCCGCGTCGAACGCGTTGCCGCCGTCTTCCAGCACCGCCATCCCGGTGGCCGAAGCCAGCCAGTGCGTCGATGCCACCATCCCGAAGGTGCCGGCCAGCTCCGGCCTCGTCGTGAACATGCCCCGATAGTACGCATTGCTAAGGAACTTACCAGCGAGCTGGGCGACGCCGGTCCGGCTCGTACGGCTGCGTGATGATTTCCATCCCGTTCCCACCGGGATCGAGGAAATAGACACCACGACCGCCGTGGTTGTTGTTGATTTCGCCGACCTGCTTCCCCATCGGGTCGGCGTGGTACGTCACACCCGTTTCGACGAGCCGCGCGAAGACGGCGTCGAAGTCGTCTTCCGGGATCAGGAAACAGTAGTGCTGCAGGCGAAGGTCCTCTTCGGGGATGGTCGCGAAGTCCAGGCGGACGCCGTTGCGGGTCTCGACCGGGATGAACGGGCCCCATTCCTCCCCGACTTCGAGGCCGAGCAGGTTCGCCAGGAATTCGGCGGATTCCCGGTTGTTCCGGGACGGGACGATCAAATGGTTCAATTCAACGGAAACGGATACTGACACGATTGAAATGCCTCCGGGGCACTCCCGCCACCTCCATGCCTCACCCAGCCGGTGACCGACACGCGATGCCGTGCGGCCAGCCTAGCCAAGATCGAGCGCTCACGCAGTGCCTTTTCAAGAGACCTTGATTCGCGCCGCCGCCCGCGGCCGCCCGACGCCCTGCCAGGACAGCCCGGCGTCCACGATCGCCCGTGGGTCGAGCAGGTTGCGCGTGTCGACGACGTCGATGCCGTCCATCAGCTCGGCCATCGCGGTCCAGTCGAGGTGCTTGAACTCGGCCCACTCGGTCAGCACCACGACGGCGTCCGCGTCCTTCGCGACCTGGTAGGCGTCGTCCACGACGGTCATCCCGTCGATCTCGCCGTCGACCGCCGGGTCGTAGGCGATCAGCTCGGCGCCCAGCGCGCACAGCACCGACGACACGGCCAGCGCGGGCGAGTCGCGCAGGTCGTTGGTGCCCGCCTTGAAGGCCAGGCCCAGCACGCCGATCCGGGCGCCGGCCAGCGTGCCGCCGACCGCGCCGGCGATCTTCGCGACGATCCGGTCGCGCTGGGCGATGTTCTCGTCGATCGCCGAGGTCAGCATCTTGAAGTCGTAGTGCACCGACTCGGCGACCTTGACCAGCGCGCTGGTGTCCTTCGGCAGGCACGAGCCGCCCCAGCCAGGGCCCGGCTTGAGGAACGTCCGGCCGATCCGCCGGTCGTAGCCCATGCCCTCGGTGACCAGGGAGATGTCCGCGCCCAGCCGTTCGCACAGCTCGGCGATCGAGTTGACGTAGGACAGCTTCAGCGCGAGGTAGCAGTTCGCGGCGTACTTCACCAGCTCCGCGCTCGCCGCGTCGGCGACGACGACCGGAGCCGCGAGGTCGGCGTACAGCTCGCCGACCCGGCGCGCGGCGGCGAGGTCGTCCGAGCCGACGACGATCCGGTCCGGCCCAAGGAAGTCCGCGACCGCGGTGCCTTCGCGGAGGAACTCGGGGTTCGACACCACCGGCACGTCGGTCCGGCCGAGCATCTCCCGGATCCGCTTCGCCGTGCCGACCGGCACGGTCGACTTGGTGACCAGCGCACAGCCCGCGGGCACGACGTCGCCGATCTCGGCGACCACCGCCTCGACCGCGCGGAGGTCCGCGGAGCCGCCCGCCCCCATCGGCGTCGGCACACAGAGGAACACCGCTTCGGCGCCGCGGACCGCGTCCCGCGCGCCGACGACGAACCGCAGGCGCCCCGCCGCGACCCCGCGGGCGACCAGGTCGGCCAGCCCCGGTTCGAGGATGTCGACGCGGCCGGCACACAGCCGGGACACCTTCGCGCGGTCGACGTCCACGCAGGTGACGAAATGGCCGAGACTCGCGAGGCAGGCCCCCGTGGTCAAGCCGACGTAACCGGTTCCCACCACCACGATCCGAGCTGACGTCATGGTGCTGAAGGTGGCAGCCGGACGTGACCACCGCGCTAACGGAAACAGTCGCGCCCGGGAGCGGTGAGCGAAGACACGAATCGCCGGTGCGAACGAGCGTTAACCTGGGTCCGGAATCCGAGCAGCAGGCCACGAAGGGAACGGCACAGATGCAGATCACCGACACCGCGGCGCTCGTCACGGGAGGCGCGTCCGGCCTCGGCGGAGCGACGGCGACGGCGCTCGCGGCCAAGGGCGCCCGGGTGTTCGCGCTCGACCTCGCGCCGTCGATCGAGAAGGCGGAGCAGCTCGACGGCATCACCTACGTCGAGGCCGACGTCACCGACGTCGAGCAGGTCGAGGCCGCCGTCGCGACCGCTTCCGGGTCCGGCGTGCCGCTGCGGACCGTCGTGAACTGCGCCGGCATCGGGCCGTCCGCGCGGATCCTGTCCAAGAAGGGCCGCCACGACCTCGCGCTGTACGCGAAGGTCATCCAGATCAACCTGATCGGCACGTTCAACGTGCTGACGGTCGCGGCCGAGGCGATCGCGAAGACCGAGCCCCTCGAAGACGACGCCCGCGGCGTCATCATCAACACCGCGTCCATCGCCGCCTTCGACGGCCAGATCGGGCAGGTCGCCTACTCGTCGTCCAAGGGCGGCGTCGTCGGCATGACGCTCCCCGCGGCCCGCGACCTCGCCTCGCACGGGATCCGCGTGCTGACCATCGCGCCGGGCATCGTCGACACCCCGATGCTCGCCACCGTCGGCGACGAGTTCCGCGCGTCGCTCGCCGCCGGGGTCCCGTTCCCGAAGCGCCTCGCGCGGCCGGACGAGTACGCGCAGCTCGCGCTGTCGCTCATCGACCACGACTACCTCAACGGCGAGGTCATCCGGATGGACGGCTCCCTCCGCATGGCCCCGCGCTGACCCCCAAGGACGGCACTTTCCCTAGGAAAGATGCGTCTGAGGGCCTTCGGACGCATCTTTCCTAGGGAAAGTTCGTCTCAGCGGGTGAGACGGACCTCCAGGCCGATGCCGTCCGTGGTGACCGAGCAGCCGCCGAACGCGCTTTCCGCGGCCAGCGTCTCGAACTGCGCGGCCGTGAACGCGCGGCGCCGCAGCCACCCCAGCGTCTGCCGGACCGTGAAGCCGCTGACCACGCCGAGGTCCATCCCGGCGACGTCGCGTTCGATGTCCGCGCTGGTCGCTTCGTGGTTCAGGTCGTGGATCACCGCGAACCCGCCGGGCCGCAGCACCCGGTGCATCTCGTTCAGCGCGGCCACCGGCCGCCGGAAGTTCTTGAACGCGGCCTGGCAGATCACGAAGTCGAACGACTCGTCGTCGAACGGCGCCTCGGTGACGTCCCCTTGCCGGAAGCCGACGGCCACGCCCGCCTTCCGGGCCTCTTCGAGGGCGATCTCGACCATCGTGTGGCTGATGTCGAGCCCGGTGACGCGGTAGCCGCGCTTCGCCAGCTCCACGGCGAAGAAGCCGGGCCCGGGCGCCACCTCCAGGATCTCGGCGCCCTCCGCCAGCCCGGCCGTGACCTCGGCCGCCTGCCGCCGGTACTGCGCGAGCTGCGCCTCGGTGCCCCGGTTCTTGGCGTACCAGCGCGCCTGGAAGCCCTCCATCTCGGGCACTTTGTGCTTGCGGGTCGTCTCCATGGATCTCTCCTCTTCGGTGTGCCGAACCGAAGAGCCGCCCGGTTATCCTTTCGGTGCCACCTCGGGGCCGGGCGTGCTCGGTTCGGGGTCGAGGACCCCGGGCGGTGTGCCAGCACCACCCGGGGTCCGTGCTATTTCCCTTCCACGAACTCCCCCAGGTCGTCGGGGAATTCGCCGGTCTCGTACCAGCGGCGCCACGCGTCCGTGCCGGGCACGGCGCCACTGGTCAGCTCGCCGAGGAAGGTGCGCACCCAACGCGCCTCGGCCTCGGTCATCGCGAGGTCGTACTCGACCTCCACCAGGAACAGCCGCGGCATCACGCCGCGCAGCTGTTCGAGGCCCGCCCGCTGTGCCTCGGCGCGTTCGTCCAGCTCGGTCGCCCGCTGCCGCAGCAGGGAGATCGCCTGGTCCGGGCCGAGGACGCCCATCATCGACAGTCCGGCCTTGAACCGCGGCGGCTCCCGGTCGAGGGTGCCGACGAGCTCGCGGACCCAGTCCTCGAACTCCTCGCGCCCGGCCGGCGTGATCCGGTAGACGGTGCGCTCGGGCCGTCCACCGTCCTTGACACTCTCGACGGCCTCGACGAAGCCGTGCTTCTCCAGGTTCGCGACGACGGTGTAGAGCGAGCCCCACTTGATCGGCATGTCCGAGTCCTTGCCGCGCTGCTTGAGCACGGCAGCCATCTCGTACGGGTGCTTGGGGCCCTCGATCACGACGGACAGCACGGCCAGCCCGAGCAGGTTGCCGACCTTCCGCCGCTTCATCTGGACTCCTCGTCCACGAGTACTCGCAGACGAGTATTACGCAAGACGCGCCAGGAGGCAAGTGTCTTAGTCGACAAACCAACTCAGAGGTCGAACATGTACGGGACTTCGGTCTGCGCCCGCGCGCTGATCCACTCGCGCAGCGCCCGCGTCGCGAGGACGTCGTCCTCGTTGTAGCGCAGCAGCCGCTCGCGCTGGGCGTCGTCCGGCGTCTCGCCGTCCATGCCCACGGCGTCGCGGTACCAGCGCATCGACGCCTCGCCGCCCGCCTCGGGGTCGCGCCAGGAGAACCCGGCGACCGGGGCGATCACCTTCAGCCCCTTGCCGTGGGAACACAGGAACTGGTCGCTGACGCTGCGGAAGAGGTCGACCCACTCGTCGGAGTCCACAAAGGACTGGACTTCCTTCTTCGCCGGGACGCCGGGGTGGTCGCCGAAGCGCTCGACGGAGCCGAAGAGCCAGCGGTTCTCGGCGAGCGCGTTGTAGCAGTAGGCGCGGAAGGTCAGCCCCGCCGCTTCGGTGCGCTCGCGGACGTCGGTGAGCCAGGCCCAGAAGCCGGCGAAGGACCGGGCCTCGTCGTCGGTGGGCAGCGGGTCCCACGTCGCGAAGGCGCGGTAGCCCTGCGGGAGGCCGATGTCGGCGCCGCTCAGCAGGCAGCCCCAGAGGTACGCGCCGGCGTCGCCGAAGCTCTCCATGTCGATGTCGACCTCGACGTCGGCGCGCGGCACCTCCACCTCCTCGACGCGTCGGACGAGGGTGAGGTCGGCCAGCCAGGCGCGGGCGAGCACGACCGCGTCCGGGAAGGTGACGCCCGTCCAGTTCACCGACGGCGACTCGCCGGCCGGGTCGAGCGCCGCCAGCTTGTCCACAGTGGACACGCCGGCCCGGCGCAGCTCCACCGCGTCCTCGCCGCGGACGACGAGGCTGACGTCGCGGGCCTCGGCGAGCTCGGCCGCGCACGTCGGCCACCACGGGCAGCTGCGGCACTCGAGCACGCGCGACGGCTCGGCCAGCGGCTCGTCGCCGTTCGCGGCCGCGGTGGCGATGGCGAGCCGGTCGGCGAACCGGGCCTGGTACTCGGTGAGTGCGCTGCGGCCGCCGGGCCAGGTGCCCGCCGTGAGGTCGTGCCAGACGACGACGTCGGCGTCCAGACCGATCACGCCGCCGAGCACGAGGCTTTCGTCGGCCTGCCCGAGCGTCTGCAGCATGCGGCGGATGTGCGCGAGCCGGAGCTGGTCGCGGGGCTGCGACCGGATCCTGCGGCCGTCGTCGGCCGCGCGGTGCGTCGGGTCGAGGTCGGTCAGGCCGGTGACGATCGCGCCGCTGCCGCGGTCGGTGATGCGGTGGCGCACCACCAGCACCGGGACGTACCCGCGGCCGGTGCGGACGAGCAGGTCGATGCCGCCGCGCCGGTGCCCGGCCGGGTCGACCGGCAGCAGCGCGCCCCAGATGTAGGGGGCTTCGGCGGCGAATGCCTGTTCGGTGCGTTCGACGCGCTCATGCGCCGGGAGGTCGCGGCCGATCTTCACCCACTGACCGGGATTGGCGGCCATCAGCCGGCTGACGATGTCCTCGCGGTGGGCGGCGGCGTCGTCGATCCGCTGCTGCGCCGTGGGGTCCGGCGGCGAGAGCGGGACCTCGCGCATCGCCGGATCGTGTTCGAGGTGCACGCGACGGCGGCAGCGGCTGACCGCTCCCGCGTCGAGTACCACCTCGCCCTTCATGGAGATCACTCTAGATTCCCACCGCCGAGCCGCCATGCCCGCCACCCGGGCGACCAGTAAGTTCGACCTCGACACGTCGCAGGAGGTGCCATGGCGCGCAAGGCCAAGGTCGAGGGTGAAGCCAGGTTCACCCCCAAGAAGGCGAAGAACGCGATCGCGGTGGCGAAGGTGCTCGGCCCGGCCATGATTCCCGTGGTCGCGCCGTACGCGGTCCGCGCGGCGGGCGTCGCGCGAGAGGTGTACGACCGCTACCAGGCGCGCAAGCTGGGGGTTTCGGTCGAGAAGCTGGGCGAGTACACCGGCCGCGGCGCGGCCCTGCACGCCCGGATCGCCGGCCTCGCCGACGGCTGCCGCGACCTGCGGAAGTCGGCGAAGGCTTCGACGACGGACACGGAGTTCGCGAAGGACGCGCTCGGGACGCTGGAGCAGCTGTCGGCCACGATCCGGGCGGCCGAGCGAATGCCGGCGGCGCGACGGAAGTCGGCCCACCGCGCGGTGGCCGGCGAGCTGGAACGGCTGGAAGGCCAGCTGCTGCACCGGCTGGGGATCTGAGGGCAGCCCCCACCCGTCCCGGGGGGCGTCCCCAGATCCAGTCTATCGGCGGCAGGGGGCAAAAACCCCGGCCGCGGAAATCTGTGGACAACTTCGGTCCTGTGGATGGCTGATTTGACAAAACGGCCGGGCAGCGAACTGCCCGGCCGTTCGGTCGATGAACCGGCTACTTGACGAAGCCCTTCTTGACCATCCAGTCGTGGGCCACCTTGCCCGCGTCCTGGCCGTCGACGTCGACCTGCTTGCAGAGCTCGATCATCTGCTCGTTGGTGATCGCCGCGCTGACCGTCTCCAGGGGGCCGCGGAGGTCCGGGTGCGCCTTGATGAACTCCGTGCGCAGCGTCGCGACCGCGTTGTACTGGGGGAACGCTTTCTTGTCGTCCTCCAGCACCCGCAGGTTGAGGCCCGAAATCCGGCCGTCCGTCGTGAAGACCTCGCCCACCGGGCAGGTTCCGCTCGCCACCGCCGAGTAGATCGTGCCGATGCCGAAGTTCTTCACCGTCGGGTTCTGGAAGCCGTACGCCTTGACCGCCGCCGGGAAGCCGTCCTGGCGGCTGGTGAACTCCGTCTCCAGGCAGAACACCGCCTGGTCCGGCTTCTGCTTGATGAACGCCGCCAGGTCGGACGTCGTCTTCAGGTTGTTCTGCGCGCCGTACGCCTCGGTGACGGCGAAGGCGTACTGGTCGTTGAGCGGCGAGTAGTTCAGCCACGTGACGCCGAACTTCTCCTCGTCCGCCTTGGCCGTCGCCTCGTACTGGGCCTTCTCGCCGCCGGGGACCGGGAGCTCGTTGCCCTGGTAGTTGATCCAGCCCGTGCCGGTGTACTCCCACGTGACGTCCGTCTGCCCGGACAGCAGCGCCTGGCGCGACGAGTTGGAGCCCTTGATGTCGGACAGGTCGACGACCTCCGCGCCCGCCGCGGTCAGCGCCATCTCGGCCATGTACGCCAGGATGATGTTCTCGGTGAAGTCCTTCGACCCCACCGTGACCTTGAGCCCCTGCAGCGACGGGATCGGCTGGATCGAGCCGGGCCGGATGTCGTACGGCACCGCCTGGTTGACCGTCAGCCCGCACGCCGAAAGCGTCGCGCCCAGCACGGCCACCCCGAGGACGGCCTTCCAACGCCGGAGTTTCATCGCAGCCCCTTCGGTCCGAAGAACTGTTCGGCGACCGCGCCCAGCCAGTCCACCAGCAGCGCCAGCGCCACGGCCAGCACCGAACCGGTGACCAGCACCGAAGTCAGGTTCAGCTTGTAGCCGGTGTCGATGAGCAGCCCGAACCCGCCCGCGTTGACGAACATGCCGAACGTCGCCGTGCCGACCGCCAGCACCAGTGACGTGCGCAGGCCGGCCAGGATCAGTGGGACGGCCAGCGGGAGCTCGACCCGCCAGAGCACCGCGGACGCCGGCATCCCGATGCCGCGGCCCGCGTCGATCAGCGCCGGGTCGACCTGCTGGATGCCGACCATCGTGTTCCGCAGCACCGGCAGCAGCGAGTAGAACGCCAGCGGCAGCGCCGCCACCCAGATCCCGCCGGTCGCGCCGGTGACGATGAACCACAGCACCAGCACGCCGAGCGCGGGCGCGGCCTGGCCGATGTTCGCGATCGCCAGGAAGATCGGCGCCAGGAAGCGCGCCCACGGCCGCGTCACGATGACTCCGAGCGGCACCGCGACCAGCACGACGATCGCGGTCACCACGAGCGTGATCAGCAGGTGGTCCCACAACGCCGTGAGCAACGACGACGCGTTGAGCGTCTCCTTCTCGGTCGCGGTCAGCCCGCTGGAGAACACCGAGACCAGCGTGACCGCGACGATCACCAGCACGACCGCGGGCTGCGCGAAGAGCCGGACGCGTTCCGCGCGTTTGGAGCCGGACTCGGTACTGAAACCGGTGTCGACGTCAACCGTCACGCGGACACCTCCTCGCCGTTGGTGTGCTCGTCCCGCAGCTGCTGGATGGTCTCGATCACGGTGTCCAGCTGGATGGTGCCCGCGTACTCGCCGCGCGCACCGGTGACCGGCACCGATCCGCCCTCGGCGAGCATCGCCTCGAGCGCGTCCTGCAGCGTCGACTGCAGGCTGACGACGTCGCGCAGCGGCTTGCCGAGGTTGGCCAGCGAAGACGCCGAAGTGAGCTCGCGGCTGTGCACCCACCGCGTCGGACGGCGGCGGGCGTCCAGGACGAGCGCGAAGTGCTTGCGCGACTTCTCGAGCTTCTCCCGGACCGACGCGGGCGACTCGTCGACGGTCACGGTGAGCGCGTCCTGCTGGAGCTCGACGTCGCGAACCCGCAGCAGCGTCAGCTGCTTCAGCGACGCGCCCGCGCCGACGAAGCCGGCGACCGTGTCGTCCGCCGGGTTCGCCAGGATCGCTTCGGGCGTGTCGTACTGCAGGATCGACGACCGGTTGCCGAGCACCGCGATCTTGTCGCCGAGCTTCACGGCTTCGTCGAAGTCGTGCGTGACGAACACGATCGTCTTCTTCAGCTCCGTCTGCAGCCGCAGCAGCTCGTCCTGCAGGTTGCCGCGGGTGATCGGGTCGACCGCGCCGAACGGCTCGTCCATCAGCAGCACCGGCGGGTCCGCGGCGAGCGCCCGCGCCACGCCGACGCGCTGCTGCTGCCCGCCGGAGAGCTGGCGCGGGAAGCGGTCGCGGAAGTCGGCCGGGTCGAGCCCGACCAGGTCCATCATCTCCTCGACCCGGGCGTTGACCTTCTGCTTGTCCCAGCCGAGCAGGCCCGGCACCACCGCGATGTTCTGCGCGACGGTGAAGTGCGGGAACAGCCCGGCCTGCTGGATGGCGTAGCCGGTCCGGCGGCGCAGGGTGTCGACGTCCAGCTTGAGCGCGTCGTCGCCGCCGATGGTGATCCGGCCGGACGTCGGCTCGATCAGCCGGTTGATCATCCGCATCGTGGTGGTCTTGCCGCACCCGGACGGGCCGACGAAGACCACGATCTTGCCGGCGGGCACGACCATCGAGAAGTCGTCGACGGCCGGCTCACGGGTGCCCGGGTACCGCTTGGTCACCTGCTCCAGCTCGATCTCGACGCCGGAGACTTCCTCGTTCTCAGCCACGGACACCCCTAGAGATGGTGAAGCGCTTGATCAGGACGTAGACGCCGTCGAGGAGCAGGGCGAGGATGACCACCCCGACCGTGCCGGTGACGGCTTGGTTCAGGGAGTTCGTGCTCCCCGCGTTCGTGAGCCCGGAAAAGACCTCGGCGCCGAAGCCCGGGCCCTTCGCGTAGGCGGAGATCACCGCGATGCCCATCAGCATCTGCGTCGCGACCCGCATGCCGGCGAGGATCGCCGGCCAGGCCAGCCGCAGCTCGACGCGGGTGAGCACGCCGAAGCGGCTCATCCCGATGCCGCGCGCGGCGTCGGTGATCGCCGGGTCGACGCCGTCGAGCCCGACGATGGTGTTCCGGACGATCGGCAGGAGGCCGTACAGCACCAGCGCGATGACGGCGGTCGTCGGTCCGAGCCCGGAGATCGGGATCAGCAGGCCCAGGAGGGCGAACGACGGAACCGTCAGGATCGTGCTGGCCAACGCGGTGGCCACCGCCGAACCGATCGAGCTGCGGTAGACCGCGACCCCGATCAGCACGCCGAGTACCGCCGCGAGGATCGTGCACTGCACCACCAGGCTGGTGTGCAGGTAGGCCTCCAGCCACAACTTGCTCGCCCGGTCCGAGATGTACTCGAAGAGATTCATCCGTGTCCGCACTCCCGCCCGCGTCCATTGAGACTCACCCGAACGGGCTAGCTCCTGACCGACGGCTCAGTACCCACCGTGCGGAGAAGCCAAACCTCCGTTCTCGGCCTCGGTGATTCCGCCACCGTTCCGCATCCGGGCGTGATCGGCAACAACCACGCTGAACCGAACCGGCGCATGAGCCGTTAACTTTGTGTGTGCTCACCTGACGGGACCGCGCGATCACCCATTGGTGCGTCGCTTAGGCTGCTCGTCATGAACGTCCCGGCACGGCGACCCGCCGTGCTCGGGGCTACCCGCGGCGCGTTGCTCGCCGTGAGCGCGGCGGCGCTTACCGTGACCGCGCACCGGCTCGCCGACGGCGGGCTGCCCGACCCGGCGATGACGGTGCTGCTCACCGGCCTGTTCGGCTGGACCGCGACCGCCCTCACCCGTAAGGCACGCGGAGCGGTCGCCACGATCACCCTGCTGGGGGCCGCCCAGCTGGTCATGCACCTGCTGCTCACCACGCTCGCCGAGCACCACGGCATGGCCGCGTCGCCCGGGAACACCGGGCTCGGCATGGTTGTCGCGCACACCGTCGCGACCGTGCTGACCGCGCTCCTGCTCGCCCGCGCGGACGCGACCCTGCTCACGGTGCTGGCCGTGCTGCGCGCCATCCTGCCGCGGCTGCTCACCCCGCTGCCGGTGCCGGCAGCGGCTCCCGCCCTCGTCCCGGCCCGCACCGCCGGGCCGGACCACCTCGTCGGCGTCGACCTGCGCCGGATCCGCGGGCGGCGCGGCCCGCCCGTTCACTCCTGACCTCAGCTTTTCCTCCTTCACGACAGCGAACCCCCGAGTTCGCTGTTGTCCCCTTGAGTTCATCAGGAGTGAACCCATGTCCCAGCACGTCTTCAGGCGCGCCGGCTTCCTCGCCGCGACCGTCGGTGTCGCCGGTCTCCTCGGCGCGGGCGTCGCCTCCGCGCACGTCACCGCCAACGTGTACGGCCCGCAGCCGACGAAGGGCGGCTACGCCGCGATCGTGTTCCGCGTGCCGAGCGAGGAGAAGGCCCCCCTCACCACCACGAAGCTCACCGTCGACTTCAAGGCGGACTACGGCATCGGCTCGGTGCGGACCAAGCCGCTCCCCGGCTGGACCGCCGAGGTCGTCAAGTCGAAGCTGCCCACGCCGATCACCAAGGACAACGGCACGCAGATCACCGAAGCCGTCACCGCGGTGACCTGGACCGCCCAGCCGGGCAACGAGCTCAAGGCCACCGACTACCAGGAGTTCTCGGTGAGCTTCGGCCCGCTGCCCAGCAACGTGGACCAGGTGGAGTTCCCGGCCCACCAGACCTACAGCGACGGTAAGGTCGTCGACTGGAACCAGCCGAAGCCGGCGAACGGCGAGGAGCCGGAGCACCCGTCGCCGGTCGTCAAGCTGGCCGCGAAGGCGGTGGAAGGCGACGACCACGCCGGGATGGCGGCCGGGACGGCATCGACCACCGGCGAGCACACCGAAGCCGCCGCGGCGACGTCCGACAACACCGCCCGCTGGCTCGGCGGGGCCAGCCTGCTCGTCGGCGCCATCGGGCTCGGCGTCGGGGCCGGCGCGACCATCCGGGCCCGCAAGGCCACGGCCAAGTCGGGAGGCGCCAACTAGATGCGGAAAGCGCTCGTCGCGCTGGCGTTGACGGGGGTGGCCGTGCTCGGCACGGGCGGCTTCGGCGGCACTGTCGCGGGACGGGTAGGTCGTGGACAGGTCGAGCGGAGCGGCAGCGGCCGTCACGTACGCGCTGGCCGGCGCGGCCAGGTAGGACACCGCCGAAGCCACCTCGGACGGCGACCCGTAGCGGTCGAACGCCG